>NZ_JBWKFL010000002.1:320271-366769 GCF_056434305.1 Streptomyces sp. NPDC044061 | reverse complement strand
ATCGCACCTCCCCCCCCCCCCCCCCCCCCCCCCTCCCCCCCCCCCCTCTCCCCCCCCCCCCCCCCCCCCCCCCCCCCCCCCCTCCCCCCGTCACTTATCGGCCATCGCGACCGCGAGGTCACGGAAAGGTCTCGTACGAGGTACTGACTCAGCCTCCCTGGTGTGGCTAACATCACGCCAGCGCGGCGATGCTGCCGCGTCGTTAGGGAGGTGCGACGTGCTGCCAGTACGGGGACGAGACGGCCGTGCCACCAGGGCTGTTCGCATTCTGGGCACCCGAACCGCATGGACACCCGTGGGAGACGGCGAGTTCTTCTGCCCCGGCTGCGGAGGCGACCGGAACTACCAGCGGCTCACCGGCCGCCGCCGCTTCACCCTCCTCGGGGTGCCGCTGCTGCCGCGCGGGGCGACCGGACCGGTCGTGGAGTGCGCGTCCTGCGGCCACCACTTCGGCACCGACGTCCTCGACCATCCCACCACCCGCCGCTTCTCCGCGATGCTGCGCGACGCCGTGCACACCGTCGCCCTCGCCGTCCTGGCCGCGGGCGGCACCGGCTCCCGCACGGTCCTGGAGACGGCCGCCACCGCCGTGCGCGCCGCCGGCTTCGAGGACTGCACCGAGGACCAGCTGGCCGACCTGGTCGAGGCCCTGGCCGCCGACACCGGCCGGGTCCTCGGCGAGCCGTGCGGCGCGAGCCTCACCATAGAACTGCACGAGGCCCTCGACCCGCTCGCACCGCACCTCGCCCCGGCCGGCCGCGAGGCCCTCTTCCTGCAGGCGGCCCGCATCGCCCTCGCCGACGGCCCCTACAGCCCGGCGGAAAGCGACGCCCTGACCACGATCGGCGCGGCCCTCACCATCTGCGCCGACGACGTGAGCAGGCTGCTGGCCGCCGCGAGAACCCCGTCCTGATACTCCCCGGGGAGTAGCAGCGCCCTCCGGACACCCGTGGCAGTAGCCGCGAACTCGCCCCCTCGCCCGACGAACGCGTCCGTTTCCGGCGGAAGTCTGGAAGCCGTAACCAGACATCCGCTCCGGAGGGAGGACCCTTTCCATGGGGGCCGCGACAACACGTGCGACAGGTGGGCGACGGGGCCTGCCCTGGCTGGTGCTGGGCCTGTGGGTGGCCCTGCTGGCCGTGGCGGGACCGTTCGCCGCGAAGCTCGCCGACGTCCAGCACGACCGTGCCACCGACTACCTGCCCGCGTCCGCCGACTCCACCCGGGTGGCAAGGCTCCAGGACCGGCTGCCGGGCGGCGAGACCACCGAGCTGGTCCTCGTCTACCACCGGGCGGCCGGCCTCACCGCCGCCGACCGGGCCACGGCCGCCGGACAGGTCGCCGAGATCGCCCACCGCCACACCCTGACCGCCGACCCGCGGGGCATCCCGTCCGCCGACGGCACCACCCTGATGTACCCGGTCACCAGCAACGAGCCCGGCACCGACGAGAAGAAGCGGGACGCCCTCGTCGACGACATCCGCGAAGTGGCCCGTGGCAAGGGCGGATTGACGGTGCGGGCCGGCGGCCCGGCCGCGCTCGCCACCGACGCCTCCGGCGTCTACGCCTCCCTCGGCGGGCCCCTGCTCTACACCACCGTCGCCGTCGTCGCGATCCTGCTGATCCTCATCTACCGCAGCCCGCTGCTGTGGCTGGTCCCGCTCGTCGTCGCCGGAATCGGCGACTTCCTCGCCCGGTCGGCGGCCTACGGCCTCAACCAGGCCTTCGGCACCACCGTCTCCGGCCAGAGCGCGGGCATCATGACGATCCTCGTCTTCGGCGCCGGCACCGACTACGCCCTGCTCCTGGTCTCCCGCTACCGCGAGGAGCTACGGCGCCACGAGCGGCCGTACGACGCCATGCGGGCCGCGCTGCGCGGCTGCGGCCCCGCCGTGCTGGCCTCCTCCGGCACGGTCGCCGCCGGACTGCTCTGCCTGCTCGCCGCCGACCTCAACTCCAGCCGGGGCATGGGCCCGCTCGGCACGGTCGGTGTGCTGTGCGCGCTGGCCGCGATGCTGACCCTGCTGCCCGCCGTACTGGTCCTGCTCGGCCGCCGGGTCTTCTGGCCGCTCGTGCCCGCCTACGGCAGCACGCCCAAGGCCCGCCGCTCGCTGTTCGCCGCGATGGGCTCCTCGGCCGGGCGCCGCCCGCTGACCGTCCTCGCCTCCGGCGCCGCCCTGCTCGGCGCGCTCGCCCTGGGCACCCTGAACCTGCCCGGGCCGGTGAAGCAGCTCGACACCTTCGTGGACCGGCCCGACTCCGTGACCGCCATGGAGACGCTGGCCAAGGTCTACCCGGAGCGGTCCGCCCAGCCCGTCGAGATCCTCACCCCGGCGGGCCGCGCCGACGCCACCCTGGCCACGGCCAAAGGGACCCGAGGAGTGGCGGACGCACGGGAGGGCCGCACCGGCGGAGGCTGGACCGAGATCACGGTGACCGCGTCCGCACCGCCCCAGTCCGCCGCCGAGACCGCCACCATCAAGGCCCTGCGGCACCGGCTGCCCGGCTCCTACGTCGGCGGGCCCAGCGCGCAGCAGCTGGACCTGGAGGACACCAACGCGCGCGACCGGCTGGTCGTCGTACCGATCGTGCTCCTCTCCGTGCTGCTGATCCTGGTCCTCCTGCTGCGCTCCCTCGTCGCCCCGCTGATCCTGGTGGCCGCCGTGGTCGCCGTATGGGGAGCGGCGCTCGGACTCGGCGGGCTGGTGTTCGAGCCGCTGTTCGGCTTCCACGGCAGCGACCCCGGGCTCGGCCTGCTGTCCTTCGTGTTCCTGGTCGCCCTCGGGGTCGACTACGGCATCTTCCTGATGCACCGCATGCGCGAGGAGTCGCTCGGCGGAGCCGAACCGGCCGCGGCCGCGCTGACCGCACTGCGCACCACCGGCGGTGTCATCGCCTCCGCCGGGCTGGTCCTCGCCGCCACCTTCGCGGTGCTGACCAACATGGGCCTGGTCCCGCTCGTCGAGCTGGGCTTCGTCATCGCCGTCGGCGTGCTGCTGGACACCTTCCTCGTCCGCACCTACCTGGTCACCAGCGCGAGCGTGGCGCTGGGGCGGCGGGTGTGGTGGCCGGGGCCGCTGTCCCGGACACCGGACACGGCGGGCACCGAGCGCGCGCCGGAGCCCGTGGGCTGAGCCCCCCGGGCGCCCCCGCCCTCGGCGGGGGCGCCCGCCTACCGGAAGATGAGGACCGTGCAGGCAACCATCACCGCTCCCCGGCTCCGGCCGGCAGCGTTCTCGCCCGACCTGTCCCGGCAGGACGCGTACCTCGCCGTCGGCCTCGCCGCGCTCGCCTCCACGATCGCGGTGACCGTGGGCAGCGGACGGCACCCGGACGCGCTCGGCTGGGCCCTGCTGCTCGCCCTGCACGTGCCGCTGGCCTGGCGCCGGCGGGCGCCGCTGACGGCACTGGCGATCATGATCCCGCTGATCGCCTTCTACCACCAGCAGGACTACAACCACTCCGCGCCGACCGCCGCCTCCATGGTCGTCCTCTACACGGTGGCGGTGAGCAGCGGCCCCCGGCGCACGGCGGCCATCGGCTGCGCCGTCATCGCGCTCATGGTCGCCCTGAAGATCGACCACGGCATGGCCGGGCTGACGGTCACCTTCCAGATCACCGGCTGGATCGTCTCCATGCTGGTCCTGGGCGGCTACATCCGCGTCCACCGCGAGAACGCCGCCGCGGCCCTCGAACGCGCCGAACGGGCCGAACGCACCCGCGAGGAGGAGGCCCGCCGCCGCGTCGCCGAGGAACGCCTGCGCATCGCCCGCGACCTGCACGACCTGCTCGCCCACAGCATCACCCTGATCGGCGTGCGGACCTCGGTCGCCGCCCATGTCCTGACCGCCGACCCCGACCGGCTCGACCGGGCCGCCGTCGCGCAGGCCCTCGACGACATCGCCGAGACCTGCCGCACGGCCCGGGGCGAACTCCGCACCACGCTGGACGTCCTGCGCGACCCCGGCTCCCCCGACAGTCGCGGTCCCCTGCCCGGACTGCACGGCCTGGCCGACCTCGCCCGGACGACCGCGGGCGCCGAGGTGCGGCTCACGGTCACCGCCGGCGAGGTCCCGCCGGCCGTCGGGGCCGCCGCCTACCGGATCGTGCAGGAGGCGCTCACGAACGCGGTACGGCACGGCGGGCGGGAGGACCTGACGGTCCTGGTCGAGGTGCACGAGGCCGACGGCGCGCTACGCGTCCGCGTCACCGACGACGGCACGGGCGCCGGGGGTGGCTCGGGCGCCGAAGACGGCTCGGGCGCCGGGGACGGCACCCCCGGCTACGGCCTGCTCGGGATGCGGGAGCGGGCCCGCAGCGTCGGCGGCACGGTGGCCGCCGGGCCGCGCCAGGACGCGCGGGGCTTCGAGGTGACGGCCGTACTGCCGCTGGGAGGGACCGGATGACACCCGTACGGGTGCTGCTCGCCGACGACCAGGCCCTCGTCCGGGCCGCGTTCGCGATGCTCGTGGAGTCCGCGCCGGACATGGTGGTCGTCGGACAGGCCGCCACCGGCCGCGAGGCCGTCGACCTCGCCCGCGCCGAACGCGCCGACCTGGTGCTGATGGACATCCGCATGCCCGGCCTCGACGGCATCGAGGCCACCCGGCTGATCGCCGCCGACGAGGACCTGGCCGGGGTGAAGGTGCTGGTCCTCACCACCTACGACACCGACGAGCACATCGTGGACGCACTGCGCGCGGGCGCCTCGGGGTTCCTGGTGAAGGACACCCGTCCCGCCGACCTGCTCGACGCGATCCGCACGGTCGCCGCGGGCGAGGCGCTGCTCTCCCCGGGGCCGACGGCACGGCTGATCGAGCGGTTCCTGCGCAGTCCCTCCGCGCCCCCGACGGGCGGGCCCGAGTGCCTGTCGGAACGCGAGCGGCAGGTGCTGACACTGGTCGCCCGCGGCCTCAACAACACGGAGATCGCGGACGCGTTGGGGCTGAGCCCGCTCACCGCGAAGACCCATGTGAGCCGGATCATGGGCAAACTGGGGGCGCGTGACCGGGCCCAGCTGGTCGTCGTGGGGTACGAGTCGGGGCTGGTGATTCCGGGGACCATGGGTGCGTGATCCCGCTGAGCCGCGCCCTTCTCGCCGCCGCCGCGTTCCTGGCCCCGCTCGTCACCGCCCATGCCGCCCACACCGCGCACGGCTGCGTCTCCTCCGTGCCGTACGTGGCGGGCGAGGGCGGCTACGACACCTACCGCATCCCCGCGACCGTCGTCACCCGGCGCGGCACCGTCCTGGCCTTCGCCGAGGGCCGGCACGACGGCGCCGGCGACACCGGCGACATCGACGTCGTCCTGCGCCGCTCCACCGACGGAGGCTGCACCTGGGGCCCGCTGTCGGTCGTGGCCGCCGGGCAGGGCGACACCCGGGGCAACCCGGCACCCGTTCTCGACCCGCGCACCGGCACGGTCGTGCTGGTCACCTCGTACAACAGCGGGTCGGTGACGGAGCGGCAGATCATGCTCGGGGAGGCCACACCGGAGCAGAGCCGGCGGGTGTTCGTGCAGCGCAGCCCGGACGACGGCCGCCGCTTCACCCTTCCGAGGGACATCACGGCCGAGGTGAAGCCGCCGCACTGGCGCTGGTACGCGACCGGCCCCGGGCACGCGCTGGCCCTGACCCGCGGCCCGCACACCGGCCGCCTCCTGGTCCCCGCCGACCACTCCGCCGCCCCGCCCGCGGGCTCCCCCGACACCGGCGAGGAGGCCAGGTACTACGGCGCCCACGCCCTCTACAGCGACGACGGCGGCCTCACCTGGCACCTCGGCTTCGTGGACGACACCTACGACGGCCTGGCCAACACCAACGAGACCAGCGCCGCCCAACTCCCGGACGGACGCCTATACTTCAGCTCCCGCGACCAGAACGGCAGTACGCCCGGCAACCGGCTCGACGCCTACTCGAGCGACGCCGGCGAGACCCTCGACCACCCCTTCGCCGCCCAGCCCACGCTGAACGGCGTCCCGGTGGTCCAGGGAAGCGTCCTGCAACTCCGCGGCTACGACGCCCCGTTGCTCTTCTCCGGCCCGTCCGAGCCGACAGCCCGCCGGGCGATGGCCCTGTGGTCCAGCGCGGACGCGGGCCTCACCTTCACCAAGCGGCTCACCCTCTCGGACCAGCGGGCCGCGTACTCCGACCTCGTCCAACTGGACCACGACACCGTCGGGATCCTGTACGAGACGGGGGTGGCGGGGGCGTACGAGACGATCGAGTTCCGGCGGTTGAACAGCTCGGTCTCAAACAGTTCGGTATCGAACGGTAGTTGACCGTCCCTTGACCCACTGTTGATCCGGCGATCGTTGCTCGCGTCAGCCCACGCATGTGAGTATTGAAGATCGTTCGCGTAATGAAAATCAGCCGAACGTATCAAGTCATTTCCGGTGGGGGGAAAGCGCTGTGACCGGCGCTGAGTCGACGGGATCGACGGGTTCGACGGGGGCGACAAGCAAGGCCGAGGTGCATCCGCCCAGGTCGGCGCTGTCGGACATCGCGGAGCAGACAGTCCTGCGCACGGGCGGTGCATCGCCGCCTCCTGCTGATGTGCTCTCTGCGGCGCGACCACACCCGGAGCCGCGCACATTAGCCACCGCGAAGCAAGACGTGCCGCTCTCCGCGGAACAGGCCCTGCGGCTCAGGGTCCATCGGCGCGAGTTCCAGTCGAAGCTCGGCGAGTTCCGCCGTCGCCGCGTCCTCGTTCCGTATGGGGATGACGGTGGGGCACTGACGGTGGAGATGCACGGTGCGCGCTGGCTGCTCGCGTTCACCGACGAGGTGGCGCTCGCGCGGTATGCGAGGACGCGTGGGGAGGGCGACCTGGCTTGGCGGTACCGGGCGGTGTGGGGTGCCGCGGTGCTGGACGCGGGCGTACCGGCGGTGGCCGAGGCCGGGCTGCCGTGCGGGGTGCTGGTGGACGCCGGCGACGGCGAGCGGGGACTGGTGCTGCCGCCGGTGGTGGGGATCGTGCCGGAAGCGGTCGCCGTGGTCGGACCGGAGACGGAGACGGGGGAGGTACGGGCATGACGACGCCGAGCGGGGGAGGGCAGCCCGATCTGCGGGTGCAGGGGCTGAAGTTGATCGCCGAGGGCATCAACAAGGCGCTGAGCGAGATGGATTCACTGGGTGGGATGAAGGGCTGGGCGGGCGCGGGGCGTGGTTTCACCAGCCTGGAGATGGACGGCATGGACGTCGGTGACGACCATCTGGGCGCGATGCTGCACACCTTCTGCGAGCGCTGGCAGTGGGGGGTGCGCGATCTGATGCAGGAGGGCAACGCGCTGGCGGAGGGGATGGGGCTGGCGGCCGGCACCTTCCACCAGACGGACGAGTACGTGAAGGGCTCGCTGAAGGTCGCATACAACTCCGTGGCCGGAGATCCCTTCGCCTCCAACGAGCAGGTGGAGAAGGAGAGCCTGGACCAGATCAACCATGCCGCGGCGACGACGGGTTACGGCGAGAAGGACCGCGAGAACCTGGTGAACTCCGTGAAGAAGACCGGGAAGGGCATGCTCACGGACGTGGAGACGAGCGAGGGCGTGCCGGGCAGCCCGATCCCGATCTCACCGTCCGTGCTGGGGGATGTTGCCGGGGCGGGTGACGGTAACTGATGTCGTTCACCAGTAAGTTCAACCATGCTGTCGGGTCGCTGAAGTCCGGCTACGACCACGTCAAGCGGGCGACGGGCCATGTCGTCGACGAGGGTGCCCATGGCCTGGGCGACGCACTCGACTGGGCGGGTGCGCACGGTGCGGCCGACAAGGTCGACGACTGGGGCGACTCCACCGCGTCCAAGCTGGGCGCGCACGTGGCCGAGCAGCAGCTGGACGAGACCGAGGACCCGAAGGAACTCGTCCACGGCAATCCGGCGAAGCTGCGGGAGACGGCGGGGCATCTGCGGAACTTCGCGCAGTCCTTCGGCGCCGTTGCGGGCGGCATGCAGAAGCTGGACTCGTCGGACTTCAAGGGTGAGGCTGCGGACACCTTCCGCAAGAAGTTCGCGACGCACCAGGTCAAGTGGCGGCAGGCCGCCGAGGCGTGCGGCGATGCGGCCACGGCCCTGGACGACTTCGCGCACACGGTGGAATGGGCGCAGGGGCAGGCGCGGGAGGCGGTGGCGAAGTACCGCGAGGGCAAGGCCGCCTCGAAAGCCCATGAGCAGAAGGTGAAGACGTACAACGACGCGGTCGAGGCGGGCGACAAGGACCCCGGTCCCAGGCCCTCGGAGCAGGACCCGGGCGACGGGGCCAAGCAGGCGGCCGAGCAGATCCTGGCCGCCGCCAGGCGCCAGCGCACCCAGCTGGCCGCGGAGGCCGCCGACCGCGTCAAAGTCGCCCTGCAGCACGCCCCCAGCGAGCCGTCGGCCCTGAACCAGCTCAAACTCGACGGTGCTGACGTGTGGGATGCCGCCAAGACGGAGGACATGCGTTTCTTCGGCGGTTTCATGCGTGGGCTGGGCGATCTGAACAACCTGGCCCGCAACGCGAACCCGCTCGACCCGTACGCGATCACACACCCGTATGAGGCGCTCCAGGCGAAGGTGGAACTCCTGGGTGGCGCGGTCCACATGGTCACCCACCCCACCCAGACCGCGAACGGCCTGTGGAACTCCTTCCTCCAGGACCCGGGCGGTGTCGGCGGCGAACTGCTTCCTCAGTTCCTCATACCGGAGGCAGGGGCGGAGGGAGCGGCTGTCGACGGGGCCCGGGTGGCGGAGGACGGGGTGAAGGGGGCCGAGGAGGCGACGGCCGGGGAACGGGGGGCTGCGGATTCCGCCCGAGACAAGGTCGACGACGACCCGAAGGCGCCCTCCCACGAAGAGAGCAGTACGGAGAGCAAGGGCACCGACCCGATCAACCTTGCCACCGGCAAGATGTACCTGCCGCAGACGGACGTCACCCTGCCCGGCGTGCTGCCGCTGGTCCTGAAGCGGCGAGTGGAGTCCGGCTACCACCTGGGCCGCTGGTTCGGCCCCTCCTGGTCCTCCACCCTGGACCAGCGCCTGGAGATCGACGCCGAGGGAGTCGTCTTCGTCACGGAGGGCGGCCTGCTCCTGGCGTACCCGCACCCGGCACCGGGCCTGCCGACGCTCCCGAGTCACGGCCCCCGCTGGCCCCTCGACCGAGTGGACGACGGGTACACGGTCACGGACCCGCAGACTCTGCGCACCTGGCACTTCGCCGACCGCGGCGAGAACCTGTCGGTCCTGGAACAGATTGACGACCGCAACGGCAACTGGATCACGTTCGAGTACGACGCGAAAGGCACGCCCCTGGCCGTGACCTCCAGTGGCGGCCAAGGTGTCGGCATCACGACGGATGCCGGCCGAATAACCGCACTCCACCTCGCGGCGACCGGCGAGGAACTGAAGCGCTACGGCTACACGGACGGCAATCTGACGGAGGTCGTCAACTCCTCCGGTCTGCCGCTCCGCTTCACGTACGACGGCGCGGGCCGGGTCACGTCCTGGACGGACACCAACGACCGCGGCTACGCGTACGAGTACGACGACCGGGACCGCTGCACGGCCGAGGGCGGCACGGCGGGCCACATGACGCTGAGCCTGTCGTACGACGACCCGGACCCGGAGAGCGGACTGCGGACCACGACCGCGACGACGGGCGAGGGCCACACTCGCCGCTATCTGGTGAACGACGCCTGGCAGGTGGTCGCGGAGATAGACGCCCTGGGCGCCACCACTCGCTACCAGCGAGACCGGTACCACCGCCTGCTGTCACAGACGGACCCGCTGGGCCACACGACGACGTTCCGCTACGACGAAGAAGGCAACCTCACCTCGGTCGTCCGCCCGGACGGTCGCGAGGCACGAGCCGAGTACAACGAACTCGGCCTGCCCGTGAAGGTGGTGAACACGGACGGCACGGTGATCCGCCAGGTCTACGACGAACGGGGCAACCGCACGTCGGTGACGGACTCGGCGGGCCGGACCACCCACTTCACCTACACGGAGGCCGGCCGCCTGACTGCCGTGACCGATCCACTCGGTCACACGACGACCGTGGTCTGCGACCGTGCCGGTCTTCCTGTGGAGATCAGGAACCCGCTGGGCGCCATGACTCGCTACGACCGTGACGCGCACGGCCGCCCGACAGCGATCACGGACCCCGCCGGCGCGACCAGCCGCTTGGAGTGGACGGTCGAAGGCCGGCTCTCGCGCCGCACGGCCCCCGACGGCACCACGGAGACGTGGACGTACGACGGCGAGGGCAACTGCACGAGCCACACCGATCCCGTCGGCGGAGTCTCCCGCTTCGAGTACACCCACTTCGACCTGCTGACGGCACGCACGGGCCCGGACGGGGTCCGCTACGAGTTCGACCACGACAGCGAACTGCGCCTGACGAAGGTCACGAACCCGCAGGGCCTGACGTGGACGTACGAGTACGACGCGGCGGGCCGTCTGGTGATGGAGACGGACTTCGACGACCGCGGGCTGAGGTATGAGTACGACGCCGCCGGTCGACTCGCTTCCCGCAGCAACGTTCTCGGCGAGGTGGCGTCCTTCCAGCGCAACGAACTGGGCCAGGTGATTCGCAAGGACACGGCGGGCCAGGTGACGACGTACGCCTACGACTTCACCGACCAACTCGCTCAGGCGACAGGCCCCGACGGCGCCACGCTCACCCTCCTGCGGGACCGCCACGGCCGCCTGCAGTCGGAGACGGTGAACGGCCGCACCCTGACCTACGCGCACGACGCGCTGGGGCGCCGCACCGGCCGCACTACGCCCACCGGCGCCACCACCACCTGGTCCTACGACGCGGCCGGCCGCCGCACCGGCATGGTGGCCTCGGGCCGCACGATCGACTTCACCTACGACGAGACGGGCCGCGAACTGTCCCGTCACATCGGGGAGACGGTCACGCTGGAGCACGCCTTCGACGCGCTGGGCCGCCTGACCACGCAGTCGGTGACGGGGCTGGAAGGCCGCACGGTGCAACACCGGGCGTACACCTACCGCGCCGACGGCAACCTGACCGGCATCGACGACCACCTGTCCGGCTCCCGCCGCTTCGACCTCGACGCGGCGGGCCGGGTGACGGCGGTACACGCGTCCGGCTGGACGGAGCGGTACGCCTACGACGAGGCGGGCAACCAGACCCTGGCATCCTGGCCATCCGACCACCCGGGCCAGGACGCGGCGGGCGTCCGCGAGTACACGGGTACGCGCATCACCCGCGCAGGCAACGTCCGCTACGAACACGACGCCCTCGGCCGCATCACTCTGCGCCAGAAGACCCGCTTGTCCCGCAAGCCGGACACCTGGCGCTACGACTGGGACGCCGAGGACCGCCTCTCCTCGGTGACGACGCCGGACGGCACCCGCTGGCGCTACACCTACGACCCGCTGGGCCGCCGCACGGCGAAACTCCGCCTGGCGCGGGACGGCGAGACGATTGTGGAACGGGTCGACTTCACCTGGGACGGCACCACTCTCTGTGAACAGACGACGACGTCCCCGGACCTCCCCAACCCGGTCACCCTCACCTGGGACCACCAGGGCCTACGCCCCCTGACCCAAACGGAACGCATCACCGCGGCCGACACGCCCCAAGAGGAGATCGACTCCCGCTTCTTCGCCATCGTCACCGACTTGGTCGGCACTCCGAGCGAACTCATCGACGAACAGGGCGACATCGCCTGGCGCACCCGAAGCACTCTGTGGGGAACAACGGCATGGTCTGCCGACAGCACCGCCTACACGCCTCTACGCTTCCCAGGCCAGTACTACGACCCGGAAACAGGGCTCCACTACAATTTCTTCCGTCACTATGACTCCCAAACCGGCCGTTATTTCACGTGTGACCCTCTTGGGCTCTCAGCAGCTCCGAACGCAGTAACATACGTAGAAAATCCATATCGTGTCATCGATCCTCTCGGACTTGCTCCACTGTATGAGAATCAGCTACCGGAAGAGCTTGAGAGGGAGTTGGCCGATGCAGAGCGCCTCGGCGTCAAACCGATGAAGGTTGGAGACAGTGGGTTTGATGAAGTGATTAACTCGGGAACCATCAAGTGGGCTGTGGATCAGAATGGCGAACTCCTCATCATGCCAAAGCATGTCAATGGTGTCGAGCTCAAGCATCCGGTATTGACCCGTGGAGGGCCGGTGCAGGCCGCCGGTGAAGCAGAAATCGCAGGCGGGGAGGGAAGCTACTTCGGCATGGAAATCAACAACAATAGTGGGCATTACAAGCCGTCACTGGAGAGCCTCCAGGTAGGAAGGGAAGCATTCGAACGTGCAGGGATCGTATTCATCGGATGAGTCGTCGGATGTGGGTCTTACCGTCTCGGCTGGAGGAAGTCTCTCCGGAAAATCCGCTGAAGAACTGGAGCAACTGGTTGCAAGGGTTGAAATGCCTGCGACCAATTGGCAAGAATGGGAATGTTTGCGCGAACTATCTGAAGCACGGATGCGTGATGAGCGCCACAATGTCGAGACGCGACTCCGGTGGGTGCGCCTTGCTTTGGCGGCGTGTCAACGAAAGCGAGCGCGTGGCGAGTTTCCGTCAATAAAGGTTCTCGCCGATGAGGTGAACATTCGAGTTTACGCCATTCGCGAGTTTGGTACCGCGCAAGATGATCGGATTCGTGATCCATTTGACTTGTGCAGAGTCGTTTTCCGTGAGATCGGTGCCTCTCGAGAAGAAATTTCTATCGAGGCGGCTGACTGGCAGTCACTTCCTCCGAAGGCGATGCTTCGGTTGCGATATGTGAAAAATGTGTTGACGCCGTTGCGGGCGATGATAGACGTGTTGCCGGAGAACGATTCGCTACGCCAGCAACTCTCAGCCTGGCTATCCTTGATTCCCGAACTGCCATGAGCTTTCGGATGCTGCAGGTGATGAGTCATAGCTTTAAATATCGCGTTCAAGTCCACTTGGAGGCCTAGCCGCCGACCCGAAGGCCAGTGGAGCGCTCCGGATGTTGTTGGTGAATTCTTCTTGGCGGATTGACCAGAAAGCTTACCTGGCGCCGCCAAAAGAGTGTGCCTTGGTGGACTGCTTTCTGGCTTTCCTTCGGGTGTTCATTTTGCGAAAAAGGCGATTATGGGTTCCGATTGGATACTCACGGTGAACCCTTCGAGGGCCGCCTCTTGAGGTAAAAGGAAACTTGACCACTCGCACACCTTACAAACATGTCATCGATAGAGGCCTTCGTCCATGTCATCCGGTACACCGCTTGCCGCATACGGAAACTCCATGCAGCCGGCTTGGGTCGCGCCCACCGAGATCGAGCAGGCGCTGTTCGATGCCAAGTTGCGTGGAGACTGGCCCGCGTTTTTCGACAGGCTTGCACTGGAACCGCTGTATCACGAGATACAGCGCGACAAGGCAGACACCGACCCGGACACGACGTACTCGGTCTTTGGGTACGATCCACGTGCCGGCGGTCCCGTCTGGGCGGTGTACACCGTGGGAATGCTGCCGGCGCCTGAGCCGCATCGGGTGTTCCACCGCAGCAGCCTCGGGTGGTTCGCCGACGCGTGGAAGCCGGGGCGTCCGCCGTGGATCGTGGTCAATCCGGGCAGTCCCTGTGAGGCGTTCCTCCCGGCGGCGCCACCGCACTCCAACGCGTGGGCTCAGCATTACCGGACCAACGGCCCCTTGAGAGTTCCCGGCAGGCTGCTCACTCTCCGGGTCGGCGGCCCGCTTCACGGATCCGTCGCCCACGGCCTCGCCTGCGGAGCGCTCCTGTGTGTCAGCAACGGCTCCGTCTGGAACGCCATGGCCTGGCATGGCACCGGGTATCTGAACGAGCTCAAGCGGCTTCGCGAGTGGTGGGGCATCACCACCCGTGCGGAGTGGCAGTACTACCTTCGCGACCTGCTTGCCTGCGAGCAGCACAGCTCTGTCTGGGACTTCGTCCTCGGACTGCGCCGCACCATCGCCCGGGACTTCGGCGGGCACGTCGACGTGGGGTACTGGCGTCAGGCCGCCGCCAACGTCATCCGGGCCAAGTCCGAGGGGTCGATCGTGGTGTCCGAGGACGGCGTCACCACAACTCAGCCCCGACCCGAGTCCGAGGTCGAGGCCCGGGTCGAGGGAGTGCAGCGGCTCATCGGGCGTATCACCCGCTATGAGGCTCGCATGCGTGCCGACGGTGTCCTCGATGACGGCCGGTACGTCTCGTCCCTCGACGCCTGGGACCTCGGGCGCGCCTCGAAGATGGCCCGCTGGGGGCTGGGGGCCCGGTTCGCGACGCTGGCGGAGGCCGAGTCCGCCGTCATCCAGGCGGGGCGGACGGCCTCTCACTCCTACAGGTCATGGCAGGAGTTCTCCGCCGGCTACATCCTGGGACGGTGCCTCCACTTCGATGAGGAGGAGTTCGGGGACTGGTACCGGGACATGCTCGAGGCCCACCAGATGCTGATGTCCGACCCCGGCAGCCCCTGGCTCAACATTCCCTTCCGGTGACCGCCCCGGTGAGTGTTGAGCCCGGCCCGCCCACTCCTCTCGTTCCCCTCAATCCTCGGCGAGCAGCTTCGCCGCGTCCGTGGCGTGCACCGCCCGCTGGGCCCAGGACTCAAGTTGGTCCAGATCGGTGCAGGCGTTTACCCGTGCACGGACGGCGTCCGGTACGGGGATGCCGCGCCACTCCAGGATGTGGAGCACCATCTCGGCCTTTGCCTCGGCCCGACCCTGCTCCAAGCCCTGTTCCAAGCCCTGCTCTCGTCCTTCCTCGCGCACTTGCTCTGCGAGCGGGTGTCGCCAGAAGTACTGGATCGCCGTCATCAGGTCCCTCCACATTTGCTTCGCCTGGGGGTCGGTCAGGCATGAGTCGACGAACTGCACGAAGACCGCGGCGCTGTCGGAGTCGATGGTCTTCAGGGCGGATGCCAGGGATTCCAGTATGGCGGCGGCGCCCGGGCCACGCCCGTGTGTCATCGCCGAGAGCACCGCAAGAGGTACCTCGCGTTCGGCCTGCCGCTCGTCCGCGATCACCGGCACGTTGTCCGGGCCCAGCACGAGGGGTCGTACCGTCAGCGAGTGCCAGCCGGGGAAGCCGAGCCGGATGGGCTGGGAGGCCCAGCGGGCGGTGGCGCTGCTCTGGGTGATCACGATCAGTACCGGCTCGCAGCGGTACTTCTCGTAGAGGTAGGAGAGGTAGTAGGGCCAGCTGCCGCGCTTGCGGTCGTCCACCTTCCCCTGTGACTCGACCACCAGCAGATACGTGCCCTCGTCCGTCTCCGCCCGCAGCAGCGTGTCCACCCGCCGTTCGACCGGTTCGATCTCGGTGAGGTCCACGTTCAGTGCGGCGATCTCCCTCGGTTCGGGAAACGGGACGTGCAGCACCCGCTGTAAGGCCCGTGTCAGCGGCGCCGGGTCCTTCTGGAAGATCCGGTGCAGTGCCTCGTGGGGCGAGCCGACCATCACACCGCCTCCAGTTCGCACCACACATACTTGCCCCGGTCCCCGAACCGTGCCGACGGCTGCCAGCCCCAGTAGTCCGCGCAGGCTCGGATCAGGGCCAGGCCCCGCCCCTCCTCAGCCAGTTCGGCGATCCGGTCCAACGGCTGTGGCGGCTCCGGCGGTCCAGGGTCCGTGTCCCAGGCTCCGATCCACACCACCCCCTGTACCGTCCGGCGCACCCTGAGCGCGGCCGGCCCCTTCGTGTGCCGTACCGCGTTGGAGACCAGCTCCGTCGCCAGGAGTTCCGCAGTGTCGACGAGCCGGATCAGTCCGTGCAGCGTCAGGACCATGCGCAAGGTGCGGCGGCACACCGTCACGGCTCTCAAGTCGTTGGGGATGTAGAGGGTGTAGTCCCAGGTCTCGGGCATGGGTCAACTCCGTTCAGCAGACAAGGGTTGCCTGCGGTGGCATTGCCGCGGCCGTCATGGCAGGACGAAGCGGTGCGCTTCCGCTGGGTGAGCGTCGCGTCACCGAAGGTAGACCTTAGAATTAAGGGTGGGCAAGGTGATCCCGTAATCTGACACCCGAACGAGGGGAGCGGTCGATGGGGACCAAGCGCGAGCCCACAGCGCGTCAGATGCGGCTGGCCGTCGAGCTGCGCAGGCTCCGTGAGGCAGCAGGCCTCACCTCTCGTGAGGCGGCGGCGCTGCTCGGCGTGAACTCCGTCCAGATCAGTCAGATCGAGTCCGGCACCTCGGGCGTGAGCGAGCAGCGGCTGCGTCGTATGGCTGCCAACTACGCCTGCACCGACGCGGAGTTCGTCGACGGCCTGGCAGTGGTCGCCGGCGATCGCACGCAGGGCTGGTGGGAGGAGTACCGCGGTCAGTTGCCGACGGCGTTCATGGATCTGCCCGAGCTGGAGCATCACGCCCACTACCGCTGGGACGTGGAGTTCCTGCACGTCCCGGGCCTTCTCCAGACCGCGGACTACGCCCGGTCCCTCTTCTCGTACGTGAACCCGGAGTTTCCGCAGGGCGATGTCGAGCGATGGGTCGACCACCGGATGAAGCGCAGGGTCATCATCGAGCGCCCGGACCCGGTCCCGTACGAGGCGGTGATCCATGAGGGAGCACTGCGCATCAGGGTCGGCGACCGGTCCACGGCACGGGCTCAGCTCACCCGCGTCCTGGAACTCTCCGAGGCCGACCATGTCACGGTGCGTGCCATCCCCTTCGACCTGGACGGCTTCGGCGGGGCTGGCAGCGCCATGGTGTACGCAGGCGGACCCGTCCCCAGGTTGGACACGGTTGTCCGCGACGGCCCCGGCGGTCCGGTGTTCATTGACGCCGAAGCCCAGCTCAGCCGATATCGAACGCTCTTCCGTAGGGTGGAAGCGGTGTCACTCGACCCCGACCGTTCGCGTGACTTCATCCACCGGCTGGCGAAGGAGCTGTGAGCATGCTGACCCCCGACACCTGGAAGAAGTCCTCCTTCTCGGGCGGCGGCCAGGGGGACGCCTGCGTGGAGGTCGCCCACCGTCACACCCACATAGCCATAAGAGACTCCAAAACCCCGGCCAGAGCAACCCTCACCTTCCCACCCGGAGCCTTCACCCCCTTCATCGAAGCCCTGAAGGAGACTCGTCCCGCGGCGTCGTAGCCGTGCGGGACGCGCTGCGGTCGGCGGAGTCGACGCAGTACTCGGTGGCATCCCAGGATCAGAGGCTCGGGCGCCGCCGGGCGACGAGGGCGGCGATGTCGTCGTCGAGTGCGCCGCCGCTGTAGGCGATCAGGTCACGGTGGAGATGGTCGAGGAGCTGGTGGGGGGCCTCGCCGCTCCATGAGCGGACGCGGTCGGCAAGGGGGTAGAAGGTGCCGGAGCGGTCGCGGGTCTCGGTCACCCCGTCGGTGTACAGCAGGAGCTGGTCTCCGGGGTGGAAGGGGGTGAGGTCGACGTGGTACCCGTCGCTCACCAGGTCGCCGAGGTTGAGTGGCGGCGAGGGGGCGGCGGGCTGGAGCTCCTGTACCTCGCCGCGGTGCAGCAGCAGTGGGGGAGGGTGGCCGCAGGTGACGGTCCGGACGACCGGCTCGTCGTCCGGGATCTCGGCGAGGAGCGCGGTGGCGAAACGTTCGGCGACGACCTCCGAGCCAGGGATCTCCGGGTATTTGGCGGCGCTGCGGCTCACGCTCGTCTCCAGGCGGCATGCGAGGTGGGGCAGGTCGGGCGCGTCGTGGGCGTTCTCGCGGAAGGCGCTGAGCAGCATCGCCGCCGCCTGCATCGCGAGCAGGCCTTTGCCGCGTACGTCGCCGATGAGCAGCCGTACGCCGTGCGGGGTGCCTATCGCCTCGTACAGGTCGCCGCCGATCCGGGCTTCCGCCGCAGCAGCCAGGTACAGGCTCTCGAGGGTGACGTGACCGAGGTGTCGTGGAATCGGATGCAGCACCGCCAGCTGGGCGGTCTCGGCCACTGAGCGGACCTGAACCAGCTGATGGGCGCGTCGGTCCAGCATGCGGTTGAAGAAGACGGCGAATGCCGCAATCGCCACGAGGGTGGCCAGCTCGGAGTAGGCCGTCGCATCCCGCAGCGCGTCGAAGTCGGCCATCAGGCCGACGAAGATGCCGCACGCGCCCACTCCGGTGAGCACGGTCCCCCACAGGGGCAGCAGTGCGGCGCCGGAGATCATGGCTGTGGCGAGGAAGGCATCCGGCCTGACAGCGCGGGGTGTGAAGAGGCCGATGAGCAGGCCGATGAGCAGCAGTAGAGCGGGCAGGAAGGACAGCAACCTGCCCCGCACACCAGCGCTGTGCGGGACTCCGCGTTTCTCAGGAGACCTCGCCATCATGCCGCTCCCCAAGGTCACACAGGTCGAGTGCAGCCCAGGTCCGGAAGTCCGGCCACCGATTCGGATCATTTTATCGCTTCTCGTCCCGCAGCCCTGAGCAGCGCGTGAGCGGTGGTGACGCACAGGCGTCACAGGGTGCCGGTACCAAGGGCCGACTGATCCGAACGAAACCGCCTAGAGCAGCCCCGCCCCCGCCAGAAACTTCCCCACCTTCGCCACCTCGTCCCCGGACAGCGGCATCTGCGGCTCCGCCGTCGCCGCGCAGGCGATGACGCCCCGCAGGTGCAGCGCCGCCTTGAAAGCGCCCAGTGCCGACGAGCTGCCGCCCATCCGTGCCGGGTCGCCGACCCCGACGATGCCGAACAGGGCGCACAGCCGCTCCTGTTCGGCGCGTGCGCCCTCCCAGTCGCCCGACCGGCACAGGCGGTAGAGGCGGACGTAGCCGTGCGGGTCGACGTTGGCCAGGCCCGGCACCGCCCCGTCCGCGCCAAGCGCCAGCGCCGCGTCGACGAGCAGCTCGGAGCCGGTCAGGACGCTGAAGCCGGGGTGGGCGCGGGCGGCCGTGACGATCTCGCGGAAGGCGGTCAGGTCGCCGCTGGAGTCCTTCAGGCCCGCCAGCACGCCGTCGGCGGCGAGGCCGAGCACCACGTCGGCGGGGAGCTTGGTGTGCACGGCGGACGGGATGTCGTACGCGATCACCGGGACCGGGCTCGCGGCCGCGATCCGGCGGTAGTGGTGGACGATCTCGGACGGGTGCGTGCGG
This sequence comes from Streptomyces sp. NPDC044061, assembly GCF_056434305.1. Taxonomy (NCBI): domain Bacteria; kingdom Bacillati; phylum Actinomycetota; class Actinomycetes; order Kitasatosporales; family Streptomycetaceae; genus Streptomyces; species Streptomyces sp. NPDC044061. The sequence goes on along the minus strand of NZ_JBWKFL010000002.1, from coordinate 347,783 downwards.
GCGTAGAAGGGGGCGGTGACGACGACGGCCTGCGCGCCCGCCGCGGTGACGGAGCGAACGTGGTCGAGGACGCGTGGAGTGGTCATGTCGATGGCGCCGGCGATGACGGGCAGCTGTCCGGCGACGTGGCCCACCACCGCCTCCACCACCTGCCCGCGCTGCCGGTCCGTGAGGAAGGCGGCCTCCGACGTCGAACCGAGCAGGAACAGGCCGTGCACCCCGCCTTCCACCAGATGGTCGACCAGCCCGAGCAGCGACGGCACGTCCACCTCGCGTTCCGGTGTCAGGGGAGTGCAGACGGGCGGGACGACACCGGTCAAGGGGGCGGAAAGGGTCATCAACGCTCCTGGCGGGCTAGGTCACGGGTCGACTGGTCCTCCTCCACAGGATGGTGGCAGCGGTAGCGGTGTCCGGGCCGTGACGCGGCCGAGAAAACCGGCATCGTGTCGGCGCACACCTCGTCGGCCTTCCAGCAGCGGGTGCGGAAGGGGCAGCCGCTCGGCGGGCGGGTCGCCGAGGGCACCGGACCGGTCAGCGGGATCGGGTCGATGGGATCCAGCAGGCCGGGCGTGGCGGAGAACAGGGCCCGGGTGTACGGGTGCCGGGCCCGGTCGGTGACCCGGTCGGCCGGGGTCTCCTCCACGATCCGGCCGAGGTACATGGTGATCACCCGGTCGCTCATCCGCCGTACGGTCTGGATGTCGTGCGAGACGAACACCAGGGCGAGGCCGAGGCGCTCCTTCAGGTCCAGGAGCAGATTGAGGATCTGCGCGCGGACCGAGACGTCCAGGGCGCTGGTCGGCTCGTCCGCCACCACCAGGCCGGGGTCCAGGGCGAGCGCGCGGGCGATGGCGACGCGCTGCCGCTGCCCGCCGGACAGCTGCCCGGGCAGCGCGTCGACGAGGGCCCGGGGCAGGCCGACGAGGGCCATCAACTCCCGGACCCGGTCGTCCCGTCGGGTCTTCGTCCCGCGTCCGTGGACGTCCAGCGGGTCGCGCAGGATCCGCCGTACCGTCAGCCGGCGGTTCAGGGCCGTCGACGGGTCCTGGAAGATCATGCCGGTGCCCGCGCCGACCGTGGCCCGGCGTTCGGCGGGGGGCATCGACCACAGGTCGCGGCCCTGGAACGACACCGTCCCCGAGGTCGGCCGCTGGATGCCCACCAGCACCTTCGCCAGGGTCGACTTCCCGCACCCCGACTCGCCGACCACACCGACCGTCTCACCGGGTGCCACAGTGAGATCGGCGCCGGTCAGGGCGTACACCCGGTCCCGGGCGAACAGCCCGCCGCTGCGGGCCTTGTGGACGACATGGGCGTCCCGGACTTCCACGACAGCGGTCACTGGAGGGCCTCCTCGCTCTCCGCCGACGTCTCCACCGCCGGATGGTGGCAGGCGGTCGTGTGCGTGGGGGTGCCCGCGAGGACGGGCGCGGTGGTGTGGCAGACCTCGGTGGCCAGCGGGCAGCGGTCGGCGAAGCGGCAGCCCGCCGGGAAGTCGGCGGGGGACGGTACGACACCCTTGATCTGCGTCATCCGCTCCTCGGCCGACTCCAGCGAGAGCACGCTGCCGAGCAGGCCGCGCGTGTAGTGGTGGGACGGTGCCGCCACCAGGTCGGCGGTCACGCCCGTCTCCACGATCTGGCCGCCGTACATCACCACCACCCGGTCGGTGACGTCGGCGACCAGGGCCAGGTCGTGCGAGACCAGGATCAGCGCGAAGCCCAGCTCCTCGCGCAGCCGCAGCAGCAGCTCCATCACCTGGGCCTGCACGGTCACGTCCAGTGCCGTGGTCGGCTCGTCGGCGACGATCAGCCCGGGGTCGCGGGAGAGGGCCATGGCGATGAGCACGCGCTGGCGCTGGCCGCCGGAGAGTTCGTGCGGGTAGCTGCGCAGGGTGCGCTCGGGGTCGAGGCCGACCAGCGACAGCAGCTCGCGGGGGCCGCGCCGGCCACCGCGCCGTACGAGCTGCTTCAACTGGGCGCGAATGGTCATCGCCGGGTTCAGCGAGGACAGGGCGTCCTGGTAGACCATCGCCATCTCGTGGCCGAGCAGCCGCCGCCGTACCCGCATCGGCTCGGCGAGCAGGTCCCGCTGCCGGAAGCGCACCTGGCCGCGGATCCGGGCCGCCCTCGGCTGCAGCCCCATGATCGTGAGTGCGGTCAGCGACTTGCCGCAGCCCGACTCGCCCACCAGGCCCAGTACCTCGCCGGGGTGCACCTCGAAGCTCACCCCGTCCACGATGTCCACGCCCCGGTGCCGGCCCGGAAACCCGATGGCCAGGTTCTCCACCGCGAGCACCGGCGGCCCATCGGCGGCGGGGCGGGGCCGGGCCCGGGAGCGCAGGCGCCGGGCGGCCTCGGCCAGGCCGGGCAGCGGGAGCACCTCGCCGGTGCCGGGCTCCGGTGTCTCCAGGTGGTCCTCGGGTGCCGCCACCTCCCGGGCGGCCGGTGCCGCCCAGGCGTCCGAGACGCCCTCGGAGAGGATGTTCAGGGACAGCACGGTGAGCAGGATCAGCAGGCCGGGGAAGACGGTCGCCCACCAGCCGCCGGTCAGCACCATGTTCTTGCCGTCGGCGATGACACTGCCCCAGGACGGGTCGGGCGGCCGCACGCCCGCGCCGATGAAGGACAGCGACGCCTCGAAAACGATGGCCTCGGCGACCTGGACGGTGCAGAACACCAGCACCGGGGCGGCACAGTTGACGGCCACGTGCCGCAGCACGATGTGCGGGGTGCGGGCGCCGATGACGCGTTCGGCGGTGACGTAGTCCTCGCCGTACTGGTCGAGCACGTTGGCCCGAACCACCCGTGCGACGGGTGGGGTGAACAGGAAGGCGATCGCGCAGATCAGCACTCCGATACCGCCGCCGAACACGGCGACCAGCACGGCCGCGAGCGCGATGCCCGGGAACGCCATCACCACGTCCAGGCAGCGCATCAGCGTCTCGTCGACCGCTTTCCGGGAGGTGGCGGCGAGCGCCCCGAGCAGCGCGCCGACGACCAGTGCCAGAGCGGTCGCGCCGAGTCCGATCGCGAGCGACCAGCGGGCGCCGTACATCAGCCGGCTGAGGATGTCCCGGCCGAGGCTGTCCTGGCCCATCCAGTGCGCGGCCGACGGGTGCCCGGTGCCGTCGACCGGGTCATGCTGGTCCAGCGGGTCGTGCGGGGCGAGCACCGGGGCGAGCACGGCGACCAGGACGACCAGGGAGAGGAAGCAGACGGCGACCTTCGACACGGGCGGGAGCCGGCGCCATCCCCGGAGCCGGACGCCGGGCCGGGAGAGCCGCTCGGTGAGGCTCGCGCGCGTGACCATCAGGCCGCCCTCAGACGTGGGTTGACGAGCAGATAGAGGATGTCGATGACGAGGTTGACGACGACGAACCCGGTGGCCGTGGTGAGCACGACCCCCTGCACCACGGCCGGGTCGCCGTTCTGCACGGCGTCGATCATCAGCTTGCCCATGCCGGGCAGCGAGAAGATCGTCTCGATGACGACGGCACCGCCGAGCAGATAGCCGACGCGCAGGCCCAGCACGGTCAGCGGATTGACCAGGGCGTTCCTGAGGACGTTCCGGCCGACGACCACCCGGGGCGGCAGCCCGCTCCCGATCGCCGTACGGACGTAGTCCTTGTCCAGTTCCTCCACCACCGACGTCCGCACGATCCGGGTCAGCTGGGCGGCCACCGGCAGCGAGAGGGCGAAGGCGGGCAGGGCCATGGTCTTCAGCCAGCCGGTGACGGAGTCGGCCGGGTTGATGTAGCCGCCGGTCGGGAACCAGCCCCGGTCCACCGCCAGGTACTGGATCATCAGCAGCGCCAGCCAGAACCCGGGTGCCGCGACTCCGACGAGGGAGACGACCCGGATGACCTGGTCGGGCAGCCGGTCCCGGTGGACGGCCGCCGTGACCCCGCCGGCCAGCGCCAGCACCACGGCGATGCCCAGGCCGAGGAAGGTCAGCTGGAGGGTGAGGGGCAGCGCGGTGGCGACCTGGTCGGCGACCGGAGCCCGGGTCAGGGCGCTGGTGCCGAGGTCGCCGTGGAGCAGGTCGCCGACGAAGTGGACGTAGCGCACCGGCAGCGGGTCCAGCAGGCCGTTGCGTTCCCGGAAGTCGTGCAGCTGCCGCGGGGTCGGGTTGGCGCCCTGGAAGAAGGCGGACGCCGGGTCGACGTCCGAGAACCGCATCACCAGGAACACGAACAGCACGATCCCGAGCAGCAGCGGCACCAGCAGGGCGACGCGGCGGAGCAGGATCCGTACGACGGCCGTCATGCCGTCAGGTCCACCGGGCTTGGAGGAGGTTGATGCCCGGGTAGGGCTGCGGCCTTATCCCGCTGAGCCTGCGCGGGTCCCAGGCGGTCATCAGCTCGTTGTGGACGACCGGGTAGAGCACGGCCTGCTCGGCGACGACGTCGACGTAGTCCTGGACCATCGTCTTCTTCTTCGCCGGGTCGGGCTCCCGGGTCGCCCGGTCCATGTCCCGGAACAGCTGCTTGGCGATCGGGTTGTCGGCCCATCGGGTGTACTGCATCCACAGGTTCTGGGGGCCGTAGTTGTAGTGCATGATCAGGTCGGCGTCGAGGCCGAACTGGTTGGGGTTGGAGGCCGCGGCCACCACCTGGTAGTCCTGCTTCTGGTCCATCTTGGTGAACACCGCCGTGGTCTCCTGCGGCGCCAGGGTCGTCTCCACGCCGATGGCGTCCCAGGAGGACTTGATGGTCGGCAGGCAGTCCACGATCCAGCTGACGTTCACGGCGAGGATCTCGACCTTGAGCCCCTTGACCCCGGCGGCCTTCAGCAGCGCCTTCGCCTTCTTCGGGTCGTGGTCGTAGACGGTCCTGGCCCGCCGGTAGCTGGGATTGCCCTCGTTGAGGAACGACGACGACGGCTTCCCGTGCCCCTTCAGCGCGACCTGCACCATCTTCTCGGTGTCGATCGCGTAGTGCAGCGCCTGCCGCACCCGCACGTCGTCGAAGGGCTTGTGCCGGGTGTTGAACATCAGGAACAGGTTGTTCATCCCGGCGCCGCCCGCGACCTTCAGCCCGCCCTGCTCCAGCCGCGCGATGTTGGCGTAGGGGATGTTGTCGGCGATCTGCGCGCCCGCGCCGGACCCGGAGATCTTCGCCACGCGCGGGGCCGCGTCGACGATCGTCAGCCAGTTCATCCGCTTGAAGGCGGCCTTGCGCGGGCCGTTGTAGGCGGCGAACGCCTCGAAGGTGGTGTTCGACTTCGGATGGTGCGCGGTCTGCCGGTACGGCCCCGAGCCCACCGCGAGCCCCTTGATCGCGTCGTCCCAGGCGCCGGGCCGGGAGAACACGTGCTTCGGCATGACCTTGGCCAGAGTGAGCCGCGCGAGCCCGTCCGGGAAGGGGAACCTCAGCACCAGCTCGACGGTCCGCGCGTCGACCTTCCTGACCTCCTTCAGCCAGCTCACGAAGAAGCCCCTGGCGAGGGTCTGGGTCTTCGGGTCGAGTATCCGGTCGAAGACGAAGACGACGTCGTCGGCGGTGACCGGCTTCCCGTCGTGGAAGGTCGCACCGGAGCGCAGCGTGAACCGCCAGGTCGTGGCGTTCGCGTCCTTCGGCACCTCGGTGGCGAGCGCAGGGTAGGGCACCCGGGAGATCGGGTCGGTGTCGAGCAGACCCTCGTAGACGTGGTTGTTGCCGGCCATGGCGAACGCGGACGCCGTCTGCGTCGGATCCCAGCTGCCGTCGTTGCCGTACCCGATCACCGCGGTCAGCGTGCGGTCCTTGCCGCTGCCCCCGTCGCCGGTGTCGTTCGTGGACTCCGGACCGGCGGAGCAGCCCGCGAGCGCCGGCGGAAGGAGGGCGGCCGCGCCGAGCGCCCCCGCACCGGTCAGGAACGACCGGCGGCGCGGTGCCGGCACGTCGTGGGTCGCGTCGTCGCGCACGGTTCCTCCAGGGAGGTCGGGGGCGGGAGGGGGGAGGTACGACGTCCTACGTCCGGTCGGTCAGCGCGACCATAGGAGGGCCCGTGGGGGCGGTCAAGAGAGCGCACACGAATGGCCCAGCCGCCACCGGTCGCACCAATGGCACGTCGAGCGGCGGTGGTTGGCGGACTACACCGGCCGCACGGGGATGAGCGGATCGCCGCCGCCGAGCAGGGCGAGGCCCAGTTCCGTGACGGTGTGCAGCGTCGCGTTGCGGTGGCGGTGGCTGGAGACCAGGGCCGCCTCCCGCAGCGCCGCGATGTGACGGCTGGCGTTGGGCGCGGTGGTGCCGGCCCTGCGGGCGAGGTCGCCGGTCGACGCGGTCCCTTCGGCGACCGCGTGCAGCAGGACCGCCCGCGTCGGCCCCACGAGCGTGCCGAGCGCCCGGCGGTGAGCCGGAGCGGCCTGCGGAGCGGCCCAGTTGACCTGGTGCTCGATCGGGTACACCAGGACCGGCGGCAGGCCCGGGTCGGCGAAGGCCGTCGGGGCGTGGCGGCAGAAGAACGAGGGCTGGAGGAGCAGTCCGCGCCCGCGGAGATGCAGCTCCTGGTCGACCGGGTAGTCGAGGCGCAGGACCGGGTACTCCCAGCGTGCGGAGGGGTGCAGGGTGCTGAGGACCGCGTCCCAGCCCCCGTCCAGGAGGGTGGTGGAGCGCCGCGAGCGGTCCCGGCCGACCTGAGCGCGTATCCGGTCCCAGTACGGCACGAGGGCGGCGCCGAAGTAGGCCTTCGAGGCGTCGGCCAGCCGCCCCAGACCCGACGCCTCACCGGCGACCAGTTCACGGCACCACGAGGGCAGCCGCCTGGTGGGGTTGCGCCGGCCGAACTCCCGCAGATCCGCGTGGACCTGCCGGAGTGGTGTGGCGCGCAGCGCCTCGACCTGGTCGTCGAAGCCGGCACCGGCGGCCGAGGTGAGGAAGTCCACCGAGTAACCGACGGGTGGTGCGAGCGCGGTCAGTGCCCGGATCGACGACGGCACCCGGGGCAGCGTCTCCTTCAGCCAGGAGCCGAAGACCACCCCCGCATCGCGTCTGCGCATCCGGTTCAGGCTGATGAGCAGTTCCCACAACGGGTCGGGCTCCGCGGCGATCCGGATCCGGGCCAGGTCCTCGCCCGTGAAGTGAATTCGCAGCATCTCAACCCGCCCGACCTGCGAATTTGCGTTTCAACGCACACAAGTTCACGACGTTCCCCCGTTCCCCGCAGACTCAGACCAGTCACGGCTTGAGCAGCACACGCCAAAAGCTCAAAGGATCATATGTGGTGACAGATCGTGAAGTCGACGCGGCACGACCGGCGTTCATGAGGATCGCGGACAGGGTCGTCGGGAGCGCCGCCGACGGAAGGAGCAACTCGTGAGCATCAAAGCCAAGTTCGCCCAGGGCGCCGTCGCCCTCGCGCTCGCCGGCGCCTCCGTCGTGGGCGCCTCCGGCGGCGCCTCCGCCAGTCCGAACGCGCCGTACATCGGCTACAACCACGTCACCTCCGGCGCCCCGGTGTGGTGTGTGCAGCGCAGCCTCAACCACATCATCGACCAGCACCGCTGGCCGCAGGCGTACGGCAACCCGCCCTTCGGGAAGATCGCCGAGGACAGCAGCTGGGGCAACCAGACCTTTCAGACCGTCAAGTGGTACCAGGCCTGGGCCACCGGCAGCCGGCCCGACGGCGTCGTCGGCCCGGAGACCGGCCAGCTGCTGCTCAACGACGGCGACCCGTACTACAACGGCACCTCCTGGGGCGGCTGGGGCTACTGCTGGAACTACATCCCCAGCTCGTACTGACCCGGCCCCCACCACTCACAGTCACACGAAACGGAAGGGCTCCGAGTGAGCATCAAGAACAAGATCGCCAAGGGCGTTGTCGCGCTCGCCGTGACCGGAGCGTCGATACTGGGCATGTCCGGCACGGCCGACGCCAGCTCCGGGGCCGCCTGGCTGGGCTACGGCCACACCACGTCCGGCAGTGGGGTGTGGTGCGTGCAGCACAACCTCAACTACATGATCGCCAGCCACGCCTGGGCCGACGACTACCCCAATCCGCCGTACGGCAAGATCGCCGAGGACAGCGTCTGGGGCAAACAGACGGACGCGACCGTCCGGTGGCTCCAGGGCTGGCTGACCTTCGAGACGCCGGACGGGGTCGTCGGCCCGAACACCGGCTCGGTGCTGCTGTCCAACGGTGACCCGTACTACGTCGGCACGCCGTGGACCGGTCACGGGTACTGCTGGGACAAGCTCCCCGGCGACTACCTCTGATGCCCTGACCGACCTGGGGGTACGCACGCCCCCGGGTCGGTCCGGGACGCCAGGGACGCACTCCGTCCATGCCTGAGGACCGGGCGCCGCCCGCCGCGCCGCCGCCCCTGCGGCCGACTTGCCACCACCCCCGCCGGGGCCGACTCGCGGCCCGCCGTCGAGGCAGACTCCGGCCGAGTGTAGGCACGCTGGGCCACCAGTGGCATGCGAAGAGTGAAATTGCCGGAGGCAGGGGAGCCACCGGGAGTGGACGCGATGAATCTCCCGGTCGGCTCCTGTGCCGTCGACACCGGTACCGGACGCCTCGGCATCGTCATGGGGCACGAAGGGCCGTATGTGCAGCTGCGGCCGTACGGCGGCGGGCGGGAGTGGGACGTCAGACCCGAGTCCGTCCGGCGGGCGACCGCGGCCGAGCGGCTGAGCGCGGCGACGGCCCACGCCAACGCGCGCAGCAGGGGCGAGGTGCCTTGAAGAGCCGACCCCTGCCCGGGAAGGCGGTGTGGGCGGGCAGAATGGAGCCATGAGTCTGTTCCGCGCCGGTGGCGTCCTGCCGCGCACCCAGAGGCCGGGTGCGGCGGCCCGGGTCGCGCTGTGCCCGCCCGCGGTGCGCTCCCCGGGCCCCCGGTCGGCCGGAAGCGGGGGTCGGCCGTGAGCCTTTTCCGGGACGACGGCATCGTCCTGCGGACCCAGAAGCTCGGGGAGGCGGACCGCATCATCACGCTGCTCACGCGCGGGCACGGACGGGTACGGGCCGTGGCGCGGGGCGTGCGGCGGACCAAGTCGAAGTTCGGGGCCCGGCTGGAGCCGTTCTCCCACGTCGACGTGCAGTTCTTCGCGCGGGGCAGCGAGCTGATCGGGCGCGGGCTGCCGTTGTGCACGCAGAGCGAGACCATCGCGCCGTACGGCGGCGGGATCGTGACCGACTACGCCCGCTACACCGCCGGCACCGCCATGCTGGAGACCGCCGAGCGGTTCACGGACCACGAGGGCGAGCCCGCCGTACAGCAGTACCTGCTGCTCGTCGGCGCCCTGCGGACCCTCGCCCGGGGCGAGCACGCGCCCCACCTCGTCCTGGACGCCTTCCTGCTGCGGTCACTGGCCGTCAACGGCTACGCACCCAGCTTCGGCGACTGCGCGAAGTGCGGCATGCCCGGACCGAACCGGTTCTTCTCGGTCGCCTCCGGCGGTTCCGTCTGCGTCGACTGCCGGGTGCCGGGCAGTGTCGTACCCTCGCCGCAGACCCTGGTTCTGCTCGGCGCGCTGCTTACGGGAGACTGGGAGACGGCGGACGCGTGCGAGGCGCGGTACGTCCGCGAGGGCAGCGGGCTGGTGTCCGCCTACCTGCACTGGCACCTGGAGCGCGGGCTGCGCTCGCTCAGGTACGTCGAGAAGTAACAGCCCGAGAAGCCCGAGCAGAGGGAGACGAGAAGCACATGGTGGTACGCGGGATCCTGGGGCGCCAGCGCCGCGAGTACAGGTCGCCGGAGCCGCACCCGTCCGGTGCCCGCGCGCCGAAGCTCCCGGGTGAGCTGGTCCCGAACCACGTGGCGATCGTCATGGACGGCAACGGCCGCTGGGCCAAGGAACGCGGTCTGCCGCGCACCGAGGGCCACAAGGTCGGCGCGGAGCGCGTGCTCGACGTGCTGCAGGGCTCCATCGAGATCGGCGTCCGCAACATCTCCCTGTACGCCTTCTCCACCGAGAACTGGAAGCGCTCGCCCGACGAGGTCCGCTTCCTGATGAACTTCAACCGCGACTTCATCCGCAAGACCCGCGACCAGCTCGACGCGCTCGGCATCCGGGTGCGCTGGGTGGGCCGGATGCCCAGGCTGTGGAAGTCGGTCGCCAAGGAACTCCAGGTCGCCCAGGAGCAGACCAAGGGCAACGACCTGCTCACCCTGTACTTCTGCATGAACTACGGCGGCCGCGCCGAACTCGCCGACGCGGCGAAGGCGTTGGCCGAGGACGTGAAGGCCGGCCGCCTCGACCCCGCCAAGGTCAGCGAGAAGACCATCCAGAAGTACCTGTACTACCCGGACATGCCGGACGTCGACCTGTTCCTGCGTCCCAGCGGTGAGCAGCGCACGTCCAACTACCTGCTCTGGCAGAGCGCGTACGCCGAGATGGTCTTCCAGGACGTGCTGTGGCCCGACTTCGACCGGCGTGACCTGTGGCGGGCCTGCGTCGAGTTCGCCTCCCGCGACCGGCGCTTCGGCGGGGCCGTACCGAACGAGGAACTCCTCGCCATGGAGGCCGACATGAAGGGTGATTCCACCTCGTAGTCACGGGGGGTTCATCGGGTACGCCGAGGATGCGGGAATCATGAGACGTCTCACCCCTCTTCTCGCCCTCGGCGCCCTGCTGCTCACCGCGCTGCCCGCGCATGCGGCCGACAGCCCCTCGGACCGCCAGAGCTACGGCACCAAGGCGCCCTACGCGCCGTGGCAGAACCCCCGCGGCTACCAGAAGGCCCCGGCCGGCTTCGTTCCCGTCTTCACCGAGAACGTGTCCCGGCACGGCTCCCGCGCGGCGACCGACAGCGAGGACGGCGACCTGATCCTCGCGCTGTGGGACAAGGCACAGGCCGAGGGCCGACTCACGCACCGAGGCGAGGTGTTCGGGCCGAAGGTCCGCGCCCTGCAGGCCGCCATGGCGAAGGTGGGCTACGGCAACCTCAGCGGGCGCGGCAGGCAGGAGCTGCGGGACACGGCCGTGCGCCTGGAGCGGCGGCTGCCGTCCCTGTTCGGGAAGATCGCCGCCGACGGCGAGAAGATCGACGTGGTCAGCTCCGGCCAGGGGCGGGCCGTCGACAGCGGTGACGTGTTCGCGGGAGCCCTCGCCGACACCGACCCCGCGCTGAAGCCGCTGATCGGGCCGGCCCGCACCGACAAGGACCTGCTCTACTTCCACAAGGCCGCGGGCGGCGCCGCCTACCGTGACTACATCGCGAACGACCAGCGCCTCAAGGACACGCTGCACGCCGTGACCGACCAGCCGAGGACGCATCGGGCCGCCCGCGGCGTCCTGCACGGGATCTTCGAGGACGACTTCGTCGACCGGATCACCGACCAGGTCGGCGCCGCCCGGGCCGTCTACAACCTGTACGCCATCGCCCCGGCCATGAGCGAGGAGAGCCCGGACGGGCGGGGCTGGGGCATGGAGCGGTTCATCTCCCGTTCCGACGCCGCCTGGTTCGGGTACCTGAGCGACGCCGAGGACTTCTACGAGAAGGGCCCCGGCTTCGCCGACAGCGACATCACCTACAGGATGGCCGGTGTCCTGCTGGACGACTTCTTCGAGCGGGCCGAGGCCGAGCGGGCCGGCACCGGCGACCTCGGCGCCGAGCTGCGCTTCACCCACGCCGAGGAGATCATCCCGCTGGCCGCCCTGATGGGCCTGCCCGGCAGCACGGAACCGGCGACGCCGGGGGAGCCGTACACCTACGCCGACAACCCCTGGCGGGGCGCGTCCGTCTCCCCGCTGGGCGCGAACATCCAGTGGGACGTGTTCCGCAAGGGCGACCGCTACCTGGTGCGCATGCTCTACAACGAGAAGGAGACAGCCTTCAGGACCGGCTGCCGCCCCGTCGCGAAGGGCAGCGCCTTCTACGACCTGGACGAACTGGAGCGCTGCTTCGGGCGAGACTGACTGAGCTGCGGCTCCGCAGGGGCGCGGGGAACCGCGCGACCGGCCACGACGGACCCGCGGCCGGCGACGGTCCGCGTCCCTACGGCGCCTTGCCCACCGCGCAGTCGGAGCAGGTGCCGAAGATTTCCACCGTGTGGGCCACGTTGACGTAGCCGTGTTCCGCGGCGATGGCCTCCGCCCACTTCTCGACGGCGGGGCCCTCGACCTCGACCGCCTTTCCGCAGGTGCGGCAGACGAGGTGGTGGTGGTGCTCGCCGGAGGAGCAGCGACGGTAGACGGACTCGCCGTCGGAGGTGCGCAGGACGTCGACCTCGCCGGCGTCGGCGAGGGACTGGAGGGTGCGGTAGACCGTGGTCAGGCCGACCGAGTCGCCCTTGTGCTTGAGCATGTCGTGCAGTTCCTGCGCGCTGCGGAACTCGTCGACCTCGTCGAGGGCCGCCGCCACAGCGGCACGCTGCCGGGTGGCGCGGCCCCTCACGGGCGGTCCAGCGGTCGTCACCGGTTGCCTCCTCCACGTCTCGCTTCTGCCCGGGCCATTGTGCCAGCCCGGGCTGTCGGCGGTCAGACGCCGACCTCGTCCCCCGCCCCGCGCGTGGCCGGAATCGAGCACTCGGCGGGATCGCCCGCCGGCCGTGCCGCTGCGGCCGCGCGGGCGCGTCGGCGGGCCAGGGGAGTGGCCAGGGCGGTCAGGACGACGAACGCAGCGATGGTCAGCAGGACGATCGTCGCGCCGGGCGGGACGTCCTGGTAGAACGAGGTGATCGTGCCGCCGACCGACACGGTGACGCCGAGGGCGACGGCGACCGCGAAGGTCGCGGCGAAGCTGCGGGTGAGCTGCTGCGCGGCGGCGACCGGTACGACCATCAGCGCGGAGACCAGGATCAGGCCGACCACGCGCATGGCGACGGTGACCGTGACGGCCGCGGTGACCGCGGTGAGCAGGTTCAGGGCGCGTACGGGCAGCCCGGTGACCCGCGCGAACTCCTCGTCCTGGCTGACCGCGAACAGCTGGCGGCGCAGCCCGAGGGTCACGACGACCACGAACGCGGCGAGCACCATGATCGCGGTCACGTCGGAGGGCGCGACCGTCGACAGCGAGCCGAACAGGTATGACATCAGGTTGGCGGTGGAGCCGCCCGGCGCGATGTTGACGAACATGACACCGCCGGCCATACCGCCGTAGAAGAGCATGGCGAGGGCGATGTCACCGCGTGTCCTGCCGTACCAGCGGATCAGTTCCATGAGGACCGAGCCGAGCGCGGAGACGGCCGTGGCCATCCACACCGGCGAGGCGTGCAGCAGGAAGCCGAGGCCGACGCCGGTCATCGCGACGTGCCCGATGCCGTCGCCCATCAGGGGCTGGCGGCGCTGGACGAGGTAGATGCCGATCGCGGGCGCGGTGATGCCGACCAGGACGGCCGCGAGAAGCGCCCGCTGCATGAAGGCGTAGTTCAGGAATTCCATCAGCTCAGCAGTCCCGTGCGGATCGGTTCGGCGCCCGCGGGTGCGTGCGGGTGTACGTGGTCGTGGCCGGGCAGGGCATGCAGGCCGACCGCCTTGGGCGGCGGGCCGTCGTGCAGCACGCAGCCGTCGCGCAGGACGACCGCCCGGTCGATCAGGGGCTCCAGCGGGCCCAGTTCGTGCAGCACGAGCAGGACCGTGACGCCCCGGGAGACCTGCTCGCGCAGGGTCGCGGCCAGCACTTCCTGGCTGGCCAGGTCGACGCCCGCCATCGGCTCGTCCATGATCAGCAGCTCGGGCTCGGCGACCAGGGCGCGGGCGATCAGCACCCGCTGGTGCTGGCCGCCGGAGAGCGCGGTCACGGGGTCCTTGGCGCGGTCCGCCATGCCGACCAGTTCCAGGGCCCGGTGCACGGCCCTGCGGTCGGCCCCGCGGAAGAGGCCGAAGCGGGTGCGGGCCAGGCGGCCCGAGGAGACGACCTCGGTCACCGTGGCGGGAACCCCGCCCGCGGCGGTGGTGCGCTGCGGTACGTACCCGACGCGCGCCCAGTCCCCGAAGCTCCGGCGCGGGGTGCCGAACAGCTCGATCGTGCCGGCGCTGACCGGCACCTGGCCGATGACGCTGCGCACGGCGGTCGACTTGCCGGAGCCGTTCGCTCCGAGCAGCGCGACCACCTCACCGGCGCGCACGGTGAGGTCGATGCCGCGCAGCACGGGGCGAGAGCCGAGTTCCGCGCTCACCCCGCGCATCGCTATGACGGGCTCGCCCATGGTGTCCTCCTCCGTGCCGGTCACTTGGCGCCCAGCGCCCGCTGGAGCGCCTTCAGGTTGGCTTCCTGGACCGAGAAGTAGTCCTTGCCGCGGGACTGCGCCGTGATGCCCTCGATCGGGTCCAGGACGTCCGTCCGCAGGCCCGCGTCGCCCGCGACGGTCTTCGCGGTCTTGTCGCTGACGAGCGTCTCGTAGAAGACGGTGGCGACGCCGTCGGCCCTGGCCAGGTTCTCCAGGTCCTTCACGCGCGCGGCGCTCGGCTCGGACTCGGGGTCGAGGCCGCTGATGGCCTCCTCGGTGAGGCCGTAGCGCTCGGCGAGATAGCCGAAGGCGGCGTGCGTGGTGATGAAGACCTTGGTCCTCGTGTTCGCGAGGCCGTCCTCGAAGCGGGTGTTCAGGTCGTCCAGCTTCCTCACCAGGGCGGCGGTGTTCTTCCGGTAGTCGGCCGCGTGGTCCGGGTCGGCCTTCTCGAAGGCCTTGCCGACGCCCTCGGCGACCTGGGCGTAGCGCACCGGGTCGAGCCAGATGTGCGGGTCCTTGCCGCCGGACTCCTCGTCGGGGTGCGTGTCGTGCGCGGCCGCGTGGCCGCCGACCTCGTCGCCGTGCTCCTCCAGCGTGGTCAGGGAGGCCGCGTCGATCTTCGTCGTGACCGGGGACTGGGCCACCGCGTCGTCGACGGAGGGCTGGAGGTTCTTCAGGTACAGGACCGCGTCGGACTCCTCGATCCGGGCGATCTGCCTGGGACTGATCTCCAGGTCGTGCGGTTCCTGGCCGGGAGTGGTCAGACTGGTGACGTGGACGTGGCTGCCGCCGATCTGCTCGGCGAGGAAGGTCATCGGATAGAACGACGCGACGACGTCGAACTTGCCCGTGTTGCCCGCGGCGGCACTGTCGGTGGAGCAGGCGGACAGGGCGCCCAGCCCCAGTGCGGTGGCGGCGGCGACCGCGGACGTGCTTATTCGGGAAGCCGGCAGGCGTCGTCGTACGTTCATGACAGTCATTTTCAACTAACATGGAAACCGTTGTCAACAACGCCTTCGAGGGGCCGTGGGCAGGGGGCCGATTTGGTCGTGGGGGAGCCTGCGCCGGTAACCTGAATCATTCGCTGGAAGCATCTCGCTTCAACGCCCGTCGTCGTAATGAAGAGAGCACCGTGGCCGCCGACAAGATCGACACCATCGTCAGCCTGAGCAAGCGCCGTGGCTTCGTTTTCCCGTGCAGTGAGATCTACGGCGGACAGCGTGCCGCCTGGGACTACGGACCGCTGGGTGTCGAGCTCAAGGAGAACATCAAGCGTCAGTGGTGGCGCTACATGGTGACGTCGCGCGAGGACGTCGTCGGTATCGACTCGTCCGTCATCCTGGCCTCCGAGGTCTGGGTCGCCTCCGGCCATGTCGCCACCTTCACGGACCCGCTGACCGAGTGCACCTCGTGTCACAAGCGGTTCCGCGCCGACCACCTCGAGGAGGCGTACGAGGAGAAGAAGGGCCACGCCCCGGCGAACGGCCTGGCCGACATCAACTGCCCGAACTGCGGCAACAAGGGCCAGTTCACCGAGCCCAAGCAGTTCTCGGGTCTGCTGTCGACGCACCTCGGCCCGACGCAGGACTCCGGCTCGATCGCCTACCTGCGCCCCGAGACCGCCCAGGGCATCTTCACCAACTTCGCCCAGGTGCAGACCACCTCGCGCCGCAAGCCGCCGTTCGGCATCGCCCAGATGGGCAAGTCGTTCCGCAACGAGATCACGCCGGGCAACTTCATCTTCCGCACCCGCGAGTTCGAGCAGATGGAGATGGAGTTCTTCGTCAAGCCGGGCGAGGACGAGCAGTGGCACGAGTACTGGATGGAGCAGCGCTGGAACTGGTACACCGGCCTGGGCCTGCGCACTGAGAACATGCGCTGGTACGAGCACCCGAAGGAGAAGCTCTCCCACTACTCCAAGCGCACCGCCGACATCGAGTACCGCTTCCAGTTCGGCGGCAGCGAGTGGGGCGAGCTGGAGGGTGTCGCCAACCGCACCGACTACGACCTCGGCGCCCACTCCAAGGCCTCCGGCCAGGACCTCTCCTACTTCGACCAGGAGGCCGGCGAGCGCTGGACGCCGTACGTCATCGAGCCCGCGGCGGGTGTCGGCCGCACCATGCTGGCCTTCCTGCTCGACGCCTACGTCGAGGACGAGGCGCCGAACGCCAAGGGCAAGATGGAGAAGCGGACCGTGCTGCGGCTCGACCACCGCCTCGCCCCGGTGAAGGTGGCCGTCCTCCCGCTGTCCCGGAACCCGGAGCTGTCGCCCAAGGCCAAGGGCCTCGCCCAGGCGCTGCGTCAGAACTGGAACATCGAGTTCGACGACGCCGGTGCCATCGGCCGCCGCTACCGCCGCCAGGACGAGATCGGTACGCCGTACTGCGTGACCGTCGACTTCGACACGCTCGAGGACAACGCGGTGACCGTGCGCGAGCGGGACTCGATGAAGCAGGAGCGCGTGTCGCTGGACCAGATCGAGGGATACCTGGCCAGTCGTCTGATCGGCGCCTGACCCGCAGCCCCGCCCGGTGCCGGGCCCCTGTTCCCAGGGGCCCGGCACCGGTGTTTTCTCACAGGTCCAGGTCCACGTAGAGCGCGGCGTGGTCGGAGGCCGCGTTGCCCTTCGACGTCACGGTGTCGAAGGACTTGATGCCCTTCGCGAAGAGGCCGCGGGTCTCCAGACCGACGTGCTGCACCTCCGGCCACAGCGCCGGCGGGAGCAGCAGGTAGTCGATCTTGTCGCCCTCGCTGTTGCAGTCCCCGTGGGTGCCGGGCAGTCCGTGATAGGAGTGGTGACTCATCACGTCCCGCAGACCGGTCTCGCCCAGTTCCACTGCCGGCGCGCTGTTCGGGTCGTCGTTGAGGTCTCCGGCGACCATGACGTGCGGAGTGCGCTCCAGCGTGGCGCGGTAGATCTCCGCCACCCGCCTCGCCTGGGCCAGCCGCAGCTCCGGGTCGTCCTGGAACTTGCTCTTGAGGTGGTTGCCGAGCACCACGAGCGGTGTTCCGTCGAGCTCGATCTCGAACTCGGGGCAGTCACGGCTGAAGACGCGCTTGTCGGGACGGTCCGGGTTGGTGTCGAAGATGTGGGTCCGGACGGACGCGATCGGGTGCCGGCTGAGGATGCCGATGTCGATGCCCCGGGCGTCGTTGCCGTCGATCAGCAGGTTGTAGGGGTACGGCCGTCTGCCGAGCGCCCCTTCCAGGACCTGCGTGTTGAAGCGTTCCAGGGTGAGCCGGTCCTCGACCTCGACGGTGAGCAGGATGTCGGCGTCGACCTCCGAGACCACCCGGCCGGTGTTCCGCACCACGTCCAGGTCGAGGTCTTCCTGCCCCAGCTCGGCCCAACCGGCCCACCCGGAACGGCCCGTGGCGGTGACCTCGATCTTGGTGCTGTCCCCCGACCCGGTCTTCTTGAACAGCCCGGAGTCCTTGCCCGGACGGGACTCGTTGATGAAGATCGGCGGCGGATTCTGCGGGTCGATCTCGTACGCCCGGTGCTTCTTGATGAGCGCGGCGATCTCCGTCCGGTCCGCGGCCTGATACACCGGCAGGTCGAGGAGAGTGACCAACTTGGCGAAGTCTTCCAGGATTTCCTCGCGCTTCACCGGATCCGACATACGGAAGGCCGATGGCCGGCGGAAGAGGTTCTCCATGTTGAAGGTGGCGATACGGATGCTCATCGAGGGCCTCCTCGGGCGGCGCAGAGCACCGCACGGCCGACGGCAGGCGCCGCCTCAGTGACTGCTCGCCGACAGTCCCATTCTCCGAGCTCCGCCGAACCATGTCCAACGGAGCCGGCCTTCCGTATTCGTTCTCCCGGCGCCGCCGGAACTGCCGTGGGACTCAACGACCCTGGAGCGCCTCGACGTTGTCGCCGAAGGTCCAGTTCTTCGCGCCGTCCCAGTTGATCGACCAGGTCATCAGGCCCTTGAGTGCGCCGCCGTAGTGCTTCCAGGACTGGGAGACCAGGGGCGGGGACATGTAGCCGCCGCCCGCGCCGGGCTGGGCGGGCAGGCCGGGTACCTGCTTGTCGTACGGCACCTTCACGGTCGTGCCCTGCACGACCAGGCCCTTGTCGAGGCAGTCGGTCTGGGCGGTGAAGCCCTGCACGGTGCCCGCCGAGTAGGAGTCGCCCGAGCAGCCGTACATGCTGCCGTTGTAGTACTGCATGTTCAGCCACCACAGCCGGCCGTTGTCCGCGTACTTCTTGATGATCGGCAGGTACGCGCCCCAGATCGAACCGTAGGTGATGCTGCCGCCGGTGACGTACGCGGTCTCCGGGGCCATCGTCAGGCCGAAGTTGGACGGCATCCGGGCGAGGACTCCGTCGATGATCCGAATCAGGTTGGCCTGGGACGTGGACGGTTGGGCGATGCTGCCGCTGCCGACCAGGCCGGTCTCGATGTCGATGTCGATGCCGTCGAAGTTGTACTTTTTCAGGATCGGGACGATCGTCGCGACGAACCGGTCGGCCACGGCCGTGGAGTTGAGGTCGATGCCGGCCGCGGCGCCGCCGATGGAGAGCAGGATCGTCCGGCCGGACGCCTTGGCCGCGCACATCTCGGAGGGCGTGGCCACCTTCACGCCGCTGTCCATGCCGTCCTCCCACAGGGCCGTTCCGTCCGAGCGGATGACCGGGAAGGCCGCGTTGACCACGTTGTAGCCGTGCGCGGGGATGCGGGAGTCGGTGATGGGGGTCCAGCCGAAGGGCGGGTGGACGCCGTTGGCCGAGCCGTCCCAGTTCTCCCAGTAGCCCTGGAGGACCTTGCCGGCCGGGCGGGACTTCACGGCGCAGGTGTCGGCGGCGGAGGCGGTGGGGGCGGTGGCGATCGCGAGCGGGGCGAGGACGGCCGTGGTGAGCGCGGCGGTGAGCACTCGCAGTGTGCGGCGGCGCATGCGGAGCCTCCCGGTGGGGGTGCGGTGAGGTGTCGTAGGCATGACAGTGCATGTGGTCCAGACCTCTCGTCAATAGGTCTGGACCAAGACGCCGATCGGACGTGCCTGACAAGTGACAGCTGACAGATATTGAAATCTGTCAGCTGTCATGACAGTCTTGAGCACATGACGATGCGAAACCGAACCCTCGGAACCACCGGCCCCCACGTCTCCGCCCTGGGCCTCGGCTGCATGGGCATGTCCGCGCTGTACGGCGACACCGACCGCGCCGAGTCCATCGCCACCGTTCACGCCGCCCTCGAGGCGGGTGTGACCCTGCTGGACACCGGCGACTTCTACGCCATGGGGCACAACGAGATGCTGCTCGGCGAGGCCCTGCGCACGGCGCCGCCCGCTCGCCGCGAGCAGGCGCTGGTCAGCGTCAAGTTCGGCGCCCTGCGCGACCCGGACGGCAACTGGAGCGGCTACGACGGCCGCCCCGCCGCCGTGAAGAACTTCGCCGCCTACTCGCTGCAGCGCCTCGGCGTCGACCACATAGACGTCTACCGGATCGCCCGCCTCGACCCAGACGTGCCGATCGAGGAGACCGTGGGCGCGATCGCCGAGCTGATCGAGAAGGGGTACGTGCGGCACGTCGGCCTGAGCGAGGTCGGCGCCGAGACCATCCGCCGGGCCGCCGCCACCGCCCCGGTCGCCGACCTGCAGATCGAGTACTCGCTGATCTCCCGCGGCATCGAGCGGGAGATCCTGCCCACCACCCGCGAGCTGGGCATCGGCATCACCGCCTACGGCGTGCTGTCCCGCGGCCTGATCTCCGGCCACTTCGCCCGCGACCGGCAGCTGGCCGCGAACGACTTCCGCGCCCACTCGCCCCGCTTCCAGGACGAGAACCTCCAGCACAACCTGAACCTGGTCGAGGCGCTGCGCAAGATCTCCGAGCAGAAGGGCGCGACCGTCGCGCAGACCGCCATCGCCTGGGTGCTCTCCCGCGGCGAGGACATCGTGCCGCTCGTCGGCGCCCGCACCCGCGAGCGGTTGAACGAGTCGCTGGGCGCGCTGGACGTCACCCTCGACGAGACCGACCTCGCCGCGATCGAGCGGGCCGTCCCGGCGGACGCGGCCGCGGGCGACCGCTACCCGACCGCGCAGATGGCACACCTCGACAGCGAGCGCTGACCGCACCCCCGGGTACGGTCTATGACATGGCACCGACCACCGAGACCCTGAACGCGGAGCGCATCCTCGAAGCGACCGAGGAGGTGCTGCGCCGCCACGGCCCGGCCAAGGCCACCGTGGTCGACGTGGCCCGCGCGCTCGGCGTCAGCCACGGCAGTGTCTACCGGCACTTCCGCACCAAGGCGGCACTGCGCGAGGCGGTGACCAAGCGGTGGCTGGACCGTACGTCGGAGCGACTGGCCGGCATCGCCGCCGGGGACGGCGCCGCCGAGGACCGGCTGCGGGCCTGGCTGGCGGCCCTGTTCGAGGCCAAGCGGCACAAGGCCGGCGACGACCCGGAGCTGTTCGCCACCTACACCGTGCTCACCGACGAGAACGGCGAGGCGGTCGGCGAGCACGTCACCGACCTGACCGCCCAGCTGACCCGGATCATCGAGGCGGGCGCCGGGTCGGGCGCCTTCTCCGCCCCCGACCCGGCCGCCGCGGCCCGCGCCGTCTTCCAGGCCACCGGCCGCTTCCACGACCCCTGCTACGCCCGGGAGTGGCAGCAGCCCGGCATCCGGACGGAGCTGGAGGCGGTCGTCGAGCTGCTGGTGCGGGGGCTGAAGGCCGACGTCACGCCGTGACCCGCCAGAACTCCCGCATCAGCGGTGTCGGCGTCGGATCCGGCATGCCCACCTGAGTGAGCAGCAGCGTGACCGTGCCGGTGGCAGGGATCAGATGGGCGGTGGTGCCCGTGCCGCCGGTCCAGCCGTAGCGGCCGGGTACGTTCCAGGGCTCGTCCGGAGCGATGTCGACCTGGCCGCCGTAGCCCCAGCCCTGGCCCTCCAGGAAGAGGCGGCCGATCTCCCGCTGGGGTGCGCCGAGGTGATTACTGGTCATCCGGCTCACCGAGGTGGGCGACAGCAGGCACCTGCCGTCGGCCGTCTCACCGGCGGCCAGCAGCATGCGGGCGAAGGCCAGGTAGTCGTCGGCCGTCGAGGCCAGGCCCCCGCCGCCCGAGGGGAAGGCGGGGAGCCGGCTCCACTCGCCGTCGGGGGTGTCCGCGACCTCCAGGGTGCGGTCGGCGCCGGGCCGGTAGTAGGTGGTGAACCGGTCCCGCTTGGCCGCCGGCACTTCGAACGCCGTGTCCTTCATGCCGAGCGGCTCGAAGACGCGCTCGGCCAGGAACTCCGGGAGCGTCCGGCCCGAGGACCGGGCGACCAGCACACCCTGCAGATCGGAGCAGGTGCCGTACAGCCAGGCCTCGCCCGGCTGGTACAGCAGCGGCACCCGGGCCAGGCCGGCCAGCCAGGCGTCCGGGGCCGGGTAGGCCTGCGGGGCGCGGCCGTCCTTCTGGACCTCGAACAGCGCCTGGACCGCGGGCAGGGAGAAGTCCGACGGGAAGCCCCAGCCGGCCCGGGAGGCCAGCAGGTCCTCGACCGTGATCGGGCGGGCCGCCGGCACCAGGTCGTCCAGCGGGCTCGACGGCGTCCGTACGGCCATCGGCCCGGCCAGCTCCGGCAGCCACCGGGCCACCGGGTCGTCGAGGCCGATCCGGCCGTCCTCCACCAGCATCAGCATCGCCGCCGCGGTCACCGGCTTGGTGATCGAGGCGACCCGGAAGATCGAGTCCCGGGCCATCGGTGCCGAACCGCCCGCGTCCGCGAGGCCGACGGTCACCACGTCGACCTCGTCCCAGCGGGCCACCAGGGCCACCGCGCCCGGCACGCTCCCGTCGTCCACGTACCGGCGCAGGGTCTCGTGCAGTGCGGTCATGGTCGGTCCTCCGGTCGGCGCTCGTCGTCGTGGGTACGACTCCTGCCGCCGCCGGAAGTCACCGCCCCGGCCCCGGGCGCCGGACCGGCCGGCCGTCAGCGGGACGGCTGCCGGGCACCCGCCGGGTCCACCGTCGCCTGATGGGCCTCGGCCAGGTGCTCCTCCGCCTTCAGCCAGGGCAGGAACTGGGCGCCCTTGCGCCAGCCGCAGGTGTCGCATCTGATCGTGCGCTGCACACCCGTGCGCTGCACCCGGACCACGTGCTCCCGTCCGTGCTGGTCCCAGCGGCTGACCTTGCTCGTGCTGTTGTCCTGCGGCATGACGCCTCCCCGCGTCCGGCACACTCGACCGCAAGGAGTGTGCAGCAGGTTCAACATCAAGAGGGTGCCATTCACGGCGAGTTGTCCAAGCCGTGCCCTCGGCTCAGCCGACCGTGCGCGGCAGCCGCAGGCTGAGCAGGCCGGTCAGCACGATCCCCGCCAGCTGCACCAGCAGCGTGATGACCAGCGCGTCCCGCATGCCCTGGTGCGGAACGAGGGTGAGAAAGAGGGTGCCGAGGGTGGCCACGCCCAGGGCGAGCGCGGACTGCTGCGTGGTGACCATCACACCGCTGCCGACGCCCGCCCGGGCCGGCGGCACCTCGGACATCACGATCCGCAGCACATTGGGAAGCTGCAGCGCCTGCCCGGCCCCCGCGACGGCCGCGCCCGGCAGCAGCGAGCCGAGGCCCAGGTGCGGCCAGTCACGCCAGGCGGCCAGCACGATCAGCAGCACGCCCACGCCCTGCAGCACGGATCCGGCGGCGACCACCCGGGTGCCGTACCGGGAAATGAGACGCGGCCCGGCGAGGGAGACGAACAGGAACGTCACGGCCATCGGCGCGAGCGCGAGCCCCGCCGGCACCGGCCCGAGTCCGGCTCCCCGTTGCAGCCCCAGCGCGATGACGAACATGAACCCGCTGAAGCCCATCGAGAACGGCACCATCAGCACCAGCCCCCGCCGCAGGGACGCCAGCGCGAACAGGCTCGGCGGCACCAGTGGAGTGCGCCCCAGCCGGTCCGCCCGCCGCTCCACCGCGTAGAAGGCGGCCGCGGCGAGCGGGAACGCGGCCAGCGACAGCCAGGTCCACAGCGGCCAGCCCGCGGCCCGGCCCTCGGTCAGCGGGGCGAGCAGCGTCAGCAGCGACACCGCGAGGAGGACGGTGCCGGGCCCGTCAATGGGCTCCGGGTGCTGCGAGCGGGTCTCCGGCACGAACCGCACGGCCAGCAGCAGGCCCAGCAGGACGACCGGCACATTGACGAGGAAGATCGCCCGCCAGCCGCTCCCGGCGAGGTCGGCGGCGACCAGCACCCCGCCCAGGATCTGCCCGGCCACCATGGAAAGACCGGCGGTGGCGCCGTACAGGCTCATGGCCCGGGCCCGGCGGCCGCCGCTCGTGGTGGCCTGGATGGTGGCGAGCACCTGCGGCAGCATCGCCGCGGCCGACGCACCCTGCGCGACCCGCGCCGCGACGAGACTCCAGGCGCCGGGCGCGAGCCCGCAGGCCAGCGAGGTCAGCCCGAAGGCGGCCATGCCACCCAGGAACATCCGGCGCCGTCCGAACAGGTCCCCGAGCCGGCCGCCGAGCACGAGGAGCACGGCGTAGGCGACCCCGTACCCGGCCACGACCAGTTCGAGTACCGCCTCGCCCGCGGCGAGATCGGCCCCGATGGTGGGCAGGGCCACATTGACGATGAAGAAGTCGACCAGCGGCAGCGCGGCCGCCAGCAGAACGGTGAACAGCCCCGGCCCGCTCAGCGCGGGTGAGGACGCCCGGGCGCGGACGGCAGGAGTCGTGACGGTCTCTGTCATGCCCCCGAGCCTGCGCCCGCCCTCAGACTGGTACCAGAGTGTCCTTGTCCTGGTAGAAGAAGTACCTGGCAACAGGATCCGCGCGGGAGCATCCTGAAGGCATGACGACCATGGCCCAGGAGACCACTGCCCCGGCGACCACGCGGGGAGCGGAGATCCGCCGGCACGAGCTGGCCGCCTTCCTGCGCAGTCGGCGTGAGCGGCTCGCGCCCGAGCAGGTGGGGCTGCCGCGCGGGGCCCGGCGCCGTACCCCCGGCCTGCGCCGGGAGGAGGTCGCCCAGCTCTCCGCGGTCGGCGTCACCTGGTACACCTGGCTCGAACAGGCCCGCAACATCCAGGTCTCCGTGCAGGTCCTGGATGCCCTGGCCCGCACCCTGATGCTGGACGCCAGCGAGCGCGCCCACCTCTTCCAGCTGGCCGGCACCACCGATCCGACGCCCGCCGCGAACTGCCCCAGTGTGACCCCGGCCCTGCGTCAGATGCTCCGCGCGCTGGAGCCGATCCCGGCCTGCATCCAGAACAGCCGGTACGACATCCTCGCCTACAACCGCACCTACGCCCGGCTCCTGGGCGACCTGGACGCGGTCCCGCCGGAGGACCGCAACTGCATGCTCCTCGTGTACACCAACAGCGACTGGCGCGCGGCGATCGTCCACCTGGAAGAGACCATGCGGCTGATGGCCGCCCGCCTGCGCGCCGCCCTGGCCGGCCACCTCGGCGAGCCCGCCTGGAAGATGCTGCTCAAGCGCCTGGAGACGGCGTCCCCGGAGTTCCGCGAGAACTGGGAGCGGTACGAGGTCGTCGGCAACCGCTCCAAGACCAAGGAGTTCCTCAACCCGTACGTGGGCCATCTGACGCTGGAGCACACGGACCTGTGGCTGGGTCCGGAGGCGGGGCCGCGGATGGTGACGTACTCCCCGAAGAACGAGGAGACGCGGGAGCGCCTGGAGAAGCTGTACGAGATGGCGCGGGCGAGCTGAACACCCGGGCGGGAGCAACCGCGGTCAGGAACGCCCGGAAGCGCCCACGACCTGTCGCACCTCGGCGGACTCCAGCTTTTCGGCGGTCCGCTCGGCAGTCCGGTGGGCCCACCGCCCGCTGGTGACGAACCCGAGGACGAGCACGGCCAGCCCGCACGCCGTGAGGATCCACCAGCCCGGCCGGGCAGCCGACACGAAGGCGTCCTTGTACGACGACGCCCCCACCCCGGAAGCCAGCACCGCGCCCACCACGGCCACTCCCAGCGACTGCCCCAGCTGCCGGCTCGTGGAGGCGACAGCGGCGGCGACGCCGGCCTGGGCCCTCGGCATCCCCGACACCGCCGTGTTCGTGATCGGCGCGTTGACGAAGCCGAAGCCGATGCCGAACAGCACGTACCCGACGAACAGCGTGGCGTTCGACGTCTCGGCCTCGAACGCCGCGAACAGCAGCCCGCTCGCGGTCATGGCGATGCCGGCCACCAGCAGTGGCAGCCGCGGCCCCCGGCTGCCGACCAGGCGTCCGGACAGCGGCGCGCACAGGAACGTCGGCGCGGCCATCGGCAGCATCCACAGGCCCGCGTGCAGGGCGTCGAGGCCGCGCACGTTCTGCAGGTACAGCGTGGACAGGAACAGGAAGCCGCCCAGCGCCGCGAACGCGCTGATCGCGATCGCGGTCGCCCCGCTGAACGGAGCGGAGTGGAAGAAGCGCAGGTCGATGAGGGGTTCCTCGCGGCGGGGCTCGTACCGGAGCAGGCCGAGCAGGGCTGCCAGGGCCACCGCGCCGAAGGGGGCCACGGTGCCCGGTCCGGAGTCCGGCGCCTCGATGATCGCGTACGTCAGCGAGCCGAACAGGACGATCACCAGCAGCTGGCCGACCGGGTCGGGACGGCGGGCCTTGGGTGCGCGGGACTCGGGCACGAACCGCAGGGTGAGCAGCAGGGCCGCGAGGCCGACCGGGAGGTTGACCCAGAAGATGGAGCGCCAGCCGACCGACTCCACCAGCAGGCCGCCGACCAGCGGACCGGCCGCCATGGAGATGCCGACCACCGCGCCCCAGACGCCGATGGCGCGGGCGCGCTCGCGCGAGTCGGTGAAGGTGTTGGTGATGATCGACATGGCGACCGGGTTGAGCATCGAGCCGCCGACCGCCTGGACCATGCGGAAGACGACCAGCAGCTCCAGGTTCGGCGCGAGTGAGCACAGCAGCGAGCCGATCGAGAAGACGACCAGGCCCGACATGAAGACCTTCCTGCGGCCGATCCGGTCGGCCGTGGAGCCCGCGAGCATCAGCAGCGAGGCCAGCACCAGCGTGTAGGCGTCGATCGTCCACTGCAGGCCCGAGGTCTCGGCGTGCAGTTCGCGCTGCAGCGAGGGCAGTGCGACGTTCAGGACGGTGTTGTCGAGGCTCACGATCAGCAGGCTCATGCAGCAGATCGCGAGCACGAGCAGGCGTCGGCGGTGGCTGAGCTCGGGCATGTGTCCCATCGTACGTGAATTTCGATAGTGCGTCTAACTAATGAGTGTTACAAGATCCTGGCGGCCGTTCCGCGTCACGACCCGTCCACGGCCCACCCCAGTACCCGGGGCAGCGCAGGTCAAGCACCCGCGGAGGTGAGGGACAATGGTTCCTTGTCTTCTGTCGTACATCCGCCCCGGAGCCGTCTGATGACCCACCCGCTCTCCATCGGCCCGCACGCCGTCGCGCCGCCCGTCGTGCTCGCACCCATGGCGGGCATCACCAACGCGCCCTTCCGCACCCTGTGCCGGGAGTTCAGCGGCGGCAAGGGGCTGTTCGTCAGCGAGATGATCACCACCCGGGCCCTGGTCGAGCGCAACGACAAGACCATGCAGCTGATCAGGTTCGACGCGAGCGAGCAGCCGCGCTCGATCCAGCTGTACGGCGTCGACCCGGCGACCGTCGGCAAGGCCGTCCGCATGATCGCGGAGGAGGACCTCGCCGACCACATCGACCTGAACTTCGGCTGCCCGGTCCCGAAGGTGACCAGGAAGGGCGGCGGGTCCGCACTGCCGTACAAGCGCAACCTGCTGCGGGCCATCCTGCGCGAGGCGGTCAGCGGGGCGGGTGATCTTCCGGTCACGATGAAGATGCGCAAGGGCATCGACGACGACCACATCACCTTCCTCGACGCCGGCCGCATCGCCGTCGAGGAGGGGGTCACGGCGATCGCGCTGCACGGTCGTACGGCCGCCCAGCACTACGGCGGCACGGCCGACTGGGACGCCATCGCCCGGTTGAAGGAGCACGTGCCGGAGATCCCGGTGCTCGGCAACGGCGACATCTGGTCCGCCGAGGACGCGCTGCGGATGGTGCGCGAGACCGGCTGCGACGGCGTGGTCGTGGGCCGTGGCTGCCTCGGCCGGCCGTGGCTGTTCGCGGACCTGGTGACGGCCTTCGAGGGGCGTACGGAGGCCACCGCGCGACCGTCGCTGCGTGAGGTCGCCGACGTCATGGTGCGGCACGCCACGCTGCTCGGCGAGTGGATCGGCGACGAGCAGCGGGGCGTCATCGACTTCCGCAAGCACGTGGCCTGGTACCTGAAGGGCTTCTCGGTCGGCTCCGAGATGCGCAAGCGGCTCGCGATCACGTCGTCGCTCCAGGAGCTGCGGGCCGGCCTCGACGAGCTGGACCTCGACCAGCCCTGGGGCGGGGGGGGGGAAGAGGGCCAGGGGAGGGCCTCCGGGGAAAAAACAAGGGGGGTGGGGGGAGGGGGGGGGGGGGGGAAA
>NZ_JBWKFL010000002.1:166540-320262 GCF_056434305.1 Streptomyces sp. NPDC044061 | reverse complement strand
CTCCCCCCCCCCCCCCCCCCCCCCCACCCCCCCCCCCCCCCCCCCCCCCCCCCCCCCCCCCCCCCCCCGCCCCGCGGCCGTACGTCCGGCAACAACCGGGTGGTGCTGCCGGACGGCTGGCTGAAGGACCCGTACGACTGTGCCGGCGTCAGCGAGGACGCCGAGCTGGATACCTCCGGCGGTTGAGCGGTTCTTTCCCAGCTGCCCGGTTGAGCGGTACTTTCCCACCCACCCGCCCGCCTGACTCGGGCGGTCGGGTGGTGAGCGTCGCGGGGCTCTGCCCCGGGCCCCGGGGTGAGCGCGTCGGGCCCCGACGGGGTCGCGTTCCGGGTCAGCCCTTCCTGGGGTGGGGGATGGAGCCGTAGGCCGTCAGGAAGCGGTCTCGGAAGGAGCTCATCTTCCATACCGGGGCGTTGTGGGCGGGGCGGAGACCGTCCGTCCAGCCCCAGTCGGCGATCTTGTCGAGGACCTTGGGGTCCTTGGCGACGATCGAGATCGGCACGTCACGGCTGGCATGGTTGCCGCTGACCCGGGCGATGGGCTGGTGGTCGCCGAGGAAGACCAGAACCGTGTCGTCGTTGCCGTAGCGCTCCAGCCACTGGGTCAGCGCGGTCACCGAGTACTGGACCGACTTGCCGTACTCCTGACGGGACTTGGTGGTGTCGGCGATGATGTCGGCCGGCTTGTTGCCCGCCGCCTGGATGCCCTTGAAGATCGAGCCGTCGCCGAGCTGATCCCAGCCGACCATCTTCGGGATCGGAGCCCAGGGCTGGTGGCTCGAGGTGAGGATGAGCAGCGACATCCGCGCCTTGCCGTCGGCGGGCTGCTTGCTGTGCACCCGGTCCTGGTACTGCTGCAGCGCGTACTGGTCCGGCATGGTCGACCAGCTGAACTTCGGTCCCTTGTAGCCGAGTTGGAAGGCGTTGTAGACCTTGTCCAGGCCGTAGAAGCTCTGCTCCGGCCAGGCCTTCTGCACACCCGGCATGACGCCGACCGTGTCCCAGGCACCGGTCTTCTTGAAGGCGCCGGTGAGGCTGAGGTGGTCGCTCGCCATGACGGTGCGGTAGCGCTGCTGGTTGCTGATCCACAGCCCCGACATGGTGGTGGAGTGGCCGAGCCAGCTGCTGCCGCCGTAGGTCGCCGAGGTCAGCCAGCCGCTCTTGGCGTGGAAACCCGCCTTCGCCAGCGCCTCGGTGCGTTCGTCAAGGGTCTTGTCGACACCGGGCGCCATGATCGGATCCTCGATCGCGCTGCGGCCGTAGCTCTCGATGAACGTGAAGATCATGTCCTTGCCGCGCAGGTCGGGCACGAGCTGGGAGCCGGGGGTGTTCCCGAAGGCGTCCACCCTGGCCACCTTCTCGAACTCCGCCTCGTCCCGGAGGGTGTCGGCCACCCGGCGGGCCTGGATCTTCACGGCACTGGCTGTGCGGTCCGAGGCGATCGGCACGCCGGATATCTGCAGGCCGAGGGAGGAGCAGGTGATCCAGACGACGCCCGCGATCAGCGTGCCGCGGGTGGCGGTGCCGGTGTGTCGGGCCAGGAGGTTGCTCAGCCGGACCATGGACAGCGCCAGCAGCACGAAGAGCAGCAGTACGAGGGCGATCAGACCGGCGGTGGCGGCCAGGGTGGCCGTTCGGCCCAGCGAGTCCTCCAGGTACGACTGCGCGTCGCCGAGCAGACTCCAGTCCAGGACCAGGTTGAAGCTGCGGCCGAGGTACTGGTTGAACCCCATGTCGAGCAGGTTCAGCACGGTCATCGCGGCCAGCGCCATGCCGGACACCGCGGCCAGCACCACCCGGGGCCGGCGCGGCAGCGCCAGCATCACCGCGGCCCCGATGACCGCCTCCGCCGGTATGCGCGTGAACTTCGCCGGCCTGAGCCCGACGACGCTGTTCGGCAGCACGAGTGCGGCGACGACCAGGGCGGCGGCGAGCACGGTGAGGGTCACGGAGAGGGCCTGGGAGGCGGCCGGGTGCGCATCCCGCCACCGGCGGACCCGAGCCGACCAGCCTGCCCAGCGGCGACGGGTGGGGCGGGGGGTGGTGACGGTGCCGGCGGGTACGGCGGCGTTGGGTTCGGCCGCCTTCCCGTCGGGTTCGGAATCCTCGCCGACGGCTTCCGTAGAGGGAGAGGCTTCGGCGGTGCTCTCGGGCGCGTCGGCGGTGGTGCTGTCGGGGGCTTCGGCGGGCGCGTCCGTGATGGTGCCCTCGGGCGCGTCGTCGGCTGACTCGACGGGCGTGTGCTCGGGC
Organism: Streptomyces sp. NPDC044061; assembly: GCF_056434305.1. NCBI lineage: Bacteria > Bacillati > Actinomycetota > Actinomycetes > Kitasatosporales > Streptomycetaceae > Streptomyces > Streptomyces sp. NPDC044061. The sequence continues at coordinate 318,013 of NZ_JBWKFL010000002.1, read as the reverse complement.
GCGTTCTCAGCCGCGTCCTCGGGCGCGTCCGCAGCGGTGTTCTTCGCCGCGTCCTCCGGGGCGTCGGCGGCGGTCGTGCCCACCGATTCCTCCCGGCTGCCCTCGGGTCCCTCCGGGCTGTCCGCCCGTTCCCCCCGGCTGCCCTCCGGTTCCCCCGGGGTGCCTGCCTGTTCTGTCCGTTCCTCCCGGTCGGCGAGGACGTCCTCGGCTCCCCCGGCCGTACCCGGCGACTGACGCGTGCTCGTGTGCTGAGGCAACCCGGAGGTCCTTCCGTGCGCGACCCGTGACGGAGCGGCGGGCCACGCTGGGGAGGTTGGGCAGGGCCGGAGAGACCCGGCCCGCCTGGCCCGCCGCCATCCCGTACGGCCGGTCCGTGGCCCCTGTTCACAGCACCGGGCAAACACCCGGCAAACGCCTGGCCATCGGTTCCTCTGGACGCCCGGCGCACCACCGTCCGCCCGGTCTCGCCCGGAGTGTCACGCACGGCCGCCCGGCCGCCCCGCGCGGTCACGCACGGCCGCCCGGCCGCCCCGCGCGGAGTGTCGCCCACCGCCGTCGGTCCGCCCCGTGCGGAGTGTCGCCCACCGCCGTTTGCCCGGTCTCGCGCGGAGTGTCACGCACGACCGTCCGCCCGGTCTCGCCCCGCGCGGTCACGCACGGTCGCCCGGCCGCCCCGCGCGGAGTGTCGCCCACGGCCGTCCGCCCGGTCTCGCGCGGAGTGTCACGCACGGCCGCCCGGCCGCCCCGCGCGGGGTGTTGCGCACCGCCGTCGGTCCGCCCCGTGCGGAGTGTCGCCCACCGCCGTTTGCCCGGTCTCGCGCGGAGTGTCACGCACGGCCGTCCGCTCGCCCCACGCGGTCGCGCACGGCCGGCCGCCCACCCCGCGCGGAGTGTTGCGCACCGCCGTCGGTCCGCCCCGCGCGGAGTGTCGCCCACCGCCGTCCGCCCGGTCTCGCGCGGAGTGTCACGTACGGCCATCCGCCCGCCCCGCGCGGAGTGTCACGCACGGCCGTCCGCCCGCCCCTCACGGAGTGTCAAGCGCCCCCGACCGCGGTGAGCAGTGCGAGTGGCGCTGCTGCCGAGCGGGACTCGCGGACGCACGCGTGTGGGTAGGGCACCGGCTCGGGGTGGGTGTCGCGGCCGTAGCCCGCCAGCACCTCCGGCAGCCGGTGACCCGCGGCCGTCGCCGCGTCGACCAGGGCGTGCGCCACCGTACGGGCCTCGTCGTGCAGCCCGTACCGGGCCAGGCCCAGCGTGATCAGCGCGTTGTCGTGCGGCCAGACCGAGCCCCGGTGGTAGGAGAGCGGGTGGTACGCCGGCTGGCCGGAGGCGAGCGTGCGCACCCCCCAGCCCGAGAAGAAGTCCGGTTCCAGCAGCCGTCGCCCGACGACCTCGCCGTACTCCTTGTCGAGCAGCCCCGACCACAGCAGGTGCCCGGCGTCCGAGGCCAGCGCGTCGACCTGGCGGCCCTCGCCGTCCAGCGCGAGCGCCGGGAAGGAGCGCTCGCGCATCCAGAAGTCCCGCTGGAAGCGGTCCCGGAGGTCGGCCGCAGCCTGTTCCAGCAGCGCGGCGTACGTCTCGTCGGCCCACACCGTGCGGGACACCCACGCCGTGCGGCGCAGCGCGTCGTACGCGTAGCCCTGGGCGCCCGCGGCCATCACCGGCCCGGTGGGCCGGGTGCCGTCGGACCAGCAGATGGCGCCGGGGGAGTCCTTCCAGTTCTGGTTGGCGAGGCCGCCCTCGTCGGCGCGGTAGACCAGGTAACCGCGCGAGGTCAGTCCGCCGTGGTCCAGCATCCAGCCGACGGCGGCACGGGCGTGCGGCTCCAGGCGGCGGGCCAGGTGCGCGTCGCCGGTCCGCTCGACGTACGCCCCGAGCAGGATCAGGAACAGCGGGGTCGCGTCGACCGAGCCGTAGTACCGCCCGAACGGCACCTGCCCGAAGTGCGCCAGCTCGCCGTGGCGCACCTCGTGCACGATCTTGCCGGGCTGGGCGACCGAGGACATACCGGTCCCGGTCGCCTGGGTCGCGGCCAGCGCGAGCAGCGTGGCGGCGGCCGGCTGGGGTCGGTACGGCAGCGAGAACAGGGCGGTGAGCAGGGCGTCCCGGCCGAGCAGGGTGAGGAACCAGGGGGCGCCCGCCGCAGGGACGCGCAGCTCCTCGCCGTCGGGTCCGGTCGCCGGTACCTGCAGGGCGGCCAGGTCGGCCAGGCCGCGGGCGCAGGCCGCCGCCAGCTCCGGCCAGCCGGTCGGGAAGGCGACACCCTCCACGAACCTGCCCTCCAGGTCGAGGAGTTGTTCGTTCACGGCGGCGGGGGAGCGCGGCACGCGCAGGGCGCGCCGGTCGCCGTGCGGGCGGGCCATCACCCGCAGCACCAGCTCGGTGGTGCCGTGGGGTTCCAGGTCCAGCGTCCACACCAGGCGGCGGGCGCCGGTGCCGGTCTCCTCGACGGCGTCCGGGGCGGGCTCGGCCGTGATGGTCGTACAGGACCGCCATTCGGCCCGCCGGTAGGTGAACTCGATGCCGTCGTCGAGGACCTGACGGGACCGTACGACGCCCGCCTTGACGTAGGTGCGGTGGTCGGAGCGCAGCTCGAACTGGTCGGTGAAGTCGGCGTCGGCGGTGATGGCGAGGCGCACGGTGGTGGGCGCCGGACGGTTGCTGGTGATCCGCAGGGACTCGACGAACGCGCTGTCGCCGACGGCCTGTTCACGGAACAGGGTGTGCGCGGGCGGCTCCTGCCGGCCTCCGCGCGGCACCAGTACACAGCGGGCCGCGTCGCCGTCCGCGACGGGGCTGAGCACCTCGGGCACCGCGCCGTCGACGGTGAGCTGCCAGCGGCTGAGGTGCCGGGCGTCCCGTACGAATAACCCGTCCGGGGAGCTGCCGCCGCGCACCCCGCTGATGTCGCCCCGGTCGCCCACGGCGGCGAACGTCGCCCCGTGCACGAGCAGATGATGCCGGTCCGTCATCCCCGGTCCCCTCCCTTGTCACTCGTGTCGAACGCGCCGGCGGCCGTGCGGGACACGGTGTGTCCGGGGCGCTCGTGCAGCAGATCCAGAGCGAGCGCGGCGGTCCAGCCGAAGCCGGTCGCGCCGCACGCCTCGCCGGTGTACGGGTCGACGTACTCGGCGAAATCGGTGGCCTCGGCGAGGCCCAGCAGCGAGTCCCGCAGGGCGTCGGCCGGCTCCCGGTGACCGTGCGCCCGCAGTCCCCGCTCCAGCAGCCAGTTCGTGTTGAACCACGCCGGCCCTCGCCAGTACCGGTGCGGGTCGAAGGCCTCGCCGAGGAGGTCGTAGCTCGGGACCAGGGTTGTGGTGTCGCCCAGCCCGAAGTGGGGGCCGCGCAGCGTGCGCACGAGCGCGGCGGCGACCTCCCGGGGCAGGTCCGGCAGCAGCAGGGGGACCAGCCCGGAGACGCCGCGCTCGGGGACGAGGCCGCCGCCTCGCAGATCCCGGCACAGGAACATCCCGCTCGACGGGTCCCACAGACGGTCCACCAGGGCGGTCGTCAGCCGCTCGACGCGGGCGCGGCGGGCCGTCCCGGCCGCCCCCAGTTCCTCGGCGATCCGGGCCAGCGCGTACTCCGAGGCGATCAGCAGGGCGTTGAACGCCGGGTCCTCCACGGCGAACCCGCCACCCCCGGCCCCGCCCCGCGCGCCCGCCCCGTCCCGGTACTCGGCGTCCCGGTACTCCGCCGCCAGCCGCACGTACCGCCCGTAGTCCAGATCCGTCGGCCGGTCCTCGGCGGCGCCGTGGTCGAGGTCGGCGCGGCGGAAGGAGCGGGCCGGTGCCGGGGTGACGCGGGCGAGCGGGGCGTCCCAGCAGGGGCTGTTGTCCATACCCTGTTCCCAGGGGTGCACGACGGACACCAGGCCGCCACCGCCCAGGTCGCGCCGGTGCAGCAGATACCGGTGCCAGGCGGCCAGTCGCGGATACACCGCGGCGAGGAAGCCGCGCGCCCGCGACAGACCGGGGTCGGCGCGGTGCACCAGCCAGGCCGCCAGCGCGTGCACCGGTGGCTGCACGATGCCAGACGTCTGTACGGTGCGCGGGGCGCCCGCGGCGCGTCCCGCGGTCGAGGAGCGCCAGAAGTCGGGGCTCGGGAAGTAGGCGTCGAGCGGTACGGAGGGGTTGAAGACGATGTGCGGGACGCGCCCGTCGCCCCACTGGGCCGCCAGCAGCGTCTCCAGCTCCGTCTGCGCCCGCAGCGGCGCGAGGTGCCTGAGGCCGATCGCGATGAACGCCGAGTCCCACGACCACTGGTGCGGGTACAGGCTCCGGGAGGGGACGGTCGAGGCGCCCGTCCAGTTCGCGTCCAGCACCCGGGCCGCCCTGACGTGCAGGGACGTGTCGGAGGCCGGCGGATCGTATGCGATCTCGCGTTCCGGGACACGGGCAGTGAGCTGGGCAGTGCGATCCACTCGGGGCTCCCCGAAGACGTCCGGCCGACCGGGTTTGGTTGTGTCTACAACAGGGTTACGTCTATTTAACACGCAAAACTCAATATGTAATGCAAGCTTGGGAAACACAAGGGGGTGCGCATGACGGGACAGCCCGGGAGGACCGGCAAGACCAGCAGCCAGGCCGGCGCCGGCGATCTGCTCGAACTGGTACGCAGTGGACGGGCCGTGACACGCGGCGCGCTCCAGCAGGCCACCGGCCTGTCCCGCGCCACCGTCGGCCAGCGCCTCGACCGGCTGTTCCGGGCCGGGTGGGTGCGCGAGGGCGCCGGCGGCCCGGTCGACTCGCCGCTCGGCGGCCGCCCCTCCATCACCTTGGAGTTCGACGACTCCCACGCCGTCGTCCTCGCCGCCGACCTCGACACCCGGCACGCCCGCGCGGCCGTCCTCACCCTGACCGGCGAGATACTCGCCGAGCACTCGGGCACCCTGGTGATCGAGGACGGCCCCGAGGCCGTACTGGGCGAACTCGGCCGCTGGTTCGCCGAGTTGCTGACCAAGGCCGGACGCCGGCCGGAGCAGGCGTGCGGCATAGGGCTCGCGGTGCCGGGTCCGGTGGAGAGCGGGACCGGCCGGGTGGTGCAGCCGCCGATCATGCCGGGCTGGGACGGCTACGACATACCGGGCCGCCTCTCCCGCGCCTTCACCGAGCACACCGGCGCGCCCGCGGTCCCGGTCCTGGTGGACAACGACGCCAACCTCATGGCGTACGGCGAGCAGCGCGCCGGTCACCCCGAGTGCTCGGCGTTCGTGCTGGTCAAGGTGTCCACGGGTATCGGTGCCGGGGTCGTGGTCGACGGCTCGATCTACCGGGGCGTCGACGGCGGCGCGGGCGACATCGGGCACATCCGCGTGGGCGGCGAGGCGCTGTGCCGGTGCGGCTCGTACGGCTGTCTGGCCGCCGTCGCCAGCGGCGGCGCCGTGGCCCGGCGGCTGGCGGAGTCCGGGGTGCCGGCCGCGTCCGGCTCGGACGTACGGGACCTGCTGGCCGCCGGACACCCGGGGGCGGCCGCGCTGGCCCGGGAGGCCGGACGGCGGGTCGGGGACGTGCTGGCCACGGTGGTGACCCTGCTCAACCCGGGCGTCCTGATGATCGCGGGGGACCTGGCCGGAACCGCCTTCCTCACCGGCGTCCGGGAGCTGCTCTACCAGCGGGCGCTGCCCCGCTCCACGGCCCACCTGGACGTCGTGACGTCCCGGCTGGGCGAGCGCGCCGCGCTGACGGGTGCCGGGGCGCTGGTGGTGGAGCACCTGTACGCGCCGGAGCGGGTGGAGGAGCGGCTGCTCGCGCTGGGTGTGTGACCGGGGCGTTTCCGTCCCGGATCGGCGTCCGCATGGTGAAATCGGGCACGCTGTGGCAGCGTGATTCTCGCCACCCTTGATAAGGGTTGCGCTCAGATGAGCGGATCTTGGGCGACTGCACTTCTCCAAGGGGTGGCACTCGGTGCCACCCCTTGATCGTTCATCGATCGAACTCAGACGTGTCGAGAGCCGCTCACCTGAGCGGTATTCCATGCCCCTGGGTATGGATGCATTCAAGAAGTGAACACATGAAGCCGTTGTTTCTTGCCGAGCCTTGACTTTCGATCCGCTGGCGGACGAGTGGTTACAGGCTCATGACGCGCAAGTGGACGTACCCAGGCACCTTCGATCTGGGTATGTTCCTCGCCGTCAGGGCAGCCACCGCGGCCTCAAGGAGTCGAGACCCGTGTCGGAAAACAAAGAACCCCACGTAGCGAAGTTCGTTTACGACTTCACCGAGGGCAACAAGGACCTCAAGGATCTCCTCGGCGGCAAGGGCGCCAACCTCGCCGAGATGACCAACCTGGGCCTCCCGGTCCCTCCCGGCTTCACCATCACCACCGAGGCCTGCAAGGTCTACCTCGACAGTGGCGAGGAGCCCGCGGCACTGCGTGACGAGGTGAGTGCGCACCTCGACGCCCTCGAGCAGAGGATGGGCAAGAAGCTCGGCCAGGCCGACAACCCCCTCCTCGTGTCGGTCCGCTCCGGCGCCAAGTTCTCCATGCCCGGCATGATGGACACCGTCCTGAACATCGGCCTCTCCGACAAGTCGGTGCAGGGCCTGGCCAAGCAGGCCGGCGACGACCGCTTCGCGTGGGACTCCTACCGCCGCCTCATCCAGATGTTCGGCAAGACCGTCCTCGGCGTCGACGGCGAGCTCTTCGAGGAGGCCCTCGACGCGGCCAAGGAGGCCAAGAAGGTCACCGTCGACACGGACCTCGAGGCCGCCGACCTGAAGAAGCTGGTCACCAAGTTCAAGAAGATCGTCAAGACGGAGGCCGGCCGGGACTTCCCGCAGGACCCGCGTGAGCAGATGGACCTCGCCATCAAGGCGGTCTTCGACTCCTGGAACGGCGAGCGCGCCAAGCTCTACCGCCGCCAGGAGCGCATCCCCGGTGACCTGGGCACCGCGGTGAACATCTGCTCCATGGTCTTCGGCAACCTCGGCCCCGACTCCGGCACCGGCGTCGCCTTCACCCGCGACCCCGCCTCCGGCCACCAGGGCGTCTACGGCGACTACCTGCAGAACGCGCAGGGCGAGGACGTGGTCGCGGGCATCCGCAACACGGTCCCGCTCGCCGAGCTGGAGAACATCGACAAGAAGTCGTACGACCAGCTCATGCAGATCATGGAGACCCTGGAGAACCACTACAAGGATCTCTGCGACATCGAGTTCACCATCGAGCGCGGCCAGCTCTGGATGCTCCAGACCCGCGTCGGCAAGCGCACGGCGGGCGCGGCCTTCCGCATCGCCACGCAGCTGGTGGACCAGGGCCTGATCGACGAGACCGAGGCGCTCCAGCGCGTCAGCGGCGCCCAGCTGGCGCAGCTGATGTTCCCGCGCTTCGACGAGTCCGCCAAGATCGAGAAGGTCGGCCGGGGCATCGCGGCCTCGCCGGGCGCCGCGGTCGGCAAGGCGGTGTTCGACTCCTACACCGCCGTGAAGTGGTCCCGCTCGGGCGAGAAGGTCATCCTGGTCCGCCGGGAGACCAACCCCGACGACCTGGACGGCATGATCGCGGCCGAGGGCATCCTGACCTCGCGCGGCGGCAAGACCTCCCACGCGGCCGTCGTCGCGCGCGGCATGGGCAAGACCTGTGTCTGCGGCGCCGAGGAGCTGGAGGTCGACACCAAGCGCCGCCGGATGACGGTGCCGGGCGGTCACGTCGTGGAGGAGGGCGACGTCATCTCCATCGACGGCTCCTCCGGCAAGGTCTACCTGGGCGAGGTCCCGGTGGTCCCGTCCCCGGTCGTAGAGTACTTCGAGGGCCGGATGCACCCGGGCGCCGACGACGCCGACGAGCTGGTCGAGGCCGTGCACCGCATGATGGCCTTCGCCGACCGCAAGCGCCGGCTGCGGGTTCGCGCCAACGCGGACAACGCCGAGGACGCGCTGCGCGCCCGCCGCTTCGGAGCCCAGGGCATCGGTCTGTGCCGCACCGAGCACATGTTCCTCGGTGAGCGCCGCGAGATGGTCGAGAAGCTGATCCTCGCCGACACGGAGGAGGAGCGCGAGGCCGCCCTCCAGCAGCTGCTGCCGCTGCAGAAAAAGGACTTCGTCGAGCTCTTCGAGGCGATGGACGGCCTGCCGGTCACGATCCGCCTCCTCGACCCGCCACTGCACGAGTTCCTGCCGGACATCACGGAGCTCTCTGTCCGCGTGGCGCTCGCCGAGTCCCGTCAGGAGCCGCACGAGAACGAGCTGCGCCTGCTCCAGGCGGTCCACCGCCTGCACGAGCAGAACCCGATGCTGGGGCTGCGTGGCGTCCGCCTCGGACTGGTCATCCCCGGCCTGTTCACCATGCAGGTCCGCGCCATCGCCGAGGCCGCGGCCGAGCGCAAGAACGGCAAGGCCGACCCGCGCGCCGAGATCATGATCCCGCTCGTGGGCACGGTCCAGGAGCTGGAGATCGTCCGCGAGGAGGCCGACCAGGTCATCGCGGAGGTCGAGGCGGCGACGGGGGCGAAGCTCAAGCTGGCGATCGGCACGATGATCGAGCTGCCGCGTGCCGCGCTGACCGCCGGTCAGATCGCCGAGGCCGCGGAGTTCTTCTCCTTCGGCACCAACGACCTGACCCAGACGGTGTGGGGCTTCTCCCGCGACGACGTCGAGGCCTCCTTCTTCACGGCGTACCTCGAGAAGGGCATCTTCGGCGTCTCCCCCTTCGAGACGATCGACAAGGAAGGCGTCGGCTCCCTGGTGAAGGCGGCCGCCCAGGCCGGCCGCGCCACCCGCCCCGACCTCAAGCTCGGCGTCTGCGGCGAGCACGGCGGCGACCCGGAGTCGGTGCACTTCTTCCACGAGGCCGGCCTGGACTACGTCTCCTGCTCCCCGTTCCGCATCCCGGTCGCGCGCCTGGAGGCGGGCCGCGCGGCGACCCAGTCGGAGGGCAGCGACCACCGCTGACCTTCGCCCGACCCCGGAGCCGCCGTTGGTCCCCGACCCTCACCGATCGGCGGCGGCTCCGGCGCACGAAGAGGAGGGGGCGGCGCCCTGTGCGGGGGTGCCGCCCCTCCGTGCATCATCTGTGGAGACTGTCAAGCTAAGTCGCTGACCAGGCAAAATAGCGTTTGTGGGCGTTGACTGCCGGTGGATGGGCCCGAAGCCGTTGTGCCCTCGTTGTGCCCTCTAGGTGCGGCTAGCGTATGCCGATGTCGAGCGGTGGCAGAACATCTACTTCTGGCCCCTGTACACGGGCACCGCGATCCCGATCGACAGCTGGCGGTCGCGGATGTGGCTGGATACCTGGGTCTAGCAGGGCATACACGCCAGGACGGCCCGCCATGATGCCGGGCCGTCCTGGTGATTGATGGTTATGCAAGGTCGTCACCGGCCACCCTCGGACGGCCCGGAGACGGCCCAGCTGGCACGGGCAGCAGGTTTACAGCGGGCTAAGTCCGCTGTCCGTGACCTGCAGGTTTGCCTCTGCGTGCTGCTGCTGGGGGATACCTGGGGGAATTAGCGTTTGTTCCAGGTCTGCTCTGTGTCGCGAACAGCCGGTGACCGGGGTGGGTGCGCGGGTACGGTCGGGGTGCTGGATCCGACCGTGTTCGAGGGGGCTGGGGTGGCGGGCGGGGAGGCGCCGTACGGCGCTGAGGGTGGGGACCACGTCGATTTCCGTGATGGCGTGTTCACCGGCCCGGTCACGGGCAAGGGCGACCACCATCACTACTACGGGACCCGGCGGCCTGCGGCCGCGTGGCCGCATCAGGTGGGGGTGATCCCGCCACGGGCGGGCTGCTTCCAGACCCGGGCCGAAGTGGTACGGCTGCGTGAAGCGCTCTCGGGTGGACGAGCTGCGGTCCTGGTGGGGCAGGACACGGTGCATGGTCAGGTGCTGGCCGGAATGGGCGGGGTGGGCAAGACCCAGCTGGCCGCCAACTACGCCCGCACCGCCTGGCAGGCTGGTGAACTGGACCTGCTGGTATGGATCACCGCGGGCAACGCCACCGCGGCCGCCTCCGGGTATGCGCAGGCCGCCGTGGAGATCCTCGGCGCCGACCCCACGGACCGGGAAACGGCCGCCCGCGCGTTCTTGGCCTGGCTGGAACCCAAGGCCAACGCGACGCCTTGCCGGTGGCTGGTCGTCCTCGACGACGTCACCGACCCCGCCGACCTGAACGGGCTGTGGCCGCCGGCCGGCCCGCACGGCCGGACCCTGGTCACCACCCGCCGCCAGGACGCCGCCCTGGCCGGCCGCCTGATCAAGGTCGGACTGTTCACCGAGGCCGAATCCCTCGCCTACCTCACCTCCGCACTCGGCGCCCGTAACCGCCACGAGCCCGACGAACAGCTCACCGCACTCGCCCAGGACTTAGGGCACCTGCCGCTCGCACTGTCGCAAGCCGCCGCCTACCTCATCGACGCCAGCATCAGCGCCGCCGCCTACCGGAGACTGCTGGCCGACCGTGCCACCCTGCTCGCCGACGCCGCCCCCGAGGTCCTGCCCGACGGCCAGACCCAGACCGCGGCGGCAGCCTGGTCGTTGTCCGTCGACCGCGCCGACACCCTGCGCCCGGCCGGCCTGGCCCGCCCGATGCTCCAGCTCGCCGCGTTCCTCAGCCCCAACGGCATCCCCCAAACCGTCCTGACCAGCGCTCCCGCCCTCGCCCACCTGACCCTGCACCGCAAGACTCCCGTGTCCGTCACCGCGGACGAGGCGGTCGGTGCGCTGCGGGCGCTGGATCGGCTCAGCCTCATCGACCACAGTCCCGCCACCCCCCATCAAGCTGTCCGCGTCCACCAGCTCATCCAGCGCGCCACCCGTGACACGCTCACCCCCGACCAGCACGACCAGCTCGCCCGCACCACCGCCGACGCCCTCATCACCGCCTGGCCCGCCGTCGAACGCGACACCGAAATCGTCCAGGCTCTGCGCGCCAATGCCACCACCCTCACCCGTACTGCCGAAGACGCCTTGTACCGGCCCGACGCGCATGGGGTGCTGTACCGGGCCGGACGAAGCCTCGCCGAAGCCGGCCAGGTCAGCGCCGCCACAGCCCACTTCCATCGCCTGACCGAGACCACCTGCCGCCACCTCGGCCCCGACCACCCCGACACCCTGACCGCCCGCCACGACCTCGCCTACCGGCGGGGGGAGGCGGGGGATGCGGTCGGTGCCGCAGCCGCGTTCGAGCAGCTGCTGGCCGACCAGGTTCGGGTGCAGGGTGAGGACCACCCCCACACCCTGGCCGCCCGCCACGAGCTCGCCCGGTGGCGGGGGGAGGCGGGGGATGCGGTCGGTGCCGCAGCGACGTTCGAGCAGCTGCTGGCCGACCGAGTTCGGGTGCAGGGTGAGGACCACCCCCACACCCTGGCCGCCCGCCACGAGCTCGCCCGGTGGCGGGGGGAGGCGGGAGACGCGGCCGGTGCCGCAGCCGCGTTCGAGCAGCTGCTGGCCGACCGGTTGCGGGTGCTGGGTGAGGACCATCCCGACACGCTGGGCGCCCGCCACGACCTCGCCCACTGGCGGGGGGAGACGGGAGACGCGGCCGGAGCCGCAGCCGCGTACGAGGAGCTGCTGGCCGACCGGCTGCGGGTGCAGGGTGAGAACCACCCCGACACCCTGACCACCCGCCACAACCTCGCCCACTGGCGGGGGGAGACAGGAGACGCGGCCGGCGCCGCAGCCGCGTACGAGGAGCTGCTGGCCGACCGGCTGCGGGTGCTGGGTGAGGACCACCCCGACACCCTGACCACCCGCAGCAACCTCGCCCGGTGGCGGGGGGAGACAGGAGACGCGGTCGGCGCCGCAGCCGCGTACGAGGAGCTGCTGGCCGACCGGTTGCGGGTGCTGGGTGAGGACCACCCCGACACCCTGACCGCCCGCAACAACCTCGCCAACTGGCGGGGGGACGCGGGAGACGCGGCCGGTGCCGCAACCGCGTTCGAGCAGCTGCTGGCCGACCGGGTTCGGGTGCTGGGTGAGAACCACCCCCACACCCTGGCCACCCGTATCAACCTCGCCTACTGGCAGGGGAAGGCGGGAGACGCGGCCGGCGCCGCAGCCGCGTTCGAGCAGCTGCTGGCCGATCGAGTTCGGGTGCTGGGTGAGGACCATCCCCACACCCTGGCCACCCGCCACAACCTTGCCTATTGGCAGCGGAAGGCGGGAGAGACACCCCGCACCTGAAGGCCGACGGGATCCGACGCCGTCGACGAGCCTGACGGCCTGGTCGCATGGGTTGCGGGGTACTGGCGTACGCCTACGGTCCCGTTGCCCTCTACGGATGCCGCTCCTCACCGCTCCGGCTGTGCCTTGCACTACGGCGGTTTTCAAGAGCGTTGCGGTATCGCGCTGAAACCGTCCTCTGACCTGCATCAATGCCACAAGCTGGCTGCATGATCGGTACCTTGGCCCACAGATGGCCCACGGCGCGTACATCGAACCCAATGGGAGCGCACGGCGAGGGCCACCATGGTCGCGTATTGGGTGTTCCTGCTCGTGATGGCACCGTTCGTTCTTGCAGCTTCGCTATGCAGGAAGAAGGCGTAGGGCGACCAAGACCCCGGTCCGGTGGAGAGAAACACCCCACCTTGCCCGACCGCTAGCCCTGGATGGAAACCCGTATGGCCCGGGGCCGCTGACCTGCGGCTTTACTGCTAGCGGCTGCGGCTCGTCTGTCACTGTCGGTCACCGTTGGTCGCCTCGGGGGGCCTCGGACGGCCCAGAGACGGCCCAGCCCCACACGCTTAGAAGGGTGCGGCCTTGCCCAGCGAGCTACCCAAGGTAGTGATCACCGGCCCCGCCGCTCGTTGGCCGCCTGAGGCAGAGCCTGGATGGGTGCGCCGGCAGCAAGGTGCTTCCCCCGCAGCCAGAGCACCTCGTACAGGTCCTCGGCGCTGGCCCGGTCCAGTCGGAGAACAACGTCATCGGTCATGGCGGCAAGCTACTGAAATTGAACCCGTGATGTCGGCGATGGCGCTCTTGTGGCCGTCGCCGACATCACGTGGAGGCCGTCGGGGTCGGTGTCAGTGGACCGGTTCGAGATGGTCGGCGTCCGGGCGCTCGGCGCTCAGGTGGGCGGTGAGGAAGCGGGCGGCGCGGTCGAGTGCGGCGTCCGCCTCGTCGAGGCGGCCGTAGTGGTGTTGGAAGACGTGGGGGAGGCCGGGGCCGACTTCGAGCGTGACCTCGACGCCGTCGGCGCCCGCGCGGCCGGCCAGCCGGACCGCGTCGTCGAGGAGCACCTCGTTCGCCCCGACCTGCACGAGGAGTGGGGCCAGTCCGGTGAGGTCGGCGAGCACCGGACTGGCCAGGGGATGCGCCCTGTCGCCTGCGCCGACGTAGAGATCGGCGCAGGCACGCACGTCGGCCTCAGTGAAAATGGGGTCGGCGCTCTCCTTGGAACGGATGCTTCCTCCAGCGAGGGTGAGGTCGGCCCAGGGGGAGAAGACGACCACGGCTGCTGGTTGCGGCAGCCCGGCCTCCCGGGCGGCGAGCAGCGTGGCGATGCTCAATCCACCACCGGCGGAGTCACCGGCCATGACGAGGTCCCGTGGGTCGGTGCCCGACGCCAGCAGCTCGCGGTAGGCCGCGAGCCCGTCGTCGACAGCCGCGGGGAAAGGGTGCTCGGGCGCCAGCCGGTAATCGACCGACGTCGCGCGCAGCCCGGCGCGGCGGGCCAGTTCACCGACCAGCCCTGCGTGGGTGTCCGGTGAGCCGATGACGTAGCCGCCGCCGTGCAGGTAGAGCAGTCGGCCGCGGCCGGAGGCTTCGGCCGGCTCCAGCTCCAGTGTCGGCCGCCCGCCCAGGACGGTCCTGCGGGTGACCACGCCCTCCGGCGTGGGGCGGGTGACAGCTGCGGCGAAGCCGCTGCGCTGTTCCTCGGGAGTGGGCCGTGTCTCGCTGCGAGGGGCGGAACGGAGTATGGCGTCCAGGGCGTCGCGCTGCTGTCGGGACATGCGGGGCCTCCATGGGTCGGGGTGCGACGATGAATTCCTTGGAATCCATCTGCCCGACCCCAACCGGATTCCAAGGAAGATGATTCCTGGGAATCCACTGGAGCTAATGTGAGCCATATCACCCCGACCTTCACCGACCTGGTCCGTGTCGAGACCCGGCTCTACAACGCGGTGAACACCCGGTTGCGCGACGAACAAGGGCTGGGGTTGGGACAGTTCGAGCTCTTGGAGATCATCGACCGCGTGCCGGGATGCCGCGTTCTCGACATCGTCGGCGAACTGGCGATCACCGTGGGGGCCGTCAGCAAGGCGGTCGACCGGCTGGTGGCTGCGGGCTGGTGCCTGCGGGTCGCGCACCCCCAGGACCGCCGTTCGTCCGTCCTCCGCCTCACACCCGCGGGTGAGAAGCAGTTGTCCGCTTCCCGCCCCATTGTCGAAAGCGAGCTCATCTCACTGACCGCGGCGGTTCCCCCCGACGACCTCGCCCGCATCGCCTCAACCCTGGCCATCCTTCGCGCAACCCTCGAGGCGGGCACCCACGGCCGGCCGGGATGAGGGGACATGACCGGCGAATGGCATCCGACCCCCCAGAGTTGAGTGACGCTGCTTGGCCCCGCAGGGCCGACATCACGAATTCAATTTCAGTAGCCGACCAGCAGCGCCGTGTGGCCGTGCGCTTAGAAGATGCGGGCACGCTGTGGTGGGGCGGTCGGATGGTTCCGTGCTGCTCCCGTGCCGGGCCGCCAAGCAGCCGCTCGCAACGGGGCCGTGGGCCGCACTTATCCCCGGCTCATCGCCCCGACCCGAGCGGCGCTCAAAGCCACGGGCCGGCCGTACGTGATCGAGAACGTGGCCGGCAGCTGAACGTGTACACGCACTTGTGGGAGGCGGAGGAAGGCCGGACCGCCGCCATGATGGAGGCCGCGCTCGGCGATGTGCCCTGAGAGTGCCCTAGGAGGGGCGGCGGATGTCGAGTTCCCAGCTCAGGGTGTTGCTCTTACACCCTGTGCGGGGGTGCCGCCCCTCCGGTGTGCCGTCATACCAGCGCGGCCTGCCGGGTCAGTGGCAGGCGGGCGTGGTCGAGGGCGGCGTCCATGCGGGCCGCCTGGCCCTGGGTGAACATGAACATGGCCGCGTCGTCGGTGTAGTCCATGTAGTTCATGAACATGTCGCCGCTCGGCGCGTTGCCGCACGTCACATGGGGGAAGGCGGGCGAGCCGAGGTTGGGTCCGGCCTGGTTGGGCGTGTCCGACACGAAGTCGCTGCCGCTGCAGCCCTCGTCGTCGTCGCCCCAGATGTGCCGCAGGTTCAGCCAGTGCCCGATCTCGTGCGTGGCGGTGCGCCCGCCGTTGAACGGTGCGGTGGCCGTGCCCGTGGTCCCGAAGCCGGTGTGCGTGATGACGACTCCGTCCGTGGAGGCGGCGCCGCCCGGGAACTGGGCGTACCCGAGCAGTCCGCGCCGCAGCTGGCACACCCAGAGGTTGAGGTAGGTGTTGGCCGGCCAGGCGTCCATGCCCCCGCTGAGCGAGAACTTGACCATGTCGTCCGTGTCGAAGTCGCGGTGGGGGGTGTGGGTGCGGGTGATGCCGTCGGTGGGGCGCCCGAGGGAGTCGGTTCTGGCGAGATGGAACTCGACGCGGGCATCGGCGGCGAGGTCCCGCCACACGTCCGGCACTCGCGTGATGTCCGGGTTGGCGGCCCGGTAGTCCTGGTTGAGGACGTCGATCTGGCTCTGGATCTGGGCCTCGCCGATGTCCTGCTCGGGCGTGTTGAAGACCACGTGCACGACGACGGGGATGTCGATCACGCCCTGCCGTGCCGTCGTCTGCTGTGCCCGTTCGTAGGCGAAGGCGGTGTTCTCGATGGTCGCGCGGTTCGCTGCGTACTCGGGGTTCCGGTCGAGGAGTCTGCGGTGCACCTCCATCGCGCCGCACCAGCGGCTGTACTGGGCTGAGGTGGCACGGAGGAACGACTCTGCGTTGGACATGGCTGTGCCTTCTCGAAAATGGCTGCGAAGGAACGCTGTTCCGGCGGGGAGCGGTCACCCGCTGAGGGGGCTCTCGCCGCTCGAGTGCGATGGAGCGAGGGCCCGGTGCGGCAGCTGTACACCAGCCGATGTCTTCTACACTAGGCCTGACTCCACAAAACGGTCAATTTGTAATAAATCCAACGTCGGTGAGGTGGTGGGACCATGGGCGCGCTTCCCCCGGGCCTGTTCCGCTCCTGGGTGCACTCCTTCGAGGAGGACACCGGGGATGTGACGGTCTATCGGCCGGACGACCACCCCTTCCCGCCGGCGCGGGGCCGCGGTGGGCTGGAGTTCGCCCCGGATGGTGTCTTCGTCAACCATCCGGTGGGCCGCGGCGACGCGCCGGACGCCGTGCCCGGCCGCTGGCGCCTCGTGGACGACCGGCATCTCGTGGTCTCCTACCCCGCGAGCGACGGGCGGCAGCGCGAGCGGGAACTGGAGATCGTGGACTGCGACGACGAGGTCCTGCGGATCCGCTGGATCCGTACGGATCAAAGGTGAAAGATTCAACCTCCCTTCGTGGACAGGAGTTCGGCGAATGTCCGGATGGCACACACGCGACCTGCCGGACCAGACCGGGCGCGTCGCCGTCGTCACCGGAGCCAACAGCGGGCTCGGCTACGTCACCGCCCGCGAGCTGGCCCGCAAGGGAGCCCGGGTGGTGCTCGCCTGCCGGAGCGGGAGGCGGGGTGAGGAGGCGGTCGAGCGCCTCCGGGCGGAAGTGCCCCGAGCCGCCGTCGAGCTCGCACGGCTCGATCTCGGGGACCTCGCCTCCGTGCGGGACTTCGCGGGCCGGCGGCCGTACGAGCGGATCGACCTGCTCGTCAACAACGCCGGTGTGATGGCACTGCCCCACGGGACCACGGTGGACGGGTTCGAGACGCAGTTCGGGGTCAACCACCTGGGGCACTTCGCGCTCACCGGACTGCTGCTGCCCGCCCTGCTGGCCACGCCGGGCGCCCGTGTCGTCACCGTCTCCAGCCTGATGCACGCCCTCGCCAACATCGACCTGCGCGACCTCAACAGCGAGCGTCACTACCGGCGTTGGATCGCGTACGCCCGGTCCAAGACCGCCAACCTGCTCTTCACGCACGAGCTGGCGCGCAGGCTCGCCGACCGCGGCGGCGACGTCGTCGCGGCCGCCGCACACCCGGGATACGCCGCCACCAACCTGCAGACCGCCGGGCCACGGGCCGAGGGGCGCAGGGGCGCCGAGCGGGCCATGGAGATCGGCAACCGGCTCTTCGCCCAGCCGGCCGAGGCGGGCGCGCTGCCCACGCTGTACGCGGCGACCGCGGACGGTGTACGGCCGGACTCCTTCCTCGGGCCCTCCTTCGCGATGTGGCGGGGTGCGCCCGCGCCGTCCTGGCGGGCGCCCTGGACGCTCAACGACGCGGCGGCGGGCAGGCTTTGGGATGCCTCCGTGCGACTGACCGGGGTTGATTTCGGCGCTCTCGAGGTGTGACACACCGCCACAACGCCCCCTCCGTGTGTTCGACGAGCCCTCCGGCGGACGCGCCGCTCACAGGGAGCCGCCGCTGTCCACCACCAGGTCGGTGCCGACGGGCGAGGCCGCGGCGGCCGAGGCCAGGTGGAGGACGGCGGCGACCTCCTGGGTGCCGGAGATCCCGAGAATCAGAGCGATCGCACCTCGTACGTCGGCACCCGCACCGACTCGTCGTCCAGGCAGTGCCCGGTCGCCAGGTCGAAGCGCTGCTTCAGCAGCGGGGACGCCACGAACGGGCGGCCCAGGTGGGTGCCGGTCAGGCCGCGGGAGAGGACGGCCGCGCCGGTGAACGGGTCGCGGTTGCCGATGGCGTACAGCCGGTCCGACCGGTCCCGGAACAGGGCCGCCTGGCGGCCGTCCGGGAGCAGGGCGGCCACCCCGCGTCCGGGTGCCAGCCGGTGCAGGTCGCAGACGGTGAACCAGCCGTCCTCCAGCTGGAGCTGGACCTTCAGGTCGGTCGTCTCGAGTGCCAGGGTCATCGCTGGGCGCTTCCTTCCAGGACCTCGTCGGCGGTTCGCATGCCGATGGACAGCAGTGGCAGGTCGGGCTTCATCTGGTCGCGCTCGGGAACGAAGGCGACGACCGGGTCCGGGGTGTCCGGGGCGTTCACGAAGGACACGAACCGGGCCAGCTTCTCGGGGTCGTTGACTGTCTCGGCCCACTCGTCGCGGTAGTGCGCGACGTGGGCCCGCATGAGCCGCTCCAGCTCGTCGCAGATGCCGAGCGAGTCGTGCACCACCACGTCCCGTACGTGGTCCAGGCCGCCCGGGATCCGCTCCAGCCAGGTCGAGGTGCGCTCGAGGCGGTCGGCGGTGCGGATGTAGAACATCAGGAACCGGTCGATCAGCCGGACCAGTTCGGCGTCGGACAGGTCCTGCGCCAGCAGATCGGCGTGGCGCGGGGTCGCGCCGCCGTTGCCGCCGACGTACAGGTTCCAGCCGTTGGCGGTGGCGATCACCCCGAAGTCCTTCGACTGGGCCTCGGCGCACTCGCGCTGGCAGCCGGAGACCGCCGACTTCAGCTTGTGCGGGGAGCGCAGCCCCCGGTAGCGCAGCTCCAGGTCGATCGCCATGCGGACCGAGTCCTGGACGCCGTAGCGGCACCAGGTCTGGCCCACGCACGACTTCACGGTGCGCAGCGCCTTGCCGTACGCGTGCCCGGACTCGAAACCGGCGTCGACCAACCGCGCCCAGATCAGCGGCAGTTGCTCCACCCGGGCGCCGAACATGTCGATCCGCTGGCCACCGGTGATCTTCGTGTAGAGGCCGAAGTCCCGGGCGATCTCACCGATCACGATCAGCTTCTCGGGCGCGATCTCCCCACCGGGGATCCGCGGCACCACCGAGTACGAGCCGTTCTTCTGCAGGTTGGCGAGGAAGTGGTCGTTGGTGTCCTGCAGGGCCGCCTGCTCACCGTCCAGGACGTAGCCGCTCGCGCCGATCGCCGGGGCGAGCGAGGCGATGATCGAGCCGACCGCCGGCTTGCAGACCTCGCAGCCGTCGCCGCCCGGGGCGCCCTCGCGGCCGTACCGGTCCAGCAGGTCCCGGTAGGACGTGATGCGCAGGGCGCGGACGATCTCGTACAGCTCCTCGCGGGTCTGGGAGAAGCAGCCGCACAGGCCCTTGTCCACCTCGACGCCGCTCGCCTCCAGCTCGGCGTCGACGAGCTGGCCGAGCACCTTGACGCAGCTGCCGCAGCCGGTGCCGGCCTTGGTGCACTTCTTCACCTCGGGCACGGTCACGCAGTTGTGCTCGGTGACCGCGCCCCGGATCGTGCCCTTGCTGACGTTGTGGCAGGAGCAGATGATCGCCTCGTCCGGCAGGGCGGACGGGCCGAGCTGGGCCCCCGAGTCCGCTCCGGCGGGCAGGACGAGGGACTCGGGGGAGATGGGGGGCACCGAACCCGTCAGCGCGCGCAGCGTGCCGTACGCTTCCGCGTCGCCGACCAGGATGCCGCCGAGCAGCGTGCCGTCGCGGCCGATGACCAGCTTCTTGTACAGGCCCGCACGGGAGTCGGAGTAGACGACGTCCAGGCAGCCCTCGGCGGTGCCGTGCGCGTCGCCGAAGGACGCCACGTCCACGCCGAGCAGCTTCAGCTTGGTGGACAGGTCGGCGCCGGTGAACGTCAACTGGTCGGTGTCGTCCTCGGCGATGGCCGCGGCGGCCGTCTCGGCCTGCTCGTACCCCGGGGCCACCAGGCCGTACACCCGGCCGTCCGCGGCCAGCGCGCACTCGCCGATCGCGAACACGTGCGGGTCGGTGACCGTCCGACACCGCTCGTCGACCGTGATGCCGCCGCGCTCGCCGACCGCCAGGCCGCAGTCGCGGGCCAGTTGGTCGCGGGGGCGGACACCGGCGCTGAACACCACCAGGTCGGTGGCGAGTTCGGAGCCGTCGGACAGCTTCATGCCGGTGACGGCGCCCGCGGCGTCGGTCACGATCTCCTGGGTGCCCACGCCGGTGTGGACCGTCAGGCCCATGTCCTCGATGGTCCGCAGCAGCGCCGCGCCACCGCCGTCGTCCACCTGCACCGGCATCAGGCGCGGCGCGAACTCCACGATGTGCGAGGTGAGTCCGAGGCC
Organism: Streptomyces sp. NPDC044061; assembly: GCF_056434305.1. Taxonomy (NCBI): domain Bacteria; kingdom Bacillati; phylum Actinomycetota; class Actinomycetes; order Kitasatosporales; family Streptomycetaceae; genus Streptomyces; species Streptomyces sp. NPDC044061. Next base: position 298,010 of record NZ_JBWKFL010000002.1, on the reverse strand, counting down.
CTTGAGGGCACCCGCCGCCTCCAGGCCGAGCAGTCCGCCGCCGACCACGGCACCCGTGGTCGCCTTCGTCCTCGCGTACTCCTCGATCGCGAGCAGGTCCTCGATCGTGCGGTAGACGAAGCAGCCGGTGGCGTCCTTGTTCGGCACCGGCGGCACGAACGGGTAGGAGCCGGTGGCCAGGACCAGGACGTCGTAGTCGACGACCAGACCCGAGCGTGCGGTCACCCTCCTCGCCTCGCGGTCGACGGTCTCAGCGGGGTCGCCGACGTGCAGTTCGATGCCGTGGTCCTTGATGAACCCCATGTCGGTCAGCGAGAGGTCCTCGGCCGTCCGGCCGGAGAAGTACGAGGTCAGCTGGACGCGGTCGTACGCCGGGCGCGGCTCCTCGCAGAGCACGACCACGCGGTGCGTGGCGGTCAGGCCGCGCTCGGCGAGCGCTTCGAGGAAGCGCTGGCCGACCATGCCGTGGCCGACGAGCACGATCGTGGGGGTGGGCCCCGGGGTGGCGGTCATTCAGGAGCCTCCATCGTTGGTGAGCAGGTGGAGCAGCGGGCCGTCCGTCGGGAGCGGCTCTGCTCCCTCCCAGGCGCGGGCGAGCGCGCCGACGGTGCCGAGTTCGCCGACGAGGACCCCGCCGACCAGGCGGTCGTCGCGGACGACGACCTTGCGGTAGGTGCCCCGGGTGGCGTCGGTGAGCTGTACGACGTCGTCGCCGGGACGGGCCTCGGTCTCACCGAACGCGGCGAGGTCGAAGGGGGAGCCGGGACCGGTGAGGGTCAGCCGGGTCAGCGAACGGGTGCCGGTGTAGCGGGCGTTCGGGTCGCCGGCCAGCAGCTCGGCGAGGGCGTCGGCCTGTTCGAGGGCCGGGGCGGCGAGGCCGTACAGCATCCCGTCGTGCTGGGCGCAGTCGCCGACGGCGTGGATGTGCGGGTCGGAGGTGCGCAGTTCGTCGTCGACGAGGACGCCCTTGTGGACGGCGAGGCCCGCCTGCTCGGCGAGGCCGGTGCGCGGCCGTACCCCGCAGGCGAGCACCACGAGGTCGGCGTCGAGCGCGTACCCGTCGGCCATCTCCACCGAGCGGACCGCGCCGCCGACCGAGTGCACGTCCCGCACCCGGCACTCGGTGTGCACCTCGACGCCGAGGTCCTTCAGATGCCGCAGCACCAGCCGGGAGGCGTTCGGGTCGAGCTGGCGCTCCATGAGCCGCTCGGCCTGCTGGGCGAGCACCACCTGCGCGCCGCGCACGGCCAGCGCGCGGGCCGCGGAGACCCCGAGCAGCCCGCCGCCGACGACGACCGCCCGCACACCCGGTCGTACCGCCTTGGACAGGCCCAGGCAGTCGTCCATCGTGCGGAACGCGTGGACGCCCTCGGGGAGCTGGTGGTCGGGCGTGAACAGACCACGCAGCGGCGGCAGCACGGGGTTGGAGCCGGTGGCCAGCACCAGCGTGTCGTATGCGATCGGCGCGCCGTCGGCCCGGTGCAGCCGCCGGGCCGCGCGGTCGATGCCGGTGATCCGGGTGCGTACATGGCCGCCGGGCGCGGGGAGGGCGATCACCTCCGGCGCGTACCGGCCGGCCAGCACCTCGGCGAGCAGGACCCGGTTGTACGGCGGGTGCTCCTCGTCGCCGACGAGCAGCGCGGGCGTGCCCAGCTCACCGAGCCGCCGGGCGAGCCGTGCGCCCGCGAGGCCGGCGCCGATCACCACCACACGCGTTTTCGAGGTCATGCATCGCAGCGTGCGGCCCCGACGTTACCCGGTCGCATCACTCCTGTTTCCCGTGAGGAACGCTGCCCTCAGCGGGGGCGGCCAGGGGGTGTGAGGGTCCCGAGCGCACGCCGGTGAGCGCTGTGAGGTGACTGGTGAGGCGGCCTGTGAGGCGGCTTCGACCAGGCGTTCGGCCCAGACGCCGCTCGGATGTGCCTAGCTCCTGTCCTGGGAGGACGCCCGGCTGCCCGTCAGATGGGCGAACACCACCACGTTGCCCTGGTAGCCGGTGGTCTTCGAGTAGCCGCCGCCGCAGGTGATGACGCGCAGCTCGGGGCGCTTCGCGGCGCCGTAGACCTTGTCGTCGGGGAAGTTCCTCGCCGCGTACACCTCCACCGCGTCCACGGTGAACACGGCCACCGAACCGTCCTGGCGGTCCACCTCGATGATCGCGCCGCGCTTGAGGGCGCCGAGGTCGTAGAAGACGGCGGGGCCCTCGGTGTTGTCGACATGGCCCGCGACGATCGCGGTGCCCGTCTCTCCGGGCGTGGTGCCGGCCTCGTACCAGCCGGCGAGGTTCTTCTTCTCGGCGGGCGGCACGTCGAGGCTTCCGGCGGAGGTGAGCGCCAGGCCCATGAGGGCGGCGTTCACGCGGATCGCGGGGATGCGGATGCGGGTGGGCGGGGACGGTTCGAGCGCGGCGGCCGTGAGCCGCTCCTCACCCGGGTCGGGCCGGCCCTCGGCGGCCGTCGGCTGCGGCGGCGCGTGCGTCCCGCTCCCGGCGCCGAGCAGCCACACCGCCGAGCCGAGGGCGACGACGGTGACCGCGGCTATCGCGGTGTCCCCGATCCTGCGCATACGAACCCCTCTTCCGGAGGCGGACCTCCTGCGAGGCGGGGACCGGGCGGGTCCCCGAGGTGGGCCCCCAGCCCCCTCCGGGCCGCGAGGGGCATCGGACCCGGAGGGGGCGGGGACTTGCGGTACCGGTGGACGGACAGCGGAGGGTGTCCGTCAGATCCCGTCGCCTCTCGCCCGGCGATGCAGGAGCCAGGTACCGCCCGCGGCGGCGACGGCCAGAGCCGCCACACCCGCCGTGGTATGCACGGGGTCGGTGCCGAGTGCGCCACCGACCCCCGTCTTCACACTTCCCCGCGGCTGCACCTGCTCGTGCGCCGCGGTCAACGCCACCACCAGGTCGCCCGTGACCTGCTTGGACCCCTCCGCGCACCTCGCGACGATCTCGTACGTCCCCGGCTGCGCGCTCGGCGGCACCCGGAACTGGCCGATCGCCTCGCCCTCGTGCGTGCTGGGCGCCAGCGTGAAGGTCCCGGCGCCGACCGCGCCCGCGTCCCCGATCGCCGAGCCCTTGTCCCCGCACGCCGCGGTGTTCACGGTGACCTGGCTGCCCGGGACCGTCGTCGACGGGTACACCTGCAGGCTGTCGGTGAGCGCGCCGAGGGGGCGGGCCGGGGCCGAGAGCGTGAGCGCGCGCGCCTCGGCACCGTGGGCCGGTGCCGTGGCGAGTCCCGCCGTGGCCACGGCGAGCGCGGTACCGGTCAGCAGACGGGCGGTGCGTCGCATGGTGCTCCCCTGAGCTTGTCCGACTCGTTCAGGGGTGCGCCCCTGCCCTTCCGAGGTAAATGGCCCTCGGCCCGGTCCGCTTCCTGAGAGCTCGTCAGGAATGTGGTGAACGGGTGACTCCCGTGGCACCCACACAGCCCAGCGGGATCACGTTCCGGCAGGTCATGAGGGGTGCGTGAAGCGCCCGAGACAACAAGTATGAAAAGAACACGAATGGAGCGACGGGCGCCGGTGAACGGGTGACGGAGCCCTCGCATCGCCCCCACCGGCCCACCCGCGTCCGCCGTGGCCGCGCACACCGGAGGGCCGGTGCCCGTTCAGGTACCGGCCCTCCGCCCGCAAGCCGGGCCTCAGTTCACGTTGACGCCGCTCCACGCCGCCGCCACCGTGTTGTACTCCGTGCTCCCCGCGCCGTACAGGTCCTTCGCCGCGTTGAGGGTCGCCGTCCTCGCTCCCGCGTAGTTCGTGGAGGACGTCATGTAGACCGTCAGCGCCCGGTACCAGATCTTGCCGACCTTGTCCCGGCCGATGCCGGTGACCGTCGAGCCGTTGTAGGTCGGCGAGTTGTAGCTGACCCCGTTGATGGTCTTCGCGCCGCTGCCCTCCGCGAGCAGGTAGGCGAAGTGGTTCGCGACGCCCGAGGAGTAGTGGACGTCGAGGTTGCCGACCGAACTGCTCCAGTAGTCCGCCGAACTGCCGTCCTTGGAGGGCTTGTCCATGAAGCGCAGGGCCGGCTTGCCGAAGCCCGACTTCACGATCTTCTCGCCGATGAGGTAGTCACCGGGGTCGGAGGAGCTGTTCGCGTACCACTCCACCATGGTGCCGAGGATGTCGGAGGTGGCCTCGTTGAGTCCGCCGGACTCGCCCGAGTAGGTCAGGGCGGCCGTCTTCGACGTCACCCCGTGGGTCATCTCGTGCCCCGCCACGTCCAGCGCGACCAGTGGCCCGAAGGTGCTGCCGTCGCCGTCGCCGTACGTCATGCAGAAGCAACTGTCGTCCCAGAAGGCGTTGTTGTAGTTGCTGCCGTAGTGGACGCGGTTGTACGAGCCCTTGCCGTCGCCCGCGATGCCGTTGCGGCCGTGGACGTTCTTGTAGTAGTCCCAGGTCTCGTTGGTGCCGTACTGGGCGTCGACGGCGGCCGAGGAGCGGTCGGTGTTGCTGCCCGAGCCCCAGTGGTTGTCGGCGTCCGTGAACAGGGTCGCGGGGGCCCGGCTGAAGCAGATGCCGAAGAAGCACAGGTCGGTCTTGCCCTCGGCGTCACCGGTGTAGGTGTTGCCGCGCGTCGGGTCCTTGAGCTGGTACGACGACCCCGACTGGGTCGTCTCCAGCGGAACCGTGCCGCTGTAGAGCGACTTGCCGTCGCCGGTGGCCGTCTCGATGCTGTCCCAGGCGTCGATCTGGGCGCCGGTGCGGGCGTCGGTCAGCACGGTCCGGGCGACCGGGTTGCCGAGCGAGTCGAGGCCGACGGCGTCGGTGCGCCAGGCGAGCTTCGGCGTGCCGTGCAGGGCGTCGACGACCAGCTCCGGCTTGGCCTTCACCTTCTTCAGCGTCTCGCCGAGGTTGGCGGCGCGCAGGGCGTTCACCGCGAGGTCGGCGGCCTTGGGGCCCGACACGGCGGGGATGATCGAGGACAGCGAAATGTGGCTTCTCGTCGCCCGGTCGGCGCTGCGGAAAGCGCCGTCCGGAGCCAGGTGGACCACGAAGTCGCCGCCGAGCACGGGGAGGTTGTGATAGGTACGGTCGTACCGGACGTGCTGGGTGCCGTTCCGGTCCACGACGACGTCGCGGACGCTGGTGTCCTGGGCGGTGGTCAGGCCCAGACTCGCCGCGTGCGCCACAAGGGCCGAGGCCGCGTTCTCGACGGCGGTGGCCCGGGTCGGCCGGGCGTCGGCGTGTGCGGCGGGGGAGAGGGCGGCGGCCAGCAGGGTCGCGGTCGTGACGGCGACGCCGGCGGTGGCGAGACGACGGGATCCTCGGACGTGCTGACGTATCCGACTCATCTGTCTCCTTGGGGAGGCGCCTTCGAGGCGTGGGGGTGGCGCTGACGTTCCTGAGATTTAAGAGGCCATGACATGGCATGTCCATAGCGTCTTCATGGAGATGTGTGGGGACCCGGAGGGGGTACAGAATCGTTTCCGTGATCGCTCCGGACCACCGACACCCCCTGCCGTTCTTCGTCTACGGCACCCTTCGCCCCGGCGAGCCCAACCACGACCTGTTCCTGCGCGGGCGTACGGGGTCGGAGGAACCGGCCCGCCTGACGGACGCGGCCCTCTACGACGGCCCCGGCTACCCCTACGCCGTCGAGGAGCCCGGAGCAGGGGCGATAAACGGCGAGCTGGTCACCGCGCTCCCGGACGCCTACGGCCCCCTGCTCGCCGAACTGGACCGGCTGGAGGAGTACGTGCCGGGCGACCCCCGCAACCTCTACGAGCGCGTCGCCCGGGACGTACGGCGCCCGGACGGCAGCCCCGTCCGGGCCTGGGTGTACCTCGCGGCGGCGCCCGTCGCCGCCCGGCTGCGCACACGCGGCACACGCATCGAGGACGGCGACTGGCTGTCCCGCCGCTGATCAGCCCAGCAGCGTCAGCCCCTCGGGCACGGCGATCCCGAACTCCTCCGCCACCACGCGCCGCGCCTCCGCCTCCCCGGTGAGCTCGCGCTCGGTCACCGTGCCGTCGGCACGGGTCTCGACCAGCCGGGCGCCGTCCAGGGCGAGATGCCCCTCGGGAGTGGTCCGCTGCAGATAGGGGCGGTGGGTGAAGGGGGAGCGGGGGTTGGTCCCGACGTGCCAGTTGAACACCTCGAAGTCGGGCGCGGCGAACGGCTCCAGCGTGAACGCGTACTGGCTCACCCAGTCCCGCACGTCCCAGTCGTACGCCTGCAACGCCCACAGCTCCAGCGGCCCGTCGTACGGCGGCTGCACCAAACGGTGCCGGCGCCCGCCGCCCTCGAACTCCTCCCCGACGGCCAGCGGCACCGGAGCCAGCAGCGCCCCGGCCGCCCCGAAACCGACGTCCGCCAGATACGGCCGCGGCTCACCCGGCACCTCCACGCGCAGCATCATGTGCGTACGCGGACGGCTCTCGGGATTCGGGGCACCCAGCACGACCCGGCCTGCCAGCCCGCCCACCCGGAGGCCGAGCGCCTCCAGCGCCAGCCCGAGCAGGGTGTTGTGCTCGTAGCAGTAGCCGCCGCGCCGGCCGTGCACCAGCTTGGCCAGCAGATCCGCCGGGGCCAGGGACGGGGCCCGGCCGCCCAGGGCGTCCAGGTTCTCGAAGGGGATGCTCAGGGCGTGCGCGAGGTGCACACCCCGCAGGGTCCCGAGACGGGCCTGCCTGTCGCCCTCCCATCCGATGCGCTCCAGATAGGCGTCGAGGTCGAACCGCTCGCTGTCGGACATGCCTGAAACCCTAAGCCGGGCCGCCCCGCCGTGACCGCCTCCCCGGGACGGAGACCGCGCTACTCCTGTGGTCCCAGGGCTTCCACCCGGACCGCGCACGTCTTGAACTCCGGCATGCGCGACGTCGGGTCGAGCGCCGGGTTGGTGAGGGTGTTGGCCCGGCCCTCGCCCGGCCAGTGGAAGGGCATGAAGACGGTGTCCGGGCGAATGCCGGCGGTGATGCGGGCGGGAGCCACGGCGCGGCCGCGCCGGGAGACCACCGCCACCGGGTCGCCCTCGGCCGCCCCGAGCCGGGCCGCGAGGCGCGGGTGGAGTTCCACGAACGGGCCGGGTGCGGCCGCGTTCAGCTCGGCCACCCGGCGCGTCTGCGCGCCGGACTGGTACTGCGCGACCACCCGGCCGGTCGTCAGCAGCAGCGGGTACTCGGCGTCCGGCTCCTCGGCGCTCGCCCGGTGCGTCACGGCGACGAACCGGGCCCGGCCGTCCTCGGTGGCGAACCGGTCGAGGAAGAGACGCGGGGTGCCGGGGTGCGCGTCGGAAAGGGCGGGGGAGGAGCCGCCGGCCTCGGCGTCCCGGGCCGGGTCGTCGGGCAGGCCGTCGAGCAGTGTGTCCTCGCCGTCCCCGGCGGGGTCCGCCGGACACGGCCAGAACACCCCGTTCCCCTCCGCGAGCCTGCGGTAGCTGATCCCCGAGTAGTCCGCCGGACCGCCCGCGCTCGCCCGGCGCAGCTCCTCGAAGACCTCCTCGGGGTCGGCCGGGAAGCCCTTCTCCACGCCGAGGCGGGCGGCCAGGGCGTGCAGGACCTCCAGGTCGCTGCGGACGCCGGCCGGCGGGCCGACCGCCCGGCGGCGCAGCAGGACCCTGCCCTCCAGACTGGTCGTCGTCCCCGTCTCCTCGGCCCACTGGGTGACCGGCAGGACGACGTCCGCGAGCTCCGCCGTCTCCGAGAGGACCACATCGCACACGGCCAGGAAGTCCAGTGAGCGCAGCCGCTCCTCGACGTGCGCCGCGCGCGGCGCCGACACCACCGGGTTGGAGCCCATCAGCAGCAGTGTCCGGACGTCCGTGCCCAGGGCGTCCAGCAACTCGTAGGCGCTGCGCCCCGGCCCGGGCAGGCTGTCCGGGTCCACACCCCACACCTCGGCCACGTGCCGCCGCGCCGCCGGGTCGTCCAGCTTGCGGTAACCCGGCAACTGGTCGGCCTTCTGGCCGTGTTCGCGCCCACCCTGCCCATTGCCCTGCCCGGTCAGGCAGCCGTACCCGGACAGCGGACGGCCCGCGCGGCCGGTCGCCAGACACAGGTTGATCCAGGCGCCCACCGTGTCCGTCCCCTTGGACTGCTGCTCCGGCCCCCGCGCCGTCAGCACCATCGCCGACGCCGGTTCGCAGAACAGCCGTACGGCCTCCCGTAGTTGTGGGACGGACACCCCCGTGATCCGCTCCACGTACTCCGGCCAGTGCCCCATCGCCGCCGCCCGGGCCTCCTCCCAGTCGGCCGTGCGCTCCCGGATGTACTCCTCGTCCGTGCGCCCCTCGGCCACCACCAGGTGCAACAGACCCAGTGCCAGCGCGAGATCCGTCCCCGGGCGGGGTGCCAGGTGCAGGTCGGCCTGCTCGGCGGTCTTCGTGCGGCGCGGGTCGACGACGATCAACGTGCCGCCGTTCTCGCGCAGTTCGCTGAAGAAGCGCAGCGAGGGAGGCATGGTCTCGGCGAGGTTGGAGCCGACCAGGATCACGCAGCCGGTGCGCGGGACGTCCTCCAGCGGGAACGGCAGGCCCCGGTCCAGACCGAACGCCTTCGTGCCGGCGGCCGCCGCCGACGACATGCAGAAGCGGCCGTTGTAGTCGATCTGTGAGGTGCCCAGCACCACCCGCGCGAACTTGCCCAGCGCGTAGGCCTTCTCGTTCGTCAGCCCACCCCCGCCGAACACCCCCAGGGCATCGGCGCCGTACCGCTCCCGGGCCGACCCCAGCGCGCCGGCGATCCGGTCCAGCGCCTCCTCCCAGGAGGCGGGCACCAGCCGGCCACCGGAGCGCACCAGCGGCGAGGTCAGCCGGACCGCCGACGACAGCACCGCCGGTGCCGTACGGCCCTTGCCGCACAGCGCGCCCCGGTTCACCGGGAAGTCCGGCCGTTCGGTCACCTCGACGCCCCCCTGCGGCAGGGGCGTGATGTTCATCCCGCACTGCAGGGCGCAGTACGGGCAGTGGGTGGGCGTCGAGGTGGTCTCCATGCGGACCAGCGTGCTTCGGGCGTGTTACGGCCCGGGCCCGCTCCCGGTTACACGGCCGGGACGGCCACCTCCCCGCGCCGGCCCGGGCGCCGTGAGGGCGACCGCCGCCGCTCGGCGGCGAACCCCGGGCCGCCCCGGGTCACCGGCCCGCCGCGAGCGCCCGCGCCACCCCGGGCTCCTTCCGGCCGAGGAACCGCGGATCCGGCTGGAACAGCGCGTCCAGCGCCGCCTTGCCGGCCGCGAACACCTCACGCGTGCCGCCGTAGTACCAGGTCGCGTCGTGCTTGGCGGCCACGCCGACCCCGTACGACTCCACGCCCGCCGCCTCGCACAGCGCCACCGCCCGCCGGATGTGGAAGCCCTGGCTGATCAGCACGGCCCGGTCCACCCCGAAGATCTCCTTGGCCCGCACACAGGAGTCCCAGGTGTCGAAACCGGCGTAGTCGCTCACGATCCGCGCGTCCGGCACCCCGTGCTTCCTGAGGTAGGCGCGCATGGCGTCCGGCTCGTCGTAGTCCTCGCGGCTGTTGTCCCCGGTGACCAGGACGACCTTGATCCGGCCCGTCCGGTACAGCCTGGCCGCAGCGTCCAGCCGGTGCGCGAGGTACGGCGACGGCTCCCCGTCCCACAGCCCGGCCCCGAACACGACGGCGACGTCGGCGCGTGGTACGTCCGCCGTGGTCCGCAGCCGGTCCGCCGTCGACACGTACAGCCAGGTGGCCGGCAGCAGCGCCAGCACGCACCCGGCCATCACGGCCTGCACCAGCCGGCGCCGCCCCTTGCGGGTGCGCGGCAGCCGCGGCCGACGGATCTTCATACGGTCCCCCAGGAATCGGTTCCGACCATGGAGGACGCGAGCCACGGCGATCCGGTTCGCCTCACATCGTGCATCCGTACGACGTGAACCCGCGGAAAATACCCGTGACGACCCGGCAACGGCCACGCAACCTCCCGCCGTCAGGATCGTTCCATGACGGCGTCGAACCCTCCTCGCGACGAGTCCACCATCCACCTCGACAGCACGGCGCACCTCATGAACAGCATCAGCAGCCAGCTCGCCGGCCGGCTCAGGCTCGTCTCGCCGATCGGACGCCGCCGCCCGGCCCCGGCCGCCCTCGTCCTGGTCGCCCACGGCAGCCGCGACCCGCGCGCGCTGGACACCGTACGGGCCCTGATGGACCGCGTGCGCGAGCTGCGCCCGCGGCTCCCCGTGCACCTGGGCCACATCGAGCTGAACGAACCCCTGCTCCCGGACACCCTCGCGGCCCTCGGCGACACCCGCGCCGTCCTCGTACCGCTCCTTCTCGGCCGCGGCTACCACGTCAAGCGGGACATCCCCGAGATGGCCGCGGCCGCGTCGGCACACGCGCGCGTGGCCGACCCGCTCGGCCCGCACCCGCTCCTGGTGGAGACCCTCCACGCCCGTCTGATCGAGGCCGGCTGGCCCGCGAACACGGACGCGGGCACGCGCAGGACCGGGGCCGTCGTGCTCGCGGCGGCCGGCTCCCGCGACCGCGACTCCGCCACCGACACCCGGCGCACGGCCCGTCTCCTCGCCGACCGCCTGGGCGTCCCGGTGGTCCCGGCATACGCCTCGGCGGCGACCCCGACGGTCCCGACGGCGCTGCGGGCACTGGCCGCGCGGGGCCGCCACGCGGTGGCCGTGGCCTCGTACTTCACGGCACCGGGCCGGTTCGCGACGCAGTGCGCGGAGCAGGCCCCCTGGATCGCCTCGGCTCCCCTGGGAGCCCACGAGGCGATGGCCCGCCTGGTCCTCCACCGCTACGACCAGGCACGGGCGACGACGGAGGCGGAACTGGCCTCGGCCTGAAGCGCGAGGCTCTGAAACCGAACCCGGCACACCACCGGGCGCCCGGCACCCCCCGATTGTCACCGCCGACGCTTACTGTCGAATCATGGAAGGCACCGCACTCCTCGACACCTACGACCCTGCGTCACTCGAACGATGGGCCTCCGAGCCCGACAAACGCCCGGGCCGCACCGCCTTCCAACGCGACCGCGCCCGGATTCTGCACTCCGCCGCCCTACGGCGTCTGGCCGGCAAGACCCAGGTCGTCACGCCGGGCACCCGCAACCAGGCCTGGGACGCGAGCCCCCGCACCCGGCTGACCCACTCCCTGGAGTGTGCCCAGGTCGGCCGGGAGCTGGGCGCGGCGCTCGGCTGCGACCCCGACCTGGTGGAAGCGGCCTGCCTCTCCCACGACCTCGGCCATCCCCCTTTCGGGCACAACGGCGAACAGGCCCTGAACGAGTTCGCCGACGACTGCGGCGGCTTCGAGGGCAACGCGCAGTCCCTCAGACTCCTCACCCGCATCGAGCCCAAGCGCTTCACCCCCGAGGGCTCCGTCGGCCTCAACCTCACCCGCGCCGCCCTGGACGCCGCCACCAAGTACCCCTGGCCGCGCGGCGCCCACCCCACCGACCCGGCGTCCCCGAAGTTCGGCGTGTACGAGGACGACCGCCCCGTGTTCGACTGGGTCCGCAGCACCGCCCCCGGCACCCGCACCTGCTTCGAGGCCCAGGTCATGGACTGGTCGGACGACGTGGCCTACTCGGTGCACGATGTCGAGGACGGCCTGCACGCCGGCCACATCGACCCCGACTGCCTGCACGCCGAACCCGAGCGGCAGGCGGTGTTCGACGTGGCCGTCGGCCGCTACGTCCCCGCGGACACCGACCCGGCCGAGCTGGCCGCCGCCCTCGACCGCCTCCAGGACCAGGAGTGGTGGCCGCACGGCTACGACGGCACGGCGGTCGCCCAGGCCCGCCTCAAGGACGCCACCAGCCAGCTCATCGGCCGGTTCTGCCTGGCCGCCGAGGGCGCGACACGCGCCGCGTACGGCGGCGGCCGGCTCACCCGCTACGGCGCCGAACTCGTCGTACCCCGCGAGGCCCGCCTGGAGTGCGCGGTGCTCAAGGCCGTCGCCGACCGGTACGTGATGCAGCGCGCCGAGCAGGAGCGGCTGCGCGCCGACCAGCGGGTGGTGGTCGCCGAGCTGGCCGAGGCGCTCACCGCCCGCGCCCCGGACGGTCTTGACCCGCAGTTCCGGGCACTGTTCGACGAGGCACCCGACGACAACGCGCGCAAGCGGGTGATCGTCGACCAGATCGCCTCCCTGACCGACGCCTCAGCACGCTCGCTGCACGCGAGACTAAGGGGGCATATGTGAAAGGAAAGTGACCCAGGGTGGCCTGATCGGGTCACTCCCTCTTCCCGCACCACGCTGCGTGCGGGACGCTCGCATGTGGCGGCACCCTTACGAGGAGGCATCAAGTGGTCGACGCGGATCAGACATTCGTCATCGTCGGAGGCGGTCTCGCCGGCGCGAAGGCGGCCGAGACGCTCCGTGCGGAGGGCTTCACCGGGCGCGTGATACTGATCTGTGACGAGCGTGACCACCCGTACGAGCGCCCGCCGCTGTCCAAGGGCTACCTGCTCGGCAAGGAGGAGCGGGACAGCGTCTTCGTGCACGAGCCCGCCTGGTACGCGCAGAACGACATCGAGCTGCACCTCGGCCAGACCGTCGACCGGATCGACCGCGCCGCGAAGACCGTGCGCTTCGGTGACGACGGCACCCTCGTCCACTACGACAAGCTCCTGCTCGCCACCGGCGCGGAGCCCCGCCGCCTCGACATCCCGGGCACGGACCTGGTCGGCGTCCACCACCTGCGCCGCCTCGCCCACGCCGAGCGGCTCAAGGGCGTCCTCACCTCGCTCGGCCGGGACAACGGGCACATCGTGATCGCGGGCGCCGGCTGGATCGGCCTGGAGGTCGCGGCGGCGGCCCGCGAGTACGGCGCCGAGGTCACCGTGATCGAGCCGGCGCCGACCCCGCTGCACGGCGTCCTCGGTCCCGAGCTGGGCAACGTCTTCGCCGAGCTGCACCGCGCGCACGGGGTCCGCTTCCGCTTCGGGGTCCGGCTCACCGAGATCGTCGGGCAGGACGGCATGGTCCTCGCGACCCGCACCGACGACGGCGAGGAGCACCCGGCGCACGCCGTTCTCGCCGCGATCGGCGCGGCACCGCGGGTCGCGCTCGCGGAGGCGGCCGGGCTCGAGCCGGCCGACCGGGCGCACGGAGGCGGTGTCCTGGTGGACGAACGGCTGCGGACCTCCGACCCCGACATCTACGCGGCCGGTGACGTCGCCGCCTTCCCGCACCCCCTCTTCGACACCCGGCTCCGGGTCGAGCACTGGGCGAACGCGCTGAACGGCGGCCCGGCCGCGGCCCGCGCGATGCTCGGCCAGGACGTCACCTACGACCGCGTGCCCTACTTCTTCACCGACCAGTACGACCTGGGCATGGAGTACAGCGGGTGGGCGCCGCCCGGGTCGTACGACGAGGTGGTGATCAGGGGCGACGCGGGCAAGCGGGAGTTCATCGCGTTCTGGGTGCGCGATGGCCGGGTCCTGGCCGGGATGAACGTGAACGTGTGGGATGTCACAGAGCAGATCCAGCAGCTCATCCGTTCCAAGGCCCGGGTGAACACCGAAGCACTCGCGGACCCCCACGTACCACTCGACGGCGTCGCCTCCTGACCTCCTGGAGCGCCGGCACTGTCACACGGCCCCCGTAGAATTCACGCGTGGCAGGACGGATCAACGACGAGGACGTGAAGGCGGTACGGGACGCGGTCCCGATCGACGCCGTGGTCTCCGAGTACCTCCAGCTGCGCAACGCCGGTGGCGGCAACCTCAAGGGGCTCTGCCCCTTCCACGACGAGAAGTCGCCGTCCTTCCAGGTCAGCCCGAGCAAGGGACTCTTCCACTGCTTCGGCTGCCAGGAGGGCGGCGACACCATCACCTTCGTCATGAAGGTGGACCACCTCTCCTTCTCGGAGGCCGTCGAGCGGCTGGCAGCCCAGGCCGGCATCACCCTGCGCTACGAGGAGGGCGGGTACAACCCCGCCCACCAGCGCGGCGAGCGCATCCGCCTGGTCGAGGCGCACAAGATCGCCGCCCAGTGGTACGCCGAGCAGCTCGCCACCGGCCCCGAGGCCGAGACCGGCCGGCTCTTCCTCGCCGAGCGCGGTTTCGACCAGGCGGCCGCCGTCCACTTCGGCGTCGGCTACAGCCCCCAGGGCTGGGACCACCTCACCCGCTACCTGCGCGGCAAGGGCTTCACGGACAAGGAGCTGATCCTCTCCGGGCTGTCGCAGGAGGGGCGGCGCGGCCCGATCGACCGGTTCCGGGGCCGGCTGATGTGGCCCATCCGGGACATCGGCGGCGAGGTCGTCGGCTTCGGCGCCCGCAAGCTCTACGAGGCCGACAACGGCCCGAAGTACCTGAACACGCCCGAGACGGCGATCTACAAGAAGTCCCAGGTGCTGTACGGCATCGACCTGGCCAAGCAGCACATCGCCAAGAGCAGCCGGGCCGTCGTCGTCGAGGGCTACACGGACGTCATGGCCTGTCATCTGGCGGGAGTCACGACGGCCATCGCGACCTGCGGCACGGCCTTCGGCGGCGACCACATCAAGATCCTGCGCCGCCTCCTGATGGACAACGGCTCGGCGCGGGTGATCTTCACCTTCGACGGCGACGCGGCCGGCCAGAAGGCGGCCCTGCGCGCCTTCGAGGACGACCAGAAGTTCGCCGCCGAGACGTACATCGCGATCGCGCCCGACGGCATGGACCCCTGCGAGCTGCGCCTGGCCAAGGGCGACGACGCGGTCACCGACCTGGTCGAACCCCGCACCCCGCTCTTCGAGTTCGCGCTCCGTCAGATCGTGGCCCGCTACGACCTGGACACCCCCGCGGGCCGCGCCGCCGCCCTGGACGAGGCCGCCCCGATCGTCGCCCGCATCAAGAACAGCGGCGCCCAGCACGAGGTCGCCGTCGAACTCGCCGGCATGCTCGGCATCCTCGACACCCAGTTCGTGGTCAAGCGCGTGGCCCAGCTGGCCCGGTGGGCCCGCGAGCGTGGCGGCGGCCGGGGTCCGGCCCCCGCGCAGCAGCAGCGTCCGCAGGAGACGTACGAGCCGGTGCGTGCTCCCTCCGGCCCCGCCCTGACCCTGCGCAACCCGGTCTACGCCACCGAGCGGGAACTCCTCAAACTGGCCCTGCAGCGCCCGGACTTGGTCGCGCCCGCGTTCGACGCGTACGGCGTCGACGAGTTCACCGCCCCGCCGTACGCGGCGGTGCGCCTGGCGATCGCGGAGGCGGGAGGCGCGGAGTACGGCACCCAGGACGCCCAGGAGTATCTGGTCCGTGTCCGTGAGGCGGCCCCCGACGACACGGTCCGGGCGATGGTGACGGAGCTGGCGGTCGAGACGATCATGCGCCGCACGGTCGACGAGGCCTACGCGGGCGAACAGCTCGTCACCGTCCGGCGCAGGGCCGTCACCCGTCGGCTCACCGACCTCCAGGGCTCCCTGACCCGGCTCGGGCACTCCGATCCGGCGCAGTCGGCCGCCATCCAGAACGAGATGATGGTCCTGACCAGGTACGACAGGGCTCTGCAGAACGAGGGTCCGGCGGCCCTCTGAGCCACCCGGGTCACCACGCCGTCACGGACCGGACGCAAAAAGTCACCGCACGCCCCTCGTGGCGGAGATGTGTCTTACCCCACACTGGGGGCGGTGCCCGAGTCCTCCGCTCACGAAGTACCGCTGCCGCACACCCCAAGCAGCGATCATCCTGGAGGTCGCCCCCGTGCAGACCCAGACCCTCACCCAGACCGACGGCAGTACCAGCGCCACCAGCAGCACCGCGGACGAGCCGGACGCGGAGACGGACGTCCTCGTGGCCGTGCCCCCGCAGGGCCGAGCCTCCCTGCACCCGGAGGCGGTGCCCGCCGAACCGGCGGATCCGCCCGCCGAAGCGCTCACCGAGGAATCCGAGGATCCCGCGGGCCCCGGAGAACTCGAGGAGGCCGCCGAGCCCGTCGAGGCCCGGGTGGCCGCCCGCGCCGACACCGGCGGACCCTCCTCGGACCTGTTCCGCCAGTACCTGCGCGAGATCGGCCGCATCCCGCTGCTCACCGCGGCCGAGGAGGTCGAACTGGCCCGCCGGGTCGAGGCCGGGCTGTTCGCCGAGGAGAAGCTCAGCAACACCCCCGACCTGGACAGCGAGCTCGCGCTGGACCTGGACCGGCTCGTGGTGATGGGCCGGATGGCCAAGCGCCGCCTCATCGAGGCCAACCTTCGGCTCGTGGTCTCCGTCGCCAAGCGGTACGTCGGCCGTGGCCTGACCATGCTCGACCTGGTCCAGGAGGGCAACCTCGGACTCATCCGGGCGGTGGAGAAGTTCGACTACGCCCGCGGCTACAAGTTCTCGACCTACGCCACCTGGTGGATCCGGCAGGCCATGTCCCGCGCCCTCGCCGACCAGGCCCGCACCATCCGCGTTCCCGTGCACGTCGTGGAACTGATCAACCGGGTCGTCCGCGTCCAGCGCCGCATGCTGCAGGAACGCGGCTACGAGCCGACCCCCGACGAGGTCGCCGCCCACCTCGACCTGCCGCCCGAGCGCATCTGTGAGGTGCTGCGACTCGCCCAGGAGCCGGTGTCCCTGCACGCTCCGGTCGGCGAGGAGGACGACGTGGCCCTCGGCGACCTCATCGAGGACGGCGACGCCGCGAGCCCCGTCGAGTCGGCCGCGTTCCTGCTGCTCAGGCAGCACCTGGAGGCCGTGCTCTCCACCCTCGGCGAGCGTGAACGCAAGGTCGTGCAGCTCCGTTACGGCCTGGCCGACGGCCGTCCCCGCACCCTGGAGGAGATCGGCCGCCTCTTCGGCGTGACCCGCGAACGCATACGGCAGATCGAGTCCAAGACCCTGAACAAGCTCAGGGACCACGCCTTCGCCGACCAGTTGCGGGGCTACCTGGACTGAGAGGGGCCGCTCACCCGGACGTGAGCGGCCCCTCGGGGATCAGTCGACCTCGGCGACCGCCTGCGCGAACTGGGCCTTGTACAGGCGCGCGTACGCCCCGTCGGCCGCCAACAGTTCCGTGTGCGCGCCCTGTTCGACGATGGACCCGTTCTCCATCACCAGGATCGTGTCGGCGTCCCGGATCGTCGACAGCCGGTGCGCGATGACGAACGAGGTCCGCCCGTCGGCGAGTTTGGCCATCGCCTTCTGGATCAGCACCTCGGTACGGGTGTCGACGGAGCTGGTCGCCTCGTCCAGCACCAGGATCGTCGGGTCGGACAGGAACGCCCGCGCGATGGTGATGAGCTGCTTCTCACCGGCGCTGACGCCCGTGCCCTCGTCGTCGATGACGGTGTCGTAGCCCTCGGGCAGGGTCCGGACGAACCGGTCCGCGTGGGCGGCCCGCGCCGCCTCCTCGATCTCGCCCCGGGTGACCTCGCGCGAGGCCCCGTAGGCGATGTTGTCCGCGATGGTGCCGCCGAACAGCCAGGTGTCCTGCAGCACCATGCCGATCCCGGACCGCAGGTCGTCCCGGGACATCCCGCGGATGTCCACCCCGTCGAGGGTGATGCGCCCGCCGGAGACGTCGTAGAACCGCATCAGCAGGTTGACCAGCGTGGTCTTGCCCGCGCCGGTCGGCCCGACGATCGCCACCGTCTGCCCCGGCTCCACCGTCAGCGACAGATCCTCGATCAGCGGCTTCTCGGGGTCGTACCGGAACGACACGTGCTCCAGGCGCACCCGGCCGCGCAGTTCGGCCGGCCGCTCGCCCGGCACCGGATCCGCCTCCTGCTCCTCCGCGTCCAGGAGTTCGAAGATCCGCTCGGCCGAGGCGACACCCGACTGCACGAGGTTCGCCATGGACGCCACCTGCGTCAGCGGCATCGAGAACTGCCGCGAGTACTGGATGAAGGCCTGCACATCGCCGATGGAGAGCGCGCCCGACGCGACCCTGAGGCCACCGACGACCGCCACCAGGACGTAGTTGATGTTCGACACGAACATCATCAGCGGCTGCATCACACCGCTGTTGAACTGCGCCTTGAACGCGGCCTCGTACAGCGCCTGGTTCTGCTCGGCGAACTGCTTCGCCGACTCCTCCTGGCGCCCGAACACCTTCACCAGGGTGTGCCCGGAGTACATCTCCTCGACGTGGGCGTTCAGCTTGCCCGTGGAGCGCCACTGCTGCACGAAGTGCGGCTGCGACCGCTTGCCGACCCGGGTGGCGACCACGAACGACAGCGGCACGGTCACCAGGGCGACCAGGGCCAGCAGCCAGGACACCCAGAACATCATCACCAGTACACCGATGATGGTGAGCACCGAGTTGATGAGCTGGCCCATCGACTGTTGGAGCGTCTGCCCGATGTTGTCGATGTCGTTGGTGGCCCGCGAGAGCACCTCACCGCGCTGGCGCTTGTCGAAGTACGACAGCGGCAGCCGCGACAGCTTCGTCTGGACGTCCTCACGCATCCGGTACATCGTGCGGTTCACGGCCCGGTTCACCAGCCGCGTCGCCACCGCCATCAGCAGACCGGCGACGAGGAACGTGCCCAGCGCGAACAGCAGAACGTGCCCGACGGCGTCGAAGTCGATGCCCTTGCCGGGGGTGAAGTCGGTGCCCTTGAGCATGTCCGCGACGGAGCCCCGGCCCCGCGCGCGCATCGAGTCGAGCACCTGTTCCTTGGTGGCCCCGGCCGGCATCTGCCGGCCGATGATGCCGGCGAACACCAGGTCCGTGGCCTTGCCGAGAATCTTCGGACCGATGACGCTCAGGGTCACGCTGACGACGACGCACAGCAGCAGCGCGTAGATGGTCAGCCGTTCGGGCTTGAATCGGGCGACGAGCCGTTTGCCCGACCCCTTGAAGTCCATCGAGCGCTGGTCGGGGCCGCCCCCGGCCATCATGCGTCCCATGGGCCCGGCCATCAGGCAGCCTCCGCTTCCGTGAGCTGGGAGAGCACGATCTCCCGGTACGTCTCGTTGCCCGCCATCAGCTCGTGGTGCCGGCCGGTGCCGACCACCCGGCCCTCGTCCAGCACGACGATCCGGTCCGCGTCGCGGATGGTCGCCACCCGCTGGGCCACGATGACGACGGTCGCCTCTGCGGTCTCGTGGCCGAGCGCGCTGCGCAGGGCCGCGTCGGTGGCGTAGTCGAGCGCGGAGAAGGAGTCGTCGAAGAGGTAGATCTCGGGGCGCTGCACCAGCGTGCGGGCGATGGCGAGCCGCTGCCGCTGACCGCCGGAGACGTTGGTGCCGCCCTGTGCGATCGGCGCGTTCAGGCCGCCCTCGAGCTTCTGCACGAAGTCCTTGGCCTGCGCCACCTCCAGCGCGTGCCACATCTCCTCGTCGGTGGCGTCCGGATTGCCGTAGCGCAGGTTGGTGGCGACCGTACCGGCGAACAGGTACGGCTTCTGCGGCACGAGCCCGACGGTCTTCGCGAGCAGCCGGGGGTCGATCTCCTGGACGTCGACGCCGTCCACCAGCACCTCGCCCTCGGTGGCGTCGAACAGCCGCGGGACCAGGCCCAGCAGCGTCGACTTGCCGCTGCCGGTCGAGCCGATGACCGCGGTCGTCTCACCGGGCCGGGCCACCAGTTCGATGGACTTCAGCACCGGCTCCTCGGCACCCGGATAGCGGAAGCCCGCGCCCCGGATCTCCAGATGGCCGTGCCGGCGCAGCTCGGACACCGGCGCGACCGGCGGCACCACGCTCGAGTCGGTCCCCAGGACCTCCTGGATGCGCTCGGCGCAGACCTCCGCGCGCGGCACCATCATGAACATGAAGGTGGCCATCATCACAGACATGACAATCTGCATCAGATAGGCGAGGAACGCGGTCAGATCGCCGATCGCCATCCCGCCGCTGTCGATCCGATGGGCGCCGAACCACACCACCGCGATCGACGACAGGTTCACCACCGTCATCACGATCGGGAACATCAGTGCGAGCATTCGGCCGGTGGCCAGCTGCATCTCGGTCAGATCGCCGTTCGCCTTCCCGAACCGGCCCTGCTCGTACTCGTCCCGGACGAAGGCTCGGATCACCCGGTTGCCGGTGATCTGCTCGCGCAGCACCCGGTTCACCGTGTCCAGCCGGACCTGCATGGACCGGAACAGCGGCCGCAGCCGGCGCACGATCAGCGTCACCGAGACGCCGAGCACGGGCACGACGGCGACGAGCACCGCGGACAGCGGCACGTCCAGGCCGAGCGCCAGCACGATCCCGCCGACGCACATGATGGGCGCCGACACCATCAGGGTGAACGTCATCAGGGCCAGCATCTGGACCTGCTGTACGTCGTTGGTCGTACGGGTGATGAGCGAGGGCGCCCCGAAGTGACCCACCTCGCGGGCGGAGAAGGACTGCACCCGGTCGAAGACGGCGCCGCGCACGTCCCGGCCGAGCGCGGAGGCGGTCCGGGCGCCGAAGTACACGGCGCCGATGTTGCAGACGACCTGGGCCAGCGAGATGCCGATCATCAGGGCGCCGAAGGACAGGATGTAATCCGTGTCACCTTTCACGACACCGTTGTCGATGATGTCGGCGTTCAGTGTGGGCAGATAGAGGGTGGCGCAGGTCTGCAGGAACTGCAGCAGCACCACGAGAGATATGGGTTTCCTGTAGGGCCTGAGGTAGGTCCGCAGAAGTCGTATGAGCACGCTACGTCTCTCGGAGTCGGCGGTGGGGGCTGGTCGGAGTGCCCTTGGCCCCTATCGTCGGACACTCCACCGGCGTTACCTCAACCGATTAACCCATCAGCGTGCTCCTGCGCCCGTACGCGTTTGCGGTGTTACGGGCGGAACGCCCCCGGGTGGGTCTGCTCCCGCACCGAAACGAACTGCTGCCGCACGGCCTGACCCACGGCCAGTTCGTCGCCCGGCTCCAGGACCTGCGCGGCCGCCCCCTGCCAGGCGGGCGGGGTCCGCGGGTCGAGGGTGCCCTGCGACACGCCGAGCGCCCAGGCGGCCTGCCGGGCCGCGCCGATCGCCGCGTAGTCGGCGGGCTGCGGTACGACGACCTGCGCGCCGAACAGCGAGGGCGCCGCCGTCTGCACCGCGGGCAGCTCGGCGGCCGCACCCAGCAGGAAGATCCGCCGGACCTCCACGCCACGCCCGCGCAGCACGTCCAGCGCGTCGGCCAGCCCGCACAGCATGCCCTCGAACGCGGCCCGCGCCAGGTGCTCGGGCTTCATCGACTCGCGCCGCAGCCCGGCCAGCGTCCCCGCGGTGTGCGGCAGATGCGGCGTCCGCTCGCCCTCCAGATAGGGGAGGAGGACCAGCCCGTGGGCCCCAGGCGTCGACTTCATCGCCAGGTCGGACAGGCTCTCCAGATCCGGCAGGCCGAGGAGTTCGGCGGCGCCGCGCAGGGTGCGCACCGCGTTCAGCGTCGTGACGACCGGCAGGTGCATGCCGGTGGCGTCGGCGAGCGACGTGATCATCCCGGCCTGGTCGGTGAGCGCCTCCGGGTGCACGGCCATCACGGACCCGGACGCCCCGAGCGAGACGACCGCGTCCCCGAGCCCGATCCCGAGCCCGAACGCGGCGGCCATGGTCTCCCCGGTCCCGGCGGAGATCAGCAGCCCCTCCGGGGTCGTACCGGCCGCGTCCGACGGACCGATCACCTCGGGCAGCATCGCCTGGTGGCCCAGCGCCAGCTCGACCAGGTCGGGCCGGTAGGCGCCGGTGGCGGCGGACCAGTAGCCGGTGCCGGAGGCCCCGCCGCGGTCGGTGGTCCGGCGCACGGGCCGCCCGAGGAGCTGCCAGACCAGCCAGTCGTGGGCCTGGAGCAGCGTGGCCGTACGGCGGGCGTTCTCGGGCTCGCTCTTCGCGAGCCAGCGGAGCTTGGTCACCGGCTGCGCGGCCTGCGGGACGCACCCCACCGCCTGCGTCCAGGCCTCCCGGCCGCCGAGCGCGTCGACCAGGTCGGCCGCCGCGACCTGCGCCCGCTTGTCACCGCCGACCATCGCCGGACGCACCGTGTTGCCCTGCGCGTCCAGCGGGATCAGCGCGTTCTGCTGCGCGGAGACACCGATGGCCTGCACACCCTCGAGCAGGCCGCCCCCCGCGGCCTCGCCCAGGGACAGCAGCCAGGCCTGCGGGTCCACATCGCTGGGCCGGCCCCCGTCCGGCGTCTCCACCGGATGCGGGGCGTACCCCTGCCTGAGCACGGCTCCGGTGTCCGTGTCGCAGACCACGATGCGAGTGAAATCGGGCGAGCTGTCCAACCCGGCGACTATCCCCATGGCGAAAATTCTGCCGCATCGCGGCGCTTGCTTCGGCCGTGGGCGCCCACTCGGCGCGGGGCGCCCGTCGTCCGGGGCCGTACAGCCGCCGCTACGTGTTGCTCGTGCCCCAGTCGTCCTCGCCGCCCGTGCCGTTGACGTTGCGTTCCCGCAGGGAGCGCACCCGCTGGGCCACGGACTCCGGGACCCGGTCGCCGACCTTGTCGCTGACCGTGTGGAAGGCCTTGCCGGCGTACACCCGGCCCTGCTGGGCGGCCGTCTCGGCGGTGTTGCGGACGGCGGGGTTCTGCGCGATCTGGCGAGCGGACTTCTTCAGCTGCTCGTAGCGCTCGCGTCCGGCCCTCGTGCCGAGCACGTAACCGAGGGCCAGTCCGGCGACGAACGTGAGCCGGTAGCGCATGGCTGCCACCCTTCTCCTTGCGTAGGTCTCTGGTGCGGCGTCGGGGCCGGGGGATACCGATTGGCGGAGCACCCCCCTGCTTGCGCTAATGTATGTGTCGCAGCGAGCGCCCGCCCCCTGGCGAATACCCAGGTAGGTACGTTCGATGCAACGAGGCAATCCTCCGTAGCTCAATTGGCAGAGCAGCCGGCTGTTAACCGGCAGGTTACTGGTTCGAGTCCAGTCGGGGGAGCTTCGGTCCTCCGTAGCTCAATTGGCAGAGCAGCCGGCTGTTAACCGGCAGGTTACTGGTTCGAGTCCAGTCGGGGGAGCGCACTGAACGAGGACCCTTCGGGGTCCTTTTTCATGCCCGCGGGAACCGCTGTGACCATGGCGAAGTCTCAAGGTCAGGAAGCAGCGCAGAAGCCGACCATCCGAAGCAGGAGATCGTATGAGCGGCTATGCTGCGGCAGACGGCGCGCACACATGTACGCGACACGCCGCTATGGGGCGGTAGCTCAGCCGGTTAGAGCAGCGGACTCATAATCCGTCGGCCGTGGGTTCGAGTCCCACCCGCCCCACCAGGCGCTACACGCGCAGAAACGATGTCACCTGCGGTGATGCAGGAGCGGTGGCCGCCACGCCGAGGCGGCACCACCGTTCACCCGCTCGGATCACGAGTCACGAACCCCGCGGACGCCCCGGATCACCCGGAGAGCTGATCGAGCACCGGAACGGCCCCGCCCCGACCGGCGCGCCACCGGGATCGGACGATCAAGAACGGCCCCGCCTCGACCGGCACCCCTTCCTCCGCCCTCCCGGCGCCCGTCCGTGCCGGGGGCGAGTCGCTGTCGGTGTGCGGCCGGCCGTGAGGGGGTGACCGGTGATGTGGATCACAGGTGCTGGACCTCGAGCATGCTTGAGGAAGCAGGCTGCCGGCATCGCAGGGCGCCGGACAACGGCAGCCCCTCGCCCCGGAGTTCAGGAGAACCGGCATGGCCACGCTGCTGCACATCGACACCTCCCTCAACGGCGAGAACTCCCACTCCCGCGCCGTGGCCGCCGCCTGCCGAGAGGCATGGGAGAGCGAGCACCCGCAGGGCACGGTGATCCACCGTGATGTCGACGCCGACCCCGTGCCCCACCTGCGGGCCGCCGCCTACTACGCCGGATACGTCGCCCCCGCCGACCGGTCCCCCGAGGAGCGGGCAGCCTTCGCCCTGCGCGCCCGGCTGATCGAGGAGGCCGAGGCGGCGGACGTGATCCTGCTCGGCGCCCCGATGTACAGCTACTCGATCCCCTCGACGCTGAAGGCCCGGATCGACCACGTCTTCGCCGTGGGCCGCACCGCGATGACCGAGCGCCCCTCGCTCGCGGGCAAGCCGGCCGTCGTCGTGACCAGCCGCGGCGGTTCGTACCAGGAGGGCACCCCCCAGTACGGCAACGACTACGTGCAGAGCTACCTGCGGCAGGCCCTCGGCGGCGATCTCGGTCCGGACGTCAGCTTCATCGTCCCCGAGCCGACCCTGGCACCGGCCGTTCCGGCGATGGCCGACCTGGTCCCGCTCTTCGAGGCCTCCCGCACCGAGGCCCTCGCGGCCGCCGAGTCCCACGGCAAGGAACTGGCGATGCGTCCGGCCGCCCAGGACACCCGCGCGTCACCCGGGCCCGGCGGCCCGAGTCCCGGGACGCGCGGGCGTGTTCGAGGGGCGCCGTGTCCGGCGCCATACTGTGCGCATGGAACGCATAGGGGGCTACCTCGTCGAGCGGAAGCTCGGGGAGGGTGGGATGGGGACCGTCTTTCTCGCGCGGACGCGGGGCGGGCGCGCGGTCGCGCTGAAGGTCGCCAAGGCGGAACTGGCGGCGGACCCGGTCTTCCGTGAGCGGTTCCGCAGTGAGGTGGAGGCGGCCCGGGCGGTCGGCGGCTTCCACACCGCGCCGGTCGTGGACGCCGACGTCGACGGTGATCCGCTGTGGCTGGCGACCGCCTACATCCCCGGCCCGACCCTCGCGGCGCGGCTCGGCGCCCAGGGCGCCATGGACGAGCCGCAGTTGCGGGCCCTGGCCGCCGCGCTCGCCGAGGCGCTGGAGTCCATCCACTCCTGCGGTCTGGTGCACCGGGATCTCAAGCCCGGCAACATCATCATGGCCGAGGACGGACCCCGGGTCCTCGACTTCGGCATCGCCCGGGCCGTCGAGTCCACCCGCTTCACCGCCACCGGCACCGCCTTCGGCACCCCCGGCTTCCTCGCCCCCGAGCAGGCCCTCGGCCACGATGTGACCGGTGCCGCCGACGTGTTCGCCCTGGGTGCCGTCCTGGTCGCCGCGGCCGGTGGCAGCGCCTGGGGCGAGGGCACGCCCATGGGGCTGATGTACCGGTCCGTCCACGAGCCGCCGAACGTGTCGACCGTGCCCGCCGGGCTGGTGGAGCTGGTGTCGGCCTGCCTGGCCAAGGACCCCGCGGCCCGGCCGACCCCCACCGAACTGCTGGACCGCATCACGGGGGAGCCGGCGGAGCGGGCCCCGGGCGTGCCGTCGTACACCCCGACCGTCATGGCACCGCCGACGCCGCGGCAGGTACCCGCGGCGCCCGCGCAGTTCCCCGCGACCACGGCGACGCCCCCGCATCTCGCGGCAGCCCCCTCGATCCCCCCGGCGCCCGTGGCCCCGCCGCAGGTCGCCTACGGGTTCGGGCCGCCCATGCCGTACGGCCCGCCGGAAGCCGTGCTCGGCGACGGCGAAGCCCGCGTCGTCGTGAACGCGGCCGGAGTGGTTCTCGAACTCGCGGGCGTCGCCGCGGACTTCGAGTGGGCGGAGATCGCCGGTGTCCGGCGCACGCCCTCCTCGCGCGGCAGCCGGCTCACCGTGACCGTCCAGTTGTGGGACGGCAGCGTGTACGACTGCGAGCTGAACGCCCGCCGCTCGGCCCGGCTCGCCGAATGGATCGCACAACTGGACCACGTCTTCGGGCGGTACCTGGCGGGCCGGTAGCGGACCGGTCGGCGCCGGCCCGTCAAGCCGTTTCGCCAACAGCCTCTCTTGAGCCCGAACTTGGCCCAGGCTTGGCTTGGACATGCCCTGTACTGGGCACGGACCTCCTACGGGGAGCCGCCGTGGGGCGGTGCCGGCAGGAGGAGGCGTCATGGACCGTCGGATCCGGGTGCGTGTGAGTCGTCGGCCGGCCGCCCCTCGAGGGCAGGAGATCGACCGCAGGACGCCTTCGGGGCGCATCCTGCCGTACTGATCACTCCTGGTCGTCGCCGGGCGGCGGCGCGTGGCGGGCCACCGCCTCGCGCAGTGCCGTGCGCAGGTCCTCGGGCGGGCGGGGGCCGTCGGGCAGGGCGCTCGCGGTGACCACCGCCGCGACCTCGCGCAGCTTGGTGTTGGACCGCTGGGAGGCCTCCCGCAGGATGTCCCAGGCCCGGTCGGGACCGCAGCCGTGGGCGGCCATCAGGATGCCGCGCGCCTGGTCGATGACCGGGCGGGAGCCGATCGCGTGCCGCAGCTGCTCTATCTCCAGGCGCAGTTCCCACAGCTGTTCCGCGCGTTCGAGGGCCACCGCGGAGGCGGTGCGGGCGGGGAACCCGGCGGGCAGTGCGGTGACCAGCGGGTCGGTGGCGTCCAGGCCGACCAGTTCCAGGACCCGGCGTGGCTGTCCCCGCCATCCCGTGGCCGCGACCGGCACGCCGTGCAGGTGACCGTACTCGGTCAGCGCGTCCAGGAACTCCAGGCCCGCCGTGTCCATGAACGACACCCCGCTCGCGTCCAGCTCGACCCGGGCGACGCCCGCCGGCAGGGCGGCCAGGGCGGCGGCCAGCGTGTCCGTACAGCCGTGGACCAGCTCTCCGCACGCCTCCAGAAGGGCCCGGTCCTCCTCCGTCCGGCCGCCGATGGCCAGCGCGTCCAGCCGCCCGGTGTGCGGTGCTCGTGCCGCTGAGGTCATGTCTCCCCCCTGCTTCGCTCCGCATGGCTCGCTCCCTCGCCTGCCCCTCGCGTCCCGGACTACACACCGGGAAGGAGAGTCGGGGCGCATACTGGGCACCCTTGTTCATGTGCGACTGTTCATGTGCGACGGGGAGACGGTGTGAGCGTGCCGGAGCCGGTGCGGCCCCCGACGGCGGCCGTCGTACCGGGGCCCCCGGTGCCGCGGCTCGACGTGGTCCCGCTGACCGGACGGAGCGGAGTCCGGGCGGCGGGCGAGGTGAGCCTGCCGACGCGCGGCATCTGGGAGCGCGCGCTGGAACGGGCCGTTCGCGAGGGCGAGGACGTGTACTGCTTGGAGCTTTCCGCACTGACGTTCGTCGACGTGGCGGGCGCCGACGCGCTCGCCTGCGCCGCACGGCGGTTCGGTGAGCGGCGGCGGCTCGTGCTGGAGCGGCCGCCCCCCGCGCTGTCCCGCATGCTGGGTCTGCTGTGGCCGGGACTGCCGGCGATCGAGGTGTCGAGGTCATGACCGTGACGGCCGAACCCTTCGTGCACCCCGCCCTCTTCTACGCGGACGCCGAGCAGTACCTCGCCGGCACCGTGCCCTTCGTCCGCTCCGCCCTGGCCGCCGAGGCGCCGGTCGCGGTCGCCGTACCCGGCGAGAACCTGCGGCTCGTCCGGGACGCCCTGGGCGCCGACGCCGACGGCGTACGGTTCCTGGACATGCGGGAGGCCGGACGCAACCCCGGCCGGATCATCCCCGCCGTGCTGCGAGCCTTCGCCGACACCCAGCCGCCGGGCCGGCGCGTCCACATCATCGGCGAACCGGTCTGGGCGGGCCGCACCCCGGCCGAACACGCCGCCTGCGCCCAGCACGAGGCGCTGATCAACGCGGCGTTCCAGGGGCGCGAGGCGACGATCCTGTGTCCCTACGACACCGCCCGCCTGGACGAGCGGGCGCTCGCCGACGCCCACGCCACCCACCCGGTCGTCATCCCGCCCGGCGCCACCGCGCCCCGCCCCAGCCCGGCCTACGACCCCGAGGGCGTCGTCGCCCGCTACAACCAGCCGCTGCCGCCCGCGCCCGACCCCGGCCCCGGCGTGCTCGCCCTCACCTTCGACGACGGCTCCCTCTCCGCCGCCCGCCACCTCGCCACCGAGCACGGCACCCGGCTCGGCCTGAGCGGACTGCGGCTGGAGAACCTGACCCTGATCACCGCCGAGCTGACCACCAACAGTGTGGTCCACGGCGGCGGCACCGGCGCGCTCACGGTGTGGGCCGAGGGCGGGTACGTGCTGTGCGAGGTCCGGGACAAGGGCCGGGTGACAGACCCCCTGGCCGGCCGCCGCCCCGCCGGCCGCGACCAGCGCGGCGGCCGCGGCCTGCTGCTGGTCAACCTCGTCTCCGACCTGGTGCTGGTGCACACCGGCGCGGACGGCACGACCATCCGGAGCCACGTGGCGCTGTGAGGGTCGGCGCCCGCACGGCGGCGCCCGCCGCGTGAGATCGCCGGGCCCGTGCCGCCGGGTCGGCTAGGCCGCCAGCGGGTTGAGGACGAGCGGCTCGACGTGGCCCTCCAGCATGGCGCCGAGACCCTGTACGGCGCACAGTTCGGGCCGTTCGGCGATGTCCACCGGGACGCCGGTCGCCTTCCGGAGCATCTGGTCCAGGCCGGGCAGCAGAGCGGAGCCGCCGACCATCATGATCCCCCGGTCGGCGAGGTCGGCCACCAGGTCGGGCGGGCACTCGCGCAGCACCTTGCCGATCCCGTCGAGGATGGCCATCAGCGGAGCCTGGACGGCGCCGCGCACGGCGGCGGTGTCGATCCGCACGCTGCGGGGGAGACCGGTGGCCAAGTCCCGGCCGTGGATCTCCGTCGAGGCCGGTCCCTCCGGGGTGAGCCCGCTGCCGGACAGGGCGAGATGCAGCGGCCGTACGGACTGACTGGGCAGCGTCAGCGCGTGCTTGTGCCGCAGGTGCTGCACGATCGCTTGGTCCACGGCCTCACCGCCGACCGGGATCCGCTGGGCGGTGACGATGGAGCCGAGGGAGAGCACCGCGACCTGCGTGGCCGCCGCCCCGCACATCATGATCATGGTGGCCTCGGGCCGATCCACGGGCAGCCCGCACCCCACGGCGGCGGCGATCAGCGTGTCCACCAGCTCCACCCGCCGCGCGCCCAGCCCGACCAGCGTCTCGATCGCGGCCCGCTGGGCCAGCGGGTCGGCGTCGTGCGGGGTGCAGGCCGCCGCGCGCAGCCGCGGCTTGCGGCGCAGCGTACGGCGCATCTTGTCGCCGAGCAGGTGCCGCAGCATGCGCTGGGCCATCTCGATGTCGACCACCGTGCCACCGGCGATCGGCCGTACGACCCTGATGTAGTCCGGCGTCCGCCCCGTCATCTGCTCCGCGAACTCGCCCACCGCGATGAGCGCACCGTTACGGGTGTTCACGGCCGCGACCGAGGGCTGGTCGACGACGAGACCGGCGCCCTTCACATACACGCGGGTGTGGGCCGCGCCCAGGTCGACGGCGAAGTGGCAGCGGCGCAAGCGCTCCAGACTGACGGTCACGGCGGATCCTCCCGAGTGCGCAGGCCTTGGGCGGCCGACCGGTTGGCGGGCCTCTTCCCCGTCTCTGCATCCTGCTGCGGGCCGAAGGGCGGGCGCCTTCTGGAGGGGGCCGGGCGGGGTGCCGCTGAATGGGGGGTTTACCGCGGAACCGCGGTGTGTCGCGAGGTCAGGCCGCGCCGCTCATGAGCCGGGCGCGGGCTCCGGCGTCGCCGACGCCCAGCTCAGCCTGACGACCAGCTGCCCCTCCGCCGCTCCCTTGGCGATCACCGCGCCGGCTTCCGCGCTCAGCTTCACCCCGAACTCCAGTTCCACCGAGTCGGGGCGCAGGGTGCCGTCCCGGAAGACCCGCAGGGCGGAGTGGGCCGCCGCGCGCACCCCGTCCAGCGCGCCCTCGAAGGTGCGGGTGGTCTGGGCCGCGGGGCCGCCCTCGCCGCGCGAGACGAGACGGGTGCCGCTCGCCGCGTCCGTGGCCTCCACCACGACCACGGCCCCGTCCTCCGTGGTGAACTCCATCAGCTTGTTCATGGCGCTGTCCGCCCCCCCCCGTGTCGTCGATCCATGACCAACTCCATTGTTGCGGAGGGGGAGTGGGACTGTCCGCCGTTCCGCCCCTGCCGGGGCGCCGTGTTGGCGGGAAGCCGCCAGGACATGTTTCCGCCAGGACCGCTCAACACCCCTGCAACAGAAGGCACATGACACTCGTCCCAGCACTCGGCGCACCAGGACGGACACTCCCGGACGAGAAGAGGCGTGGATGAGGCGAGGACCAGTCAGACGCGGTGCGGCCCTGCTGTCGGCGGGGCTTGCGATGGCCCTGTTGCCGACGGGCCCGGCGGTCGCGCGGACCGCCGCCGCCGCGGACCGGCGCCCCCCGGGCGCCGCGACCACCGTCACCCTCGTCACCGGCGACAAGGTGACCGTCATCGATCTCGCGCGGGGCCGGAAGACGGTCACCGTGCAGCGGCCCCGAGGGGCCACCGGTGCGGTGCGGACGCAGGTGAACGACGGCGACATCACCGTCGTACCGGACGAGGCGCTGCCCCATCTGCGGGCCGGCACCCTGGACCGGCGGCTGTTCGACGTGAGCGGGCTGATCCGGCAGGGACTCACGGACGCCGAGGCCGACGCGCTGCCGCTGATCGTGACCTACGGCAAGGGCGCCCGCGCCACCACCCCCGCCGGATCCGAGCGGACCCGGGCACTGCCGAGTCTGCGCGGTGCCGCCGTCGAGGCGGAGCGGGGACGCACCTTCTGGCGGTCCTTCACCCGCGGCGGCGTCGGCAAGGTCTGGCTCGACGGGCGCGTCAAGGCCGACATGGCCGAGAGCAACGCCCAGATCGGCACCCGGGCCGCCTGGGACGCGGGGCTCACCGGCAAGGGCGTCACCGTCGCCGTCCTCGACACCGGCGTCGACCTGAGCCACCCCGACCTGACGGGCCGGGTCACCGCCACCAGGAGCTTCGTCGAAGGACAGGAGGTCGCCGACCGCAACGGGCACGGCACCCATGTCACCTCCACCGTCGGCGGCAGCGGCGCCGCCTCCGACGGCAGGGAACGGGGAGTCGCGCCCGACGCCGGCCTCGCGGTCGGCAAGGTGCTCAGCGACCAGGGCTCGGGAAGCGAGTCCCAGATCATCGCGGGCATGGAGTGGGCGGCGCGGGACGTGCACGCCCGGGTGATCTCCATGAGCCTCGGCTCGACCGAGGCCAGCGACGGCACCGACCCGATGGCCCAGGCGGTGAACACCCTCTCCGCGGAGACCGGCGCCCTCTTCGTCGTCGCCGCCGGCAACACCGGCTCCCCGTCCTCCATCGGCTCGCCCGGCGCCGCCGACGCGGCCCTCACCGTCGGCGCCGTGGACTCCGGCGACCAGGCCGCCTACTTCACCAGCGCCGGACCCCGGTACGGCGACAACGCCCTGAAGCCGGACATCTCCGCGCCCGGCGTCGACATCCTCGCCGCCCGGTCCCAACTAGTCTCCGGCAGCGGCTACTACACCTCCATGAGCGGTACCTCCATGGCGACCCCGCACGTCGCCGGAGTGGCCGCCCTGCTCGCCCAGGCCCATCCCGACTGGACCGGCGCGCGGTTGAAGGACGCGCTGATGTCCACCTCGCGTCGCCTCGACGCCTCCGCCTACCAGCTGGGTGCGGGTCGGGTGAGCGTTCCCGACGCGGTCGGGGCGCGGATCACCGCCACCGGCTCCGCCGACCTCGGCTTCCACAGCTGGCCGTACGAGGCGGACAAGCCCGTCACCCGGCCCCTCACCTACACCAACTCGTCCGACGACGACGTGCGGCTGACGCTCGCCGTCCAGGGCGGCCCGGACGGTGTGGCCACCCTCGCCGACTCCGCCCTCACCGTCCCCGCGCACGGCACCGCGTCCACCACCGTCACCGGCGACGCGTCGAAGGCGGCGGTCGGGCAGAGCAGCGGGCAGATCGTGGCCTCCGGGCCGGACGGCACCCCGCTCGCGCACACCGTGTTCGGACTGGTCAAGGAGGAGGAGCGGTACACGCTCACCGTCCACGTCAAGGACCGCGACGGGGCGTCCACCGCCGCCGACCTCGCCGTGCAGCGGCTCGCCGCGGGCGAGGACGCCCAGCCCGCGCACGTCGGCGACTCCGGCACCCTGAAGCTGCGCCTGCAGCCCGGCACCTACTCCCTCACCTCCTTCCTCGACGTGCGCGGCAGCCACGGCGCCGACTCCCTCGGC
Organism: Streptomyces sp. NPDC044061; assembly: GCF_056434305.1. Taxonomy (NCBI): domain Bacteria; kingdom Bacillati; phylum Actinomycetota; class Actinomycetes; order Kitasatosporales; family Streptomycetaceae; genus Streptomyces; species Streptomyces sp. NPDC044061. Next base: position 266,356 of record NZ_JBWKFL010000002.1, on the reverse strand, counting down.
CTCGGCTTCCTCGCCGCCCCCGAGATCACCCTCGACCGAGACCGGGACGTCACCCTGGACGGGCGTGAGCTGAGGGAGATCGTGGCGGACGTCGACCGGCGCACCGAGACGCGTCAGCTCCTCATGGAGTACGACCGGACGGCGAACGGCGCCGACCTGTTCGGCGCGGTCCAGGTGCCCCTGACCTACGACAGCGTCTTCGCCGCGCCCACCCGGAAGGTCACCCAGGGTGGTTTCGAGTACCGGACCGTGTGGCGGCTGGGCAAGCCGCTGCTGGAGGTCAAGGGGATCGGCGAGGCGACCGTACAGGCGGGCGGCAGGCTGATCGTGGGGCGGACGAAGCTGCCGCTGGCCGACGTCGGGGACGGGCCGTTCACCGGTGTGTCCGGCAAGGCGGTGCTCGCGCACCTCGCCGACGGCGCCGACCCGGCCGCGCTGGCCCGGGCGGCCCAGGACGCCGGTGCCCGGGCGCTGTTCGTGACGGACGACGCGCCGGGCCGGCTGATGGCCTGGTGGGGCACGGACGACAACGCCGACCGGCCCCTGCAGATCGCCACGGTGAGCCGGGCGGACGCGGCCCGGCTGCGGGCGGCCGGGAAGGTCGAGATGACCGGCACCCGCAACTCGCCGTACATGTACGACCTGTCCGAGGGCCACCCGGGCGCGATCCCGGACCGGGACCTCACCTACGCCCCCGCAGGGCGTCAACTGGCCGCCGTGCACACCAGGTTCCATGCCGCCGAGCCGGTGAGCGGCGGCGAGTTCCGGTACTCGATCACCGGCACCTTCCCCATCGGCCTCGGCTTCCAGGAGCGCGTCGACCTGCCCGCCGAGCGCACCGACTACGTCTCCACCGGCCCCGGCCAGCTCTGGCACGAGTCCGTCACCGCCCACGAGGACGCGCTCGAGGAACGCAGCGGACTGGTGCGCTACGAGGGCGGCAGCCGGTCGGAGCTGAACTGGTTCCGTCCCGTGTGGCACCCGTGGCTGGGCACCGGTCTCGGCTGGGGGCAGCAACGCGCCGGGAACGAGATCCAGTTGAACACCCCCGGCTGGGGCGACTCCGGGCCCGACCACACCGGCTTCGGCGACGTGTGGAGCGACGGCAGCGGGATGAGCCAGACCACCGCCGTCTACCTGGACGGAACGCTCGTCGACCGGCGCACCAGCTCCGGTGTCTACGTCTGGGACGCGCCCGCCGACGAGCACACCTACAAGGTGGTCACCGACACCGCCCTGGACGCCGGCCACTGGCAGCCCGCCACCAGGGGCCACACCGAGTGGACCTTCCGGTCGGCGGCCGGCCCGGAGGACCGCTGGACCTACCTGCCGCTGATCAACCTTGCCTTCGACCTCGACACCGACCTCGCCGGCCGGGTGCGGGCCGGGCAGCGGATACCGGTCGGCCTCGGCGCCGAGTACGTGGCGAACGCGGCCGGCACCGGGACCCTCGGCGGCGGCAGGCTTGAGGTGTCGTACGACGACGGCACGACCTGGCGGACGGTGCCGCTGACCGCCGGCCGTGGCGCCTCCTGGCGCGGCACGATCGCCGTGCCGCGCGACGCCGCCCACCTCTCCCTGCGGGCCTCGGCCCGCGACGACAAGGGCGGCGCGGTGACCCAGGAGATCATCCGGGCGGTGGACGTGAGGTAGTTCAGGGGTGGGGGTGGTCCGCGGGCTCCACGACGCCCCGGACCACCCCCAGCTCCACCAGGTCCTGCGGCCGGATGCGCAGCTGTCCCGCGGTCGTCTCCACCTCATGCGGGGGGCGCTTGAGGATGGCCGCGGCGAGTTCCGGCGCTATCACCGAGAAGTAACTGTCCGGCGTGGCCCAGGTGTTGCCGGGCGCGGCCAGCGCCAGCGCCCCGCCGGAACCGCCCTCGCCCGTCACCAGCGTGGTGATCGGCACCCGCGCGCAGGCCACCGCCCCGAACACCTCGGCGATCGCGGCCCCGGCCCCCTGCCGCTCCGCCTCGGCGTCATTGGCCGCCCCCGGCGTGTCCACCAGCGTCAGCACCGGTATGTCGAGCCGGTCGGCGAGCCGGATCAGCCGGGCCGCGGTGCGGTACCCGGCCGGCCGGGTCGCCGCCCCGGTCTGCGCCGCGTACGCCACGGTACGGCCGTCCCGCTCACCGAACCCGCACAGCATGCCGTCGGGGTCCGTGCCGCCGCAGCGGTCGCCGCTGAGGGAGACCCGGTGGGTGAAGTAGGCATCCAAGTAGGCCTGTGCGCGCGGGCGTTCGGCGGAGCGGGCGCGGCGGACGGCCTCCCAGCCGGTGGCGGGGAGGGCGGCGGAGCCGAGGGCCCGCGGTACGGCAGCCTCCTGCGCCGGACTGGTGAGCAGCCGCAGCCACCGGCCCAGCGTGCCGCGCAGCTCCTCGGGCCGTACCACCGTGTCCGCCGACCCCGCCGCAACCTGCGCCTCGGCCGTGTAGGCGGACGGGTCCGCGTCCCGGGGCCGCACCCGGGAGCCCGCGAAACCCACCTGGGCGCCCGGCAGCGCGAGGATCACGTCGGCTCCGGCGCCGAGCGTGGCCCAGCCGCCGCCGGTCGTGGGATCCCGCAGGACCGCGACCTGCGGCAGCCCCGCCTCCCGGGTGAGCGCCGACTCGCGGGCCACCCGCTGGAGTTGGGTCAGCGCCGGCATGCCCTCCTGCATCCGGCTGCCGCCGGTCGCCACCAGCGGCACGACCGGGAGCCGGTGGGCCCGTGCGTGCCGGTGGGCGGCCTCCAGACGGTCGCCGGTGCGCTCGCCCAGAGAGCCGCCGAGGAAGCCGAACTCGAACGCGATCAGCACGGCCCGGGTGCCCCCGACGCTCGCGGTGCCGCAGACGACGGACTCCTCCTCACCGGTGCGCTCGGCGGCGCGGGCGCGCGAGGCGTCGTAACCCTGCCAGCCGAGGGGGCCGTTCACCTGTGCGTGCCGGGACGCGACGGGAAGCTCCTCGAACGACGCCTCGTCCGCGACCAGCGCCAGGATCTCGCGTGCCGACAGCCGCTCAGGCATCGGCCACCAGCGCCCGCTTCATGATCTTTCCCATGTCGTTGCGGGGCAGCGCGTCCAGCCGGCGGACCACGCGGGGCCGCTTGTGCGGGGCCAGCCGCCGGGCCACGTGCTCGGCCAGTTCCTCGGCGGACGGCACGGCCCCCGGGTCGGCCGGCACGATCCACGCCACGATCCGCTCGCCCAGGTCCGGGTCGGGCTCCCCCGTGACCGCCGCCTCCCGCACCCCCGGATGCTCCAGCAGCGCGTTCTCGATCTCGCCCGCCCCGATCTTGTAACCGCCGCTCTTGATCAGGTCGGTGGCCTTGCGCCCGACGATGCGGACGTAGCCGTCGCTCTCGCGCACCGCCATGTCGCCGGTGCGGAACCAGCCGTCGGCGGTGAACGCGGCGGCGGTCGCGTCGGGCCGGTTCAGGTACTCGGTGAACAGGTTCGGTCCGCGCACCTGGATCTCGCCAACGGTCTCCCCGTCGTACCCGGCGAGTTCCGTGCCGTCCTCCTCCACCAGCCGCAGCTCGACGCCCGGCAGCGGCACCCCGACCGTCCCGGCCCGGGCCTCCCCGTCCGCCCGCACGCTGGTGTTCATCAGCGTCTCCGTCATGCCGTACCGCTCGATCACCCGCCGGCCGGTAGCGGCCAGGATCCGCTCGTGGTCGTGCACCGGCAGCGCCGCCGAGCCGGAGACCAGCAGCCGGGCCCGGCCCAGGCCCTTGGCCAGCTCCGGGTCGTCCGGCAGGGCCTCGGCGATGCGGTGGTACATCGTCGGCACGCCGAACAGCATGGTCGCGCCGTCGTTCAGCTCCCGGGCCACGCCCTCGGTGCCGAACCGCCCCAGGTGCCGCACCGAACCACCGCGCCGCAGCGGGCCGAGCACGCCCAGCACGAGCCCGTGCACATGGAACAGGGGCAGCCCGTGCACCAGCACGTCCTCGCCGCTCCACCGCCAGGCGTCGGCGAGCGCGTCCAGGGTCGCGGCGAGCGCCCGGCGCGGGATGACCGCGCCCTTGGGCGGGCCGGTGGTGCCGGAGGTGTAGACGACCAGCGCAGGGTCGGTCTCGCGGGCCTCCTCCTCGGGGGCGGTGCCGGTGGCGTACGCGTCCACGTCCAGCCGGGCCACCCCGCCGAGTGCGGAGGGCAGCTCCGCGCCGGGAGCGGCCAGGACCAGCTCGGGCGCGCTGTCGGACACGATGTGCGCCAGCTCCTTCTCGCCCGACTTCGGGTTCAGCGGCACCGCGGCCACTCCGGCGAGCAGCGCGCCCGTCACCGCGACGGCGGTCTCCAGCTCCGGCGTCGCCCACACGGCGACCCGGCCGGTCCCGCGGATCCGCTCGGCGAGCGCGCCCGCGGCGCCCGCGAGTGCGCCGTACGTCAACGACCGTTCGCCGAACCGCAGGGCGACCCGGTCGCCCGGACCGTCCGCCAGGGCGGGGAAGAGGGAGGACACGCGGCGCACTCCTTGGGGCTCGGGGACTTCAGCACCTTCCTACACCAGCCGCCGCGTTCCGACGACCGTGCTCAGGTCCGCCGCGAGCCGCAGCTCGGCCGACCGCAGCGCCGGATGCTCGAGCCAGTGCAGCCGGGCCCGGTCGACCACGCCCTCGTGCAGCGGCGGCCAGCCGGTCGCCGGCGTGAAGTCGTCGACGACGACCGTCCCGCCGGGCGCGAGCAGCCGCTCGACGTCGGCGGGCGCGTCCCCGGGCACCTTCCCCTGCCCGCCGCCGTCGAGCACGAGCAGGTCGAAGGGCCCGTGCTCCTCGATCCGCCGCCAGTCGCCGCTCAGCACGGTGACCTCGGGGCGGCCGGCGAAGACCTCCGCGGCCGACCGCGCCCGCTCCGGGTCCCGCTCCACGCTGTACAGCCGCACTCCCGGCGCCGCGCCCGAGGCCAGCCAGGCCAGCCCCACCCCGAGCCCGGTGCCGGTCTCCCCGATGCGGGCCCGGGCGCCTGCCGCCAAGGCGTGCAGCAGGCGGCCCTGTTCGGGGCGGCAGGAGTACGGGAAACGGTGGGTGCGGGCGGCGGCCAGGGCCGCCTCCACCAACGGTGGAAGCCGGTCCATGGCGGTGTACGCGTGCGTTCCGGTCAGTGCCATGGACCCGATCCTGCCCGGCTCAGGCCGCCGCCTCCACCACATCGGCGACGACGCAGCTGACGTTGTCCGGCCCTCCGGCCGTGTTCGCCGCGTCTATCAGGATGTGCACCGTGGTGTCCGGGGCCTGGGAGGCGGCCAGCGCCGCCTGGATCCGCTCGTCCGGGACGACCCCGGACAGGCCGTCGGAGCACAGCAGGTATCGGTCGCCCGGCCGGGCCTCGTGCAGCCGCAGGTCCGGGACCGGGGGCGTGCCCGAGCCGAGGGCCTTCAGCAGCAGCGCCCGCTGCGGATGGCTCGCGGCCTCCTCGGGCGTCAGCCGCCCCTCGTCGATCAGCGACTGCACCACGCTGTGGTCGTGGGTGATCCGGAACAGCTCACCGTCCCGCAGCAGATACGCACGCGAGTCCCCGACGTGCACGAGCGCCAGCTTCGACCCCGTCCACAGCAGCGCGGTCAGCGTGGTGCCGACCGTCTCGCCCTCGCCTCCCAGATCCCCGATCGCCTCGTTCGCCCCCTGTACGGCGTCCGCCAGCAGGTTCAGCACGTTGCCGGCGGCCGGCTCCTCCCCCTCGTCCAGGAACCTCAGCGCCTCCACGGCCGCGCTGCTGGCGAGCGCCCCCGCCGGCCCGCAGCCGTCGGCCACGGCGAGCAGCCTGCGGCCCGCGTACACGGTGTCCTGGTTGGCGGGACGGACGTGCCCACGGTCGGTGTGGGCGGCATAACGCAGTTCCAGCATGGTGGTGTGGTCCCTTCTCGACTCGACGGTCAGCTGGTCGACGAGGAACGCGGCGAGATCCCGCCTTACGGCCGTGTCCGCCTCGACGCGCGCCCAGTAGGCCCGGATCTCCCGGGCGGCACCGGCCGCGTCCAGGGCGCACACCGCGCGGATCTCGGCCAGCGGCATGCCCAGCCGCCGCAGCCAGCCCACGAGCCGTGCCCGTCCGAGCTGCGCCACGGCGTAGTACCGGTAGCCGGTGTCGGGGTCGACCCGTGCGGGCCGCAGCAACTCCAGCTCGTCGTACAGCCGCAGCGCCTTCGGCGACAGCCGGCTCGCCTTGGCGAAGGCGCCGATCGTCAGCAACTCCATGAGCACCTCGCTCCTCGTCGTCCGCCACCGATGCTGGGGCTTCCCCAAAGGTGAAGGTCAAATGGGCTGTCCCGGTTCCGCGGGCGCTTGTTAGCCTCACCGGTGATCGAACCGCCGTACGACAGGGAGCGCGCCGTGCCCCGTATCGCCCTTGCCACCTACGACTGCGGAGCCGAGCCGCACCGCGATCGCGACCTGCCGGTGCTGGTGGGCGCGCTGACGGAGGCAGGCGCCGAGGCCGAGGCCAGGCCCTGGGACGACCCGGACACCGACTGGGGCGGCTACGACCTCGTCGTCATCCGTTCGACCTGGGACTACAGCTGGCGTGCCGAGGAGTTCGGGGCGTGGGTGGAGCGGGTCGGCAAGGCCACCCGCATCGCCAATCCGGCCGCCACGGTGCGCTGGAACTCCGACAAGCGCTACCTCGGCGACCTCGCGGCGGCCGGTGTGCCCACCGTCCCCACGCGCTACCTCGCTCCCGGCGAGCCGGCCGACCTGCCCACCGACCACGAGTACGTGATCAAGCCGACCTCCGGCGCGGGCGCCCGGTTCGCCGCCCGCTACACCCCCGCCGAGCACGAGACCGCCGTACGGCAGCTGGCCCGGATGCACGCGGAGGGCTTCACCGCGATGGTGCAGCCGTATGTGCGGGGCATCGACGTCAGCGGGGAGCGGGCGCTGCAGTTCTTCGGCGGCCGCCTGCTGCACGCCAGCCGCAAGGGCGCGGTCCTCGCGCCCGGCACCCCCTACGACGCCGACAAGGTCGCCCACCCCGACCTGGAGCCGTGGCAGCCGATAGCTGCCGAACTGGCCGTGGCGGAACGGGCGTTGGTGGCTGTACCGGACACGGCGGGACTGCTGTACGCACGCGTCGACCTGGTCGACGGTGAGGACGGGCACCCCCGGGTGATGGAACTGGAACTGGTGGAGCCGAACCTGTTCCTGTACCTGCACCCGGCCTCCCTGCCCCACGTGACGGAAGCAATCCTGACGGCAGCCGCACAGGGGTAGGCGCCCCGCGCGGACGGGGCGGCTGTGCGGGATCTGGCGGCCGTGCGGACCGGCGGCGCTGCCGACGGGCGGTCGTGTGGCATCGGGTGGCTGTGGGGGGCCTGGTGGCTGTGTGGACCGGTGGCGCTGCTGGCCGGTGGCCCCGGTCGTGTGGCATCGGGCAGCCGTGCGGGGCCGGGCGGCTGGCGCGGGATCAGGCAGCGCTGCCCGACCGGCGGTCGTGTGTCATCGGGCGGCTGTGTGGGACCTGGCGGCTGTGTGGGACCGGTGGCCGTGTGGCATCGGCGGCTGTGAGGGGGCGGACGGCTGGGGGGAGACCGGCCGTCCGGAAGTTATCGGACCTTCGGAGGAGAGCCGCCGGCTGTGCGGGATTCCGCGGCCGGACGAGACCCGGCGGCTTTGCGGGGCCAGGGCGGTCGGACCCGGGCGACGGCCCGGCAGGAACTACGGCGTCTCGCCGGCGACTGTTGCTCGGCAGGCCTCCGCGTAGGCGCGGACCAGCGGGCGGGTTTCGTCCTCGCGGCGCCAGGCCAGGGCGTAGCGGCTGGGGCCGATGCCGCGGACCGGGCGGGTGGTGACACCGCCCAGGGTGATCAGCGGGGCGTTGCCCTCGGCGACCAGGCAGACGCCGAGGCCGGCGACGAGGGCCTCGTACGTCTCCTCCGCCCCGGCGATCTCCGCTCCGATGCGCGGCGGCCGGCCCGCCCGGGCCTCCAGGGCGAGCCAGTAGTCGCGCAGCGGGCCCGCGCTCCTCGGCAGGGCGAGGAACGGCTCGTCCAGCAGGTCCGCGAACTCGACCTCGGCACGGGCGGCGAGCGGGTGCGTGTCCGGGAGGGCGACCAGGCGGGGTTCCTCGGCGAGCACCGTCCAGGCGTAGCGCTCCTCGTCGGGCAGCGGCAGCCACACGAAGGCGATGTCGGCGCTGCCGTCCGCGAGGCCGGCCGTGGGGTCCTCCCAACTCACCTGGCGCAGCCGGGGAGTGGTCCCGGGATGGGCGGTGGTGAAGCGGGAGCGGATGGCCGGCAGCAGCCCGCCCCGGCCGGGACTTGTGCTCATGCCCACCACCAGCGTGCTGCGCTGCGCCGCCTTGGCGGCCTCCACGGCGGCCGTGCCCGCCTCCCACGCGGCCAGCACCCGGCGTGCGTGCGGCAGCAGCGCCTCGCCGGCGGCCGTCAGCGCCACCCCGTGCCGGTCGCGCAGGAACAGCTCGGCCCTCAGGAGGTGCTCCAGTGCCCGGATCTGCTTGCTGAGCGCGGGCTGTGACACGTACAGACGCTCGGCCGCGCGCGTGAAGTGCAGCTCCTCGGCGACAGCGACGAAGTAGCGCAGGTCCCGGGCGCGGACGTCCATGGTCATAACCGATGGCTATCACCATGGGTCTTGGACGGGCAACGCCATTCCGCAGCAGGCTGGTTCGTGTCGGAAACGCAGGTGCGAACGGGAGTTGCCGTGAACAAGGTATGGCTGGTGACCGGTGCGAGCAGTGGCTTCGGGCGGGCGATCACCGAGACGGCGGTGGCCGCCGGTGACGTGGTGATCGGTGCGGCCCGGCGCCCGGAGGCGCTGGACGAGCTGGTGGCCGCGCATCCCGACCAGGTGGAGGCGCTGCGGCTCGACGTCACCGACACGGCCGCGATCGAGGCGGTCGTACAGGACGTGGTGGCGCGGCACGGCCGGATCGACGTGCTGGTCAACAACGCGGGCCGCACCCATGTCGGCGCGCTCGAGGAGACCACGGAGCAGGAGCTGCGGGACCTGTTCGACCTGCATGTCTTCGGCCCGGCGGCCCTGGTGCGGGCGGTGCTGCCGCACATGCGCCGGCGGCGCTCGGGCGCGATCGTGCAGATGAGCAGCATGGGCGGCCAGATGTCCTTCGCGGGCTTCGGCGCCTACAGCGCGACGAAGTTCGCGCTGGAGGGCATGTCCGAGGCGCTCGCGGACGAGGTGCGGGAGTTCGGCGTCAAGGTGCTGATCGTGGAGCCGGGCGCGTTCCGGACCTCGATCTTCGACACGAGCCGGGCCGGGGTCAGCGCGGACAGCGGGGTGTACGCCAAGGTCGGCGAGACCCGCGGGTTCGTCTCCGGCGGCGACGGCACCCAGCCCGGCGACCCGGCCAAGGCCGCGGCCCTCATCCTGGCCGCGCTGGAGGCGGAGCCCACCCCGCTGCGGCTGACCCTCGGCGACGACGCGGTCAGCGCCGTGCTGGCCCATCTCGACCAGGTCCGCGGGGACGTCACCGCGTGGGAGAAGCAGGCCAGGGCGACGGGCTTCGACGCCTGAGCGGGTTCAGCCGCGGACAGCGGTCCGCTGCAGCAGCCCCCAGGTGAACTCGGCGACCACCTCGTGCCGTACGCCGGCCCGGTCGGGGGCGGTGAAGGCCAGCCCCCAGCGGGTGGGGGCCGTGCCCTCCAGCGGACGCGCCGGGGCGAAGGCGCGGGCGGCCTCGTCCACCGTGCAGGACCACGGGGTGAGGTCGTGCAGCGTGCGCAGCACCGGTGCCGGCGCACCCGGCGCCCGCACCAGCCACTCGTTCCACACCGCGCCGTCGGGGGAGACCAGCACCTCGAAGCGCAGGCCCGGCCAGAGCGGCAGCGCCCACTGACGGGCCTCGCAGTCGACGTCCCCGAGGCGGCGCTCGGCCACGGCCTCGGGCTCGCCGAGCACCGACCGGTAGCGGGCGGCGGCGGACCGGGACCTCGGGGACCGGACCATGGCCTGCCAGTGCTTGTTGGCCTCCCGCATGTCCGCGACCGACGCGCCCAGAGTGCGCCGGGCCGCCTCCACCAGGTCCGGATTGTGGTCGGCCATGCGGCGCAGCAGCACCAGCTGGAAGTCGAGTCGCATGCCCCCATGGTGCCCGGCCCGTCCCGGGCCATTGCCCGCGCAACCCCGCATGGCTAGCCTGTGTTCGTCATGCCGATCGTCTGTTGAAATCTCGAACACAGGCGCTTAGACCCAAGGGAGGGGGCCGGACGTGGGACGCCTCGTGCCTGCCGTGACCCGGGCTCTCGACATTCTTGAGCTGTTCCTCGACGGGGACGGGACGCTCTCCGCCCCCGACATCGTGCGCAAGCTGCAGCTGCCGCGCACCACCGTGCACGAGCTGGTCACCACGCTCGCCGCACGCTCGTACATCGTGCCCGTGCCGGGACAGCCCGGACGGTACCGGCTCGGCGTACGGCCGTACCAGCTCGGCAGCCGCTACGCCGAGCAGCTCGACCTCGCGGCCGAGGGCCAGCAGGTGGCCCGCTCGGTGGCGGAGACCTGCGACGAGACCGTCCACGTGGCCATCCTCGAGGGCACCGACGTCATCTACATCGCCAAGGTCGACTCCACGCACGCGGTGCGCATGGTCTCGGCCGCGGGCCGTCGCCTCCCCGCCCACTGCACCTCCGTCGGAAAGATGCTGCTGGCCTCGCTGCCGGAGCAGGAACTGGCGGCGCGGATACCGGACGGCGCCGAGCTGACCGCCATGACCCCGAACAGCATCACCGATCCCGCCGCGCTGCGCGAGGCCCTCGCGGAGATCAGGCAGCGGGGCATCGCGGTGGAGAGCCGCGAGTCCAACCCGGACGTGTCCTGTGTCGCGGCCCCGGTGCGCGACCGGGCCGGGCAGGTGGTCGCCGCCCTGTCCATCTCGGTCCCCATGATCCGCTGGAGCGACGAGCGCCGGACGGAGCTGGAGCAGCTGTCCGCCAAGGGCGCGGCGGAGCTTTCGGAGCGGCTGGGCCACCGGAGCGTGGCATGACGGCCGGGTACGAGGTCGCCGTGCGCGCGGAGGCGGCGCTCGGCGAGGGCCCGACCTGGGACCCGGCGACGGGCCGGCTCGTCTGGCTGGACGTCCTGGGCATGCGCATACACACGTACGCCCCCGCGTCGGGCCGTCGTACGGCGCGTACCACCGAGCAGCACGTCGGCGCGGCCAAGCCCCGGGCGGGCGGCGGCCTGGTGCTGAACCTGAGGGACGGCGTCGGCCTGCTCGACCCGGACGGCACCTTCCGCTGGCTGCACCACGAGCCGGTACCCGGGCGCCGCGCCAACGACGCGGCCGTCGCCCCCGACGGGTCCCTGTGGGCGGGCACGATGCGCTACGACGAGGCGACGGGCGGCGGCACGCTGTCCCGCCTGACCGGAGACGGAGACGTGCGGACGGTCCTCTCCGACGTCACGGTCAGCAACGGCACCGGCTGGAGCCCGGACGGCGGCCTGATGTACTACGCCGACACGCCGACGCGGCGGGTGGACGTCTTCGACCACGACGGCGGGACCGTCCGCAACCGCCGCACCCTGGTCGAGATCGAGGAGGGCGCCGGTTTCCCGGACGGCCTGACGGTCGACGCGGAGGGCTGCGTGTGGGTGGCCCTGTGGGACGGGGGAGCGGTCCGCCGCTACACGCCGTCCGGCGAGCTGGACCGGGTCGTCCGGCTGCCCACCCCGCGCACGACGGCCTGCACGTTCGGCGGCCCCGACCTGACCGACCTGTACATCACGACGGGCCGCACGGGCCTGTCCTCACCGCACCCCCTGTCGGGCTCGGTCCTGGTGGTCCCGGGCGCCGGCAAGGGCCTCCCCCAACCGGCGTTCGCGGGCTGAGCGGTGACGATGCCGGGCGCGGGTGGGCATCGCTCAGCCGCGCCCGCGGAGTGCCGCTGCACCCACCCGTGCCGCCTGGGGGTCCCCCCAGGCCCTTGAGGCACTGGGGGAGGCACGACTGCCCGCAGCCGCGCGGGCGTCGCGGTCCGCAGTCGGCCGACGCACTCCGCCGACGGTGCTGCCCCCCCAGGGGCGCGGGGAACCGCGCGACCAGCCCCCACGCACCCGCAGCCCGCACACGGGCCGCGGCACAACGGCGCTACCCGACCCCGCCTACAAAACACCCGCGGCCTTCCGCTCCTCCACCGTCAACGGCGGAGCGAAGAGCGGAGGCTTCAACGGCCCCACCACCGCCGCCAGCACCACGCTCGGCGCCAGCAGTGCCTCCGCCCCCCGCTCCAGGGCCGTGACGTCGGTGACCCTGCGGGCGATGCGGCCGTTGCCCGTCGCCGTGCGCAGGAGCCGGGCCACGTAGGCGGACAGGAGGCGGTCCCGCAGGGTGGGGCCGGACTGCGTGGCACCGGGGTAGAAGACGTCCGCCCCGATCGCGAGGTCCCAGGCCGCCCGTACCGTCCGCCCGACCGCCTTCTGCACGTGCCGCGACAGGCCGGGGGTGCCGATCCCGTGACGGCGGACCACGTCCCGCAGGGCCAGGGCGGACTGGGCCGAGACGGCCATGCCGTGGCCGTACACCGGGTTCAGGGCGCACACCGCGTCCCCGAGGACAGCGAAGTTCTCCGGCCACGCCGGCATCTTCTCGTAGAAGTGGCGGCGGTTCGCGGTGGTCCGGGTGACCGCCACCTCCGTCAGCGGCTCCGCGTTCGCCAGCAGCTCCCCGATCAGCGGGTGGCGCAGCTCCTCGTACGCGTACCGGGTGAAGTCGCCGGCCGTGGTGGGTAGTTCGTCGCTTCTGCCGCCGAACAGCGTGACGATCCACCGGCCGTCCTCCACCGGCATCAGCACACCCCCGCGCCCGGTCCCCGCGCCCCGCGGGTCGGGCTCGATGTTGACGACGGGGAAGCCGTCCCGGGCCGCCTGCTCCGGCGCCCGGAACAGGCGGCTGGCGTACACCAGGCCCGAGTCGACCTCCCGCCGCTCGGACCGGGGCAGGCCCAGCTCGGTCAGCCAGTGGGAGGCCCGGGAGCCGCGGCCCGTGGCGTCCACGACCAGGTCGGCCGGCAGGGTGCGCTCGCCCTCGCCGTGCGCCCGGATCCGTACCCCCGTCACCGCCGCGTCCGTGCCCGTGAGACCCACCGCCTCGGCCCGCTCCACCAGCTCGATGTCCCCGTCGGCCAGCACGAGTTGCCGTACCACCCAGTCCAGCAGGTCCCGGCCGGCCGGCAGCATGAACGCGGACTCGGCCCACCGCCGGTACCAGCCGTGCGGCGACAGCGCCACCATGTCCGTGGTCATCGGCACCCGGCTCACCCCGGCCGCCCGCAGCCGCCCGATCGCCCCGGGCAGCAGCTGCTCCAGCGCACGCGCTCCGCCGGACCAGAGCTGGTGCACGTGCCGGGCCTGCGGCAGCCCCTTGCGCGGCTCGGGGCCCGCGGGCAGCGCGTCCCGCTCGACGACGGTCACCCGGGCGCCCGTCGAGGCCAGGGCGCGGGCCGCGAGCAGCCCGGCGAGGGAGCCGCCGAGGACGACGGCGGCGGGCTTGCGTTCACTCATGTACGGCAACGCTCTCTGCTGGGACGGCCGCACGCGCGCGGACCGCCTCGATGTCGTCGGGACGGCGGAGGGCTCGGGAGACGGCCCCGATCTCCTGGAGCAGGCTCGTGGTGTCGGGCCCGGCCGGGACCTCGGAGGGCTCCGGGTCACGGCCCCTCGTCTCGATCGCGTCGAGGATGCTCACCGCGGCCGCCAGTGCCCGGGCCCGCTCCGGCGGATGCCCGAGGCCGAGGGCCGCGTCGTAGGACCGCCTGCCGAGTCCGGTGTCGATGCGCCGGGCCAGCGGCAGCAGCACGTCCCGGATGAACGTCTCGCGCCGGGTCAGCCGCAGTTCGGGCGTGGCCCGCAGCACGAACGGCACGCCCTCCCCGCTCGCGGTCCGCATCAGCTGGTACAGCGGCCGCAGTTCGCGGTGGGCGAGCCGGACCAGCCAGCGGTCGTGCAGGTACTGGCCGGCGTGCGGAAGGATGAAGCCGACCGCGATCAGGATGGCGGACAGCGCGGCGACGGGCGGGGCGAGGTTGGTGCTCAGCCAGTCCAGGTTCTGCCCGAACCAGCGTGTGACGACCGCGACCAGCTTGGACGCGTCGAAGATCAGGTTCAGCACGTAGCCGGCGCCGAGCAGCTTCAGGCCCCAGCGCAGCCAGGCGTCCAGCCCCTCGGTGCGCACCCAGTTCCAGATCAGCCTGGAGGTGATCAGGCAGGCCACGGCGTGTGCGACGAGGTAGAGCAGGATCTCCTCGCGCATGAACGGGGTGGTGGCGTAGTACGTGTCCAGGTCCCGCAGCCGCTCCACGGGAGCGTCGGCGAGCAGGAACAGCAGCCAGAGCGCGACGACCACTCCGGAGTAGACCGAGATCACCCACCGCATCGCGCGGCGGGTGGCGGCCGAGCGGTCGGACAGGCCGTTGCGCCAGGTGATGATCAGCAGCAGGCAGGACCCGCAGAACGCGGTGATCAGCGAATAGCACCAGGGCGCCGACACGTTGGGTACGCCGGTGAGCCGGTTGACGGCGGCGATCGTGGACGGCGTGCAGAACACGAACACCGCGCAGGCGAGCAGCAGCAGTCCGCCGACCGCGCGCAGCAGCGGGTCCCGCCACAGCCGGATGATCGTGGGCAGCTTGATCACCAGGGCGGCGGTGAGCACCGCAGTGGGGATCCAGAAGGAGATGTAGAACTCGCTGAGGAAGTCCGACGGGTCGTGCGCCGGCAGGGTCACCGCGTGGCTCCTCCGCGTCCGCGATAGCCGAGTGAACGCTGGACGGGGTCGAGGGGCGCGCCCGGTCCGGTGCCGTCGAGGTGGGGCCGGAAGAGAGTGGCGAGGCGGTGGCCGAAGTCGTCGGCCTCGGCCTCGTCCGCCTCCCGGGAGCCGTTGCGGGCGGCCACCGTGAGCACCATGTCCCGCCGGCGGGGCTCACCGGCGAGCGCGCGGGCCGCCGCGGCCCCGGCCAGGTGGTGGTGCCGGTGCCCGACGTGCAGGTGCCACAACTCATGGCCGAGAATGACCAGTTGCTGCACGGCCTCGGCCCGCTCCTCCACGATGACCAGGTCGAAGTCCTGGAACTCCACCCACAGTCCGGTGACCTCGATCTCGTCCGGGAAGCGCTCGAAGCGCAGCTCCACCGGCCGCCCGGCCCGTCGTGCGCTCATCTCCTCGCACAGCACCCGGCACAAGTCCCGTACGCCGTCCGGCGCCTGCGGCCGTGCGCGGACGGCGGCGGCGAGGTCGGCGGCCAGCGAGCGCATCGCCGAGCCCGGACGCGAGCCGCGCAGCCGTCCGGCCAGCCGTGCCGCCCGCTCTCGCGCGCCCGCGATGGTCATCGTTCCCCCTTCTCACCGCCGGTGTGCGGCTCGTCCGAGCGTACGCGCCCGGATGTGTCCGCGTCATGCGATCCAACGGCCGTAGTTCAAGGGCTAACCACCTATGAGCTTTGTCCAACCCATTGACGCGCAAGCGCTTCGAATTTACGGTCCGTTCGAAGTTACGGGCGTCATTCGATATATCGAACAGTGGGGCAAGGTATGGGACAACCTGGCCTGAATCGCAGGCAACTTCTGGGAGCGGCGGGCGAATTGACGGTCGCCGCGAGCCTCGGCTTCGCGGCCCTCGGCACCGGGGCCGACGCGCTCGCCTCCGGCGGGCGTACCGGGTGCGCTACTGGAACCTCTTCAGCGGCGGCGACGGCTGCGTGCTGAAGAAGGCGGGCCTGCTCGGCGACGACGGCCTGATGATCCCGGTCACCTCCACCACCGAGTGGTTCGACGTCCTGAAGAAGGCCAGGAAGGTACAGAAGAAGGGGCTGCAGACCATCGGTCTGTGGACCAACGACCGCGGGCGTGAACTCGAGGTACCGGGATCCGGATCGGCCGTTCGAGGTCGGTGACGGGCCCGTACACGGACAGTACGGGCAAGCCGCTGCTGGAGGGCGGCGGCGACCTGTTCCTGGCGTCCCACGGCCGCTGCATCGCCCCGGCGGAGAGTCGGCGTTCCGCACCCACGGCAAGACCTGGCTGGCGTACCACTACTACGACGCGGACGACGACGGCACCCCGAAGCTGGGCCTCGACGAGCTGGGTTGGCGCTCCGACTGGCCTGTTCCGAAGTGACTCGAAAGGACCCCATGAGCAAGCGCACCGCCCGCTTCACCCTCGACCCCGCTTTCACGGTCGGCCCGGTCAACCCTCGTCTGTTCGGCTCCTTCGTGGAACACCTGGGCCGTTGCGTCTACACCGGCGTCTTTGAGCCGGACCACCCCACGGCCGACGCCGAAGGCCTCCGTACCGACGTCCTCGACCTCGTCCGCGAACTGGGCGTCACCACCATCCGCTACCCCGGCGGCAACTTCGTGTCCGGCTACAGGTGGGAGGACTCCGTCGGCCCCGTCGAGGACCGCCCCCGCCGACTCGATCTCGCCTGGCACTCCACCGAGACGAACCGCTTCGGCCTCTCCGAGTACATCGCCTTCCTGAAGAAGATCGGCCCCCAGGCCGAGCCCATGATGGCCGTCAACCTCGGCACGAGGGGCGTGGCCGAGGCGCTGGAACTGCAGGAGTACGCCAACCACCGCTCCGGAACCGCCCTCTCCGACCTGCGCGCGGCCCACGGCGACAAGGAGCCCTTCGGCATCGGGCTGTGGTGCCTCGGCAACGAGATGGACGGCCCCTGGCAGACGGGCCACAAGACGGCCGAGGAGTACGGCCGCATCGCGGCCGAGACGGCCCGGGCCATGCGGCAGATCGACCCCTCCGTGGAGCTGGTCGCCTGCGGCTCCTCCAGCCAGGCCATGCCCACCTTCGCCGAGTGGGAGGCGACTGTCCTGCGGGAGACGTACGAGCTGGTCGACCACATCTCCCTGCACGCCTACTACGAGCCCGTCGACGGCGATGCGGACTCCTTCCTGGCCTCCGCCGTCGACATGGAGTCCTTCATCGAGAACGTGGTGGCCACGGCCGACCACGTCGGTGCCCGCCTGAAGTCCGAGAAGAAGATCAACCTCTCCTTCGACGAGTGGAACGTCTGGTACCTCTCCCGCTGGGAGGAGCACGCGAGGACCATCGACCGGAGCGACTGGCCGGAGGCCCCCCGCCTGCTGGAGGACAACTACAGCGTCACGGACGCGGTCGTCTTCGGCTCGCTCCTCATCGCGCTGCTCCGGCACGCCGACCGCGTCACCGTCGCCTGCCTGGCCCAGCTCGTCAACGTGATCGCCCCGATCATGACCGAGCCGGGCGGCCCGGCCTGGCGGCAGACGACGTTCCACCCGTTCGCGCAGGCCTCCCGGTACGGCAGGGGCGAGGTCCTCGACGTCCGGGTGGACTCGCCGACGTACGAGACGAGGAAGTACGGCGAGGCGGACCTGCTGCACGCCACCGCCGTCCGCGCCGAGGACGGCACGGTCACCGTCTTCGCCGTCAATCGCGACCGCACGGAGCCGCTGCCGCTCGAGGTCGCCCTGGGCGGGCTCGACCTGACGTCCGTCACCGAGCACAGCGCCCTGGCGGACGCCGACCCCGACGCCCGCAACACCCTGGACGACCCCGAGCGGGTCACCCCGCACCGGGTCGAGGGCACCGCCCTGCGGGACGGCACCCTCACCGCCGTGCTGGAGCCGCTGTCCTGGAACGTGATCCGGGTGACGTAGCGGAGATCAGCGGCCGGGGGAGGGCACCGGGGTCACCGGTACTCCTCCGGCCGCCCGGCCCAGCAGGGTCAGCCGTACCTTCCCCGGCCCGGACAGCGAGGTGAACTCCGAAAGGACCGCCAGCGCCAGGGTGTTGGTGCCCCGGGTGCGCAGGATGCCGTTCGGCAGGACGAAGGTGTGCTGCGGACCGACGTTGTTGATGTACTGGCCCATGTTCCAGCCGTTGAGGAAGATCTGCGCGCGGTAGGCCCGGTACGGGTCGTCTTCCAGGGTCAGGCCGACCGAGGCGTCGATGTCGGCCGGCACGGACAGCCGGAAGGCCGTCCGGTACCAGGTCACTCCCTGGCGCCGCTCGGCCCGCGGGAAGGTCACCGCCTCCCAGTCCCGGTCGGCGAAACCGGGCAGGTGCCAGCCCTGCCGTTCGCCGTACAGGCCGCCGTTGTTCTGCGGCCCACGCACCGGGTCCGGCGCCGCCTCGCCCTGGATCCGCCACGTCACCCTCGGCGCCGCCCCCCGGAAGAGGGCGGCGGTCAGCCCGCGGGCGGCCTTGTGGGTGTCCAGCGCCTTGCCGTCCTGGTCGTGCTGCATGCGCCGGACCAGGACCGACAGCACGTGCCGGCCGGGCGAGCGCAGTCGTTCGTCCACCGGGAGGACGGCCGTGGCGTCCCAGCTGCCCTTCCTGGTCGTGGTGTTCTTGTCCGGCACCGGCATCCGGTGGGTGCCCAGCGGCTCCCCGTCCAGCCATGCCATCAGCAGGCCCTGGGTGCCGGTGGAGTAGGCGAGCGAGACCTCCTCGATGCCGGAGGAGTCGGTGAAGGTGCCCCGGTACCAGACGTCTCCGTAGTGGAAGCCGTAGTCGTCGGCGAACAGCACCGGCTGGTCCTCCGGGACGGGCGTGGTGCTGAACGACGACGTCCTGTCGGCGGCCTTCCAGTCCGAGTCGTCGAAGTTCGGTCCCGCCTCCGGGTTCTCCGTGCGCATTCGCCAGCCGCCAAGCGCGGGCAGCCCCACCTCGGGCACGGCGGGCAGCATTCCGGTCGTCATCAGGCTGCCCGAGTAGGTGACCCGGGTCGGCACCTTCCGCCCGTTCCACACCACACTCGAGATGCCGCGCGGCCCCCACACCTCCACGCTGGTCTCCCCGGTCACGTCACCCGTCAAGTGGACCTCGGAGCCACGCAGTTCGGCGTGGCGCAGCAGCGCCGGACCGTACACCAGCAGGGTGCCGGACGGGGTGTCGTACGGGAAGATGCGCACGGCGGTGGCGTCGTCGGCGAAGAGCAGCAGCAGCGGGGTCTCGCTCTCGCCCTTCTCGACCATCACGCGGGTCAGACCGCCCTGGCCGAGGGGCGCGTTGACGTGCAGCTCGTTCCTGTCGTAGGCCCAGGCGGCCTCCGGGTCGAGCCGGGTGACGTACGGCTCCTCCGGGCACTTCAGGACCAGGTCGGCCATGTCGTCCCGGCGGCCCGCGAACACCGCGATGTCCTGCCGTCCGGCCGTCACGCACAGCATGGGCTGCGCGGTGGAGTACTTCAGGGTCCGCCTGCCGAGGCCGAGGCGGAGTCCGGTGGTCAGCATGCGGGCGTCGCGCGCGGGCACGGTGATCCGCAGGTGCCCGGCGTCCGTGGGCAGATCGGTGACGACCGGCTCCGTGCCGTCGTTGCGGGCTACGTACACATGGGCGCCGGTGTCCGGGTTGGTCAGGTGGTAGACCTTCAGCCCCTTCACCTCGACGTCCGCGGCCCGGTCCAGCCGGGCGAAGTCGGGCACGCGCTGCAGCAGGTGCCCGAGCTGGTGCATCGGAGCGATCTTGTCGGTGACGTTGCGCCCCTCGTCGATCGCCGCCCCGTAGTCGTACGAGGTGTAGACGACCGGCGCGGGCAGCCAGCCCCACGACGTCCCGCCGAACGTCATGTACACGTTGTGCAGGGTGATCCCGTTGGCCAGGTTGGTGAGGTAGAAACGGCGCTCGTAGGCCGCGTCCCGGGTGCGCCGCGACTCGGCGTACCCCTTGCCGTCGAACCAGGCGCCGCCCCACGGGTCGAACCAGCCACCCCCGAACTCGGGCACGAATCCGGGCGTGTGCGGCGAGGCGGTGGCGCCGCCGGTCGCTCCGCCGGGCCCGAAGTGACCCCAGTCCGGCGGGGTCTGGGACGGCGACGGATACCCGTCGAAGCCGTACAGCCAGCCGCCCTTCTCCCCGGCCGTGTCGAAGGACCCCGGGACCCAGTAGCCGTTGCGCCCCTTGTCGTTGTGGAAGAGGGGTACGTCGATCCCGTCGTTACGGACCTTCTTGTACAGATGGGACATGTAGTCCCGGCCGGTCGCCTCCCCGGCATGGGCGTCGTACTCGTTCTCGATCTGGTAGAGCAGGATCGTGCCCTTGCCCTGGGTGAACAGGTGCCGGCGGGCGATCCGGTTCACCTGGGTGAGCCACTCGTCGACGTGCGCCAGATAGGTCGGGTCGGCGGTGCGGGCCGTCCCCTTCGTCGCCGTGAGCCAGCCCGGGAAGCCGCCGCCGTCGACCTCGGCGTTGATGTACGGGCCGGGCCGCAGGATGACGTACAGGCCGGTCTCGGTGGCCATGCGCAGGAACAGGTCGAGGTCGCGGACGCCGGAGAAGTCGTACCGGCCGGGCGCGGGGGAGTGGTAGTTCCACGACACGTAGATGCTCACGGCGTTGTAGCCGTGCGCCCGCATCTTCTGCAGCACGTCCCGCCACAGGGACGGGCTCGGCAGCCGGAAGGGGTGCATCTCGCCGGACCACACGACCAGCCGCCTGCCGTCCACCAGCAGGGAGTAGTGGTCGTAGCCGATGGTGTGACGCTCCCCGTCGGCGCTGGGCGGAGCGGGGGCCGGACCGGTCGGCACGCTGCGCGCCGCGTACGCCGAGGACGCCCCGGGGCCGCCGCTGCCGCCCAGGGCGAAGCCGAGCGCGGCCGAGCCGGCCAGGGCACTGAAGGTACGTCTGCTGAGCGCCAAGGTGGATCCTCCCGGGCGATCTTACGGGGGCGCGGTTCGGCCATTCTCCATGGAGATACGCCCCACAATGGACCCATGAGGATCTCGGCGCGGGCGGATTACGCGGTACGGGCGGTGCTGGAGCTGGCCGTACGACACGGTAACGGCCCGGTGAAGGCAGAGGAAATCGCCGCTGTCCAGGACATCCCCCACAAGTTCCTGGAAGGCATCCTGGGCGATCTGCGACGTGCCGGAATCGTCGACAGCCGGCGCGGTGGGGGCGGCGGCTACCGGCTGGCCCGGGCCGCGGCCGCCATCACCGTGGCGGATGTCATCCGGGCGGTTGACGGCCCGATCGTGTCGGTACGCGGTGAGCGCCCGACGGGGCTCGCCTACACCGGCACCGCCCAGCCCCTCCTCCCGCTCTGGATCGCCCTGCGCGCCAATGTCCGCCGCATCCTGGAGGGCGTCACGATCGCCGACCTCGCGACCGACGCCCTCCCCGAGTCGGTACGCGCGCTGGCGGCGGAGCCGGCAGCCTGGGAGAACCCGTGAACCCGTGAACCCGTCCACGGGGACGTGAAAATCCCGTTGTGAATGGCCGGAGTTCACCCTCCCGGGGTGGCGATGGGCTTCCTACGATGCCCATCGCCTCCCCCTCCTTCACAGGTTCCACACAGCTTCTTCAAAGTTCAACGGACGGGTCGGAGGCCGAAACCCCCCACTCGACAACTGGAGAAAGCATGGCTGGTGGACTCCTCCTGAGCGGTGCCGTAGCCGCTCTTCTCACCACCGCGATACCCGCCTCGTCCTCGCCCGTCTTCGACGACCCGCCCCCGGACAAGATCGTCATCGATGTCGCCACGGTGAACGGCTCCGGCTGTCCCGCGGGCACGGCGGCCGTCGCCGTCTCCCCGGACAACACCGCCTTCACGGTGACCTACAGCAACTACCTCGCCCAGGCCGGCGGCAACTCCGACCCCACGGCCTTCCGCAAGAACTGCCAGCTCAACCTGGTCGTGCACGTGCCGCAGGGCTTCACCTACGCGGTCGCCAGCGCCGACTACCGGGGCTTCCTCTCGCTCCAGTCCGGCGCGTCCGCGACGCAGAAGGCCTCGTACTACTTCCAGGGCTCCTCGAACACCGCGTCGAAGACGCACCCGTTCAGCGGCGCCTACAACGACGACTGGCAGGCCACCGACAGCACCGACTGGGCCCAGCTGGTGTGGGCCCCCTGCGGCGTCCTGCGCAACTTCAACATCAACACCGAACTGAGGGTGAACGCGGGCAGCGCGAACCCCGGCAAGGTCAGCTTCATGACGATGGACTCGACCGACGGGGACATCAGCACGGTGTACCACCTGGCGTGGAAGCAGTGCCCGGGTTCATAGCCGGGCGCGAGGCGTGACCGCGTCGCCCGGCTCGCTGACAGTGCCGGGCGACGCGCGGGCGGTCTAGGTCGTCTCGGGGGCGTCGTCGTACTCGCGGGACACCACCGTGACGCGCCCTGTGGCCGCTTCGAACCGTACGGTGTCCAGGCCCATGGTCTCCAGCTCGGCGATCGTGGTGGCATGCGCGGTCGTGTTCAGGGCGAGCACGGCAAGCCGGTGGCCGCCGTCGCCGAGTGCCACCTCCTCGGCCGGCAGGGTCTCCACCATGCGGTCGGCGGAGGCGGACGGCAGCGGCTCGTCGACGGCCACGTGCAGCATCAGGTGCTCCATGCCGGTGTCGAGGCGGCGTGCCTGTGACACCCAGACCGTGCGGATCGCCGGGAAGTCCCGGATCCGGCGGGCCACCGCGTCCCGCAGGGCCCGCGCGACCGGATGGGTGGACCAGGTCAGTCTCAGCCGCTCGCCCTCGGCCCGCTGACCCCGCTCGCGCAGCGTCCGGTGCAGCAACGGCACCGGTACGCGAGCCCAGTTGGCCGCGGAGAAGAGAGCGAGGACGCCGACGCCGGTCTGCTGGGCGATGTCCAGCAGCCGCAGGACGTCGCAGTGGACCGCCGCAGAGGCCTGAGGGAGCCGTTCGGCGCGGCACGCCTCGCTGACGTAGCCGGGGAGGGCGGGACTGCCGTCCTCGTTCTTGAGGAACATCACCGACCCGTTCGCCTGTACGGGCACGAGGACGCCGTGGTCGGCGAGGGCGGCGAGGAGCTGGTCCGACTCCGTGACGGCGGCACCACGGTCGAGGATGTCGGCGAGTGCCGCGTTGTCGGTCACGGAACGCATCCTGGCATACCTGTCCTGAAGAACGCCGACCGGTTTGCGAGACGGGCGTCGCCCGAGGAGCGCTAGCCCGCCTGTCCCATTCCCGCCGCGTTCGGCCAGCTCTGTGCGTTGGGCCAGCCGGTCGCCGGGGCGGGGGAGAGCCCGGTCGCGGGGGCCGGGGTGGCCGGGGCCGTCATGCCGCGGACCTGGGCGGCCGTGAGGCCTCCGCGGGCCGGGACACCGGGCGGGGTGGGGCCGGCCACGGCGGCGGGTGCCGGAACGGGGACGGGGGCTGGAACCGGGGCCGGTGCCGGAACGGGGGCCGGGATGGGGGCCGGGATGGGGACGGCGGGGGACGGGACGGGTGCCGGCATCGGGGCCGGAGCCGGTACGGGAGCCGGTGCCACCGGCTGCTGCATCGGGAGCGCCTGGGCTGCCGCCGGCATCGGCATCCCGCCGCCGGTCGGCGGTACGGCGGCGGGGAGCGGCATGCCGGTGCCGGCGGCCGGGGCGGTGGCGATCCCCGGGGCGGGGGCGGGCGCGGCGGCCGGTGCGGCCAGCCGCATGCCGGCCCCGTTGGTCTCGCTCACCAGCCGGTCCACTGCCGCCGTACCCGAGCTGTAGCTGGTCCCGGTGCCCAGCTCGGGTACGGCGGCTCCCCTCCTGGACCCGTAGAGCACCTGCTCCAGGCCGGACACCAGGCGACGCACGTCGACCTGGGGGCGCACCACGAGTCTCAGGAAGCGGCTGGAAGAACCGATCTTGTTGCCGCACTCACGGACCAGGATCCGGTGCTCGGTGAGCATCCGGTCCCGGACCACCGTGCCCTCGGCGCCGACGGGCAGGCGCACGAAGAGGAAGTTGCCCTGCGAGGGGTAGACGGTGAGGCCGGGGAGCGCGGAGAGGTGGCTGGCCATCTCCAGGCGGTCGCGACGCACCTGCATCAGGCTCTGCGCGTACTCCGGTCCGTGTTCCCGCAGCATGAACACGACGTGCTCGGCGAAGGAGTTGAGGTTCCACTTCGGCAGCATCGAGCGGACCTTGCCCGCGAGCGCCGGGTTGGCGACCAGATACCCGAAGCGTATTCCGTGCAGGCCGAAGTTCTTGCCGAGGCTGCGCAGGACGACGACGTTCGGGCGGAGCATGGCCTCCTGGACGACGCTGGGCTCGGCCTCCGCGTCGGCGAACTCCAGGAAGGACTCGTCGACGACCACCAGGTCCAGGTCCGCCATCGCGTCCATGAACTGCACCACGGACTGCTTGCGCAGATAGCCGCCGTCCGGGTTGTTGGGGTTGCAGATCACCGCGACCCGGGTGCCCCTGGCCCGGATGAACTCGGCGTACTGGGCGAGGTCCAGCGCGAAGCCGTTCGCCTCCTGCAGCGGGAACATGTCGACCCGCTTGCCGGTCTCCATCGGCTGGTCCGTCCAGCGGCCGAACGTGGGGACGGGCACGGCCAGGGACTCGCGGACCAGCAGATGGTCGATCCAGGTGATCAGTTCCGTCGAGCCGTTGCCCATCGCGACGCACTGCGGGGGCAGCTGGAGCAGCCCGCACAGCTCGGCCGTGATGGTGTCGGCGCTGCTCGGGTAGTACGTGATGATCTCGCGCAGCCGGGTCGCCATCTCCTCGAACATGGCCGGAGTGGGGAAGTACGGATTGCACGGGATGCAGAAGTCCACCGGGCCCGACCCGTCGCTCTCCCGCGTCAGCGCCGCCATCGAAGGGCTGTGCGCGGCGGTGTTGCGGAACAACGAGGTGACGTTGTCAGGCAAGAGAACCTCCGTCGAAGGGTGGCCCGTGCGGGGGAGCACGGGCCACCCATGGATACGGAGGGGACGGCAGTGGCGTTCAACTCACCGGCCGTGTGAGCCTCTTCACGCCGAGCCCTTCAGGGCCCGCCCTCCAGGCCGAGCCGCGTCACATCGTGCCGCGTCACGCCCCGAACGTGTGGATCGTCGTCGTCCGGTACGTCTGCCCGGGCCGCAGCACGGTCGACGGGAAGTTCGCGTGGTTCGGCGAGTCCGGGAAGTGCTGGGTCTCCAGGCACAGGGCGTCGCCCTGGCGGTAGGTGCGGCCGCCGGTGCCGGTGAGGGTGCCGTCGAGGAAGTTGCCGGAGTAGAACTGCAGCCCCGGCTGGTCGGTGGCGATCTTCAGCGTGCGGCCGGAGCGCGGGTCGCGCAGCGTGGCGATGTGCTCGGGCCCGGCGGTGATGCCCTTGTCCAGGGCCCAGTTGTGGTCGTAGCCCTTGGCCTGCACCTGCTGCTCGTGGCCGGCGCGGATGTCCCGGCCGATCGGCTTGGCGTGGCGGAAGTCGAAGGGGGTGCCGCCCACCTTCGCCAGCTCGCCGGTGGGGATCAGGCCCGAGTCGGTGGGGGTGTAGCGGGAGGCGGCGATCGTGAGTTCGTGGTCCTCGATCGTGCCGCTGCCCTCGCCGGCCAGGTTCCAGTAGACGTGGCTGGTGAGGTTGACGACGGTCGCCCGGTCGGTGGTGGCCTCGTAGTCGATGCGCCACGCGCCGTGCCGGTCGAGGGTGTACGTCACCTGCGACCTGAGGGTGCCCGGGTAGCCCATCTCCCCGTCGGCGCTGGTGTAGTACAGGCGCAGGCCCACGTCGGAGCCCTCGGTGAACGGCTCGACGTCCCACATGTGCTTGTCGAAGCCCTTGGCGCCGCCGTGCAGGCTGTTCTCGCCGTCGTTGACGGACAGCTGGTGGCTCGTGCCGTCGAGGGTGAAGCGGCCCTTGCCGATGCGGTTGCCGTAGCGGCCGATCAGGGCGCCGAAGTACGGGCTCTTCGCCACGTAGTCGTCGATGTCGTCGAAGCCCGCGACGACGTTGGCGTGGCGGCCGTGCCGGTCGGGGATCTCCAGGGCCTGGACGATGCCGCCGTACGACAGCACCTTCAGGCGCGTGCCGCCGTTCGCCAGGGACCAGCGGTAGACCTTGGTGCCGTCGGCGAGCCTGCCGAAGGGTTCCTTCACCGGCTTCCCGCCTCCGGAGGCGGCCTGGGCGGTGCCCGAGCCGAGGGTGGTGGCGGCGATGCCCGCCGCCGCGGCGCCCGCGATGACCGTACGTCTGTTCAGTTCCACTTGCGGCTCCCGTAAAAGGAGGGGCCCCGCCGGCTCTTCCGGCGGGGCCCGAGCTGATTTACGAACCGGACTTGCGCTTGTTCCACACGTCG
Organism: Streptomyces sp. NPDC044061; assembly: GCF_056434305.1. Taxonomy (NCBI): domain Bacteria; kingdom Bacillati; phylum Actinomycetota; class Actinomycetes; order Kitasatosporales; family Streptomycetaceae; genus Streptomyces; species Streptomyces sp. NPDC044061. The sequence continues at coordinate 240,406 of NZ_JBWKFL010000002.1, read as the reverse complement.
AATCCGACCGCCAGCAGCAGGGCCAGGCCCTTGATGACCTGCTGCCAGTCGGTGCCGACGCTGAGGAGGTTCATGCCGTTGTTCAGCACGCCGAGGACGAGACCGCCGATGATGGCGCCGAGGACGGTGCCGACACCGCCGCTCATGGACGCGCCACCGATGAACGACGAGGCGATGGCTTCGAGTTCGAAGTTGACGCCCGCCTTCGGCGAGGCCGCGTTCAGGCGGGCGGCGACCACCAGACCCGCCAGGGCCGCGAGCACGCCCATGTTCAGGAAGACGTAGAAGGTGACCTTCTTGTCCTTCACGCCGGACAGCTTGGCCGCCGGCAGGTTGCCGCCGATCGCGTAGATGTGGCGGCCGAACACCGCGTTGCGCATCACGTAGCCGTAGCCGACGACCAGTGCGCCGAGGATGATCAGCACGATCGGGGCGCCCTTGTAGCTGGCGAGCAGCAGGGTCAGCGCGAGGATCGCGGCGACCAGGGCCGTCAGCTTGAGCAGGAAGAGCCGGGTCGGCGGGACGTCCAGGGCGAACTCCTGCTGGCGGCGGCGGTCCCGGACCTCCTGCCACACCACGGCCGCGATCAGGACGAGCCCGAGCAGCAGGGTGAGGTTGTGGTAGTTGGTGTTCGGGCCCGCCTCGGGCAGGAAGCCGTTGCCGAGCTTCTGCAGACCGTCGGGGAAGGGGCCGAGGGTCTGGCCCTTGAGCAGGATCTCCGTCAGACCGCGGAAGAGCAGCATCCCGGCGAGTGTGACGATGAACGACGGTATGCCGAGATAGGCGATCAGATAGCCCTGGATCGAGCCCGCCGCCGCGCCCACCAGCAGACACAGCACCAGCGCGATCGGCCAGGACACCCCGTGCTGCACCGTCAGCACGGCGGCGAAGGCGCCGACGAACGCGGTCAGCGAGCCGACCGACAGGTCGATGTGCCCGGCGATGATCACCAGCATCATGCCGATCGCGAGGACCAGGATGTAGCTGTTCTGCAGCACCAGGTTGGAGACGTTGCGCGGCAGCAGCAGGTCCCCGTCGGTCCAGACCGCGAAGAGGACCACGATCAGGCCGAGCGCGATCAGCATCCCGTACTGGCGCATGTTGCGGCGCAGGCCGTCCAGCATCAGCTGGAGCAGGCCGCCGCCGGCCGATGCGCTCTTGCCCGGCGGCGCCGGGGCCGGGCTCTTGGCGGTCACATCCGTGCTCATCGCGTTACCTCTTTGTCCGTCTTGTCCTTCGTCATGCGACGCATCAGCACTTCCTGCGTGGCCTCGGCCCGCGGCACCTCACCGGTCAGCCGCCCGGCGGCCATCGTGTAGATGCGGTCGCACATGCCGAGCAGTTCGGGCAGCTCGGAGGAGATGAAGACGACCGCCTTGCCCTGGGCCGCGAGCTGGTCGATGACCGTGTAGATCTCGTACTTGGCGCCCACGTCGATGCCGCGGGTCGGTTCGTCCAGGATCAGCACGTCGGGCCCGGCGAAGATCCACTTGCTGAGGACGACCTTCTGCTGGTTGCCGCCCGACAGCTTGCCCACCGGTTCGAACACGGTCGGCGCCTTGATGTTCATGGACTCCCGGAAGCCCTCGGCGACCTGCCGCTCCTCGTGCTCGTCCACGACACCGCGCTTGGCGACCTTGTCCAGCGCGGTCAGCGAGATGTTGCGGTTGATGGTGTCGATCAGGTTGAGGCCGTAGTGCTTGCGGTCCTCGGTGACGTAGGCGATGCCGTGCCGGACCGCCTCCGGAACGGTCTTCGTCCGGATCTCCCGGCCGTCCTTCAGGACCGTGCCGCCCGCGTACCGGCCGTAGGTGCGCCCGAAGACGCTCATCGCCAGTTCGGTGCGGCCCGCGCCCATCAGGCCCGCGATGCCGACGATCTCCCCGCGGCGCACCTCGATCGACACGTCGTCCACGACCTTGCGCTGCTGGTCGATCGGGTGGTGCACGGTCCAGTTGCGGATCTCCAGCGCGGGTGCCGCGCCCTCCTCCGGCTGGTGCGGGGTGCGCTCGGGGAAGCGGTGGTCGAGGTCACGGCCGACCATGCCGGCGATGATCCGCTCCTCGGTCGTCTCCGGCGCCCTGACGTCGAGGGTCTCGATGGACCGGCCGTCCCGGATGATCGTCACCGAGTCGGCGACCCGGCGGATCTCGTTCAGCTTGTGCGAGATGATGATCGAGGTGATGCCCTGGTTCTTCAACTCCAGGATGAGATCGAGGAGTTTGCCGCTGTCCTCGTCGTTCAGAGCCGCTGTCGGCTCGTCCAGGATCAGCAGTTTCACCGACTTCGCCAGCGCCTTCGCGATCTCCACGAGCTGCTGCTTGCCCACGCCGATGTCGGTGACGCGGGTCTCCGGGTGCTCGTCCAGACCGACCCGGCGCAGCAGCTCGGTGGCGTGCCGCAGGGTCTCGTTCCAGTTGATGAGCCCGCGCCTGGCGTGCTCGTTGCCGAGGAAGAGGTTCTCCGCGATGGAGAGGTACGGCACCAGCGCCAGCTCCTGGTGGATGATGACGATGCCGTGCTGCTCGCTCGCCCGGATGTCCCTGAACTGGACGACGTCCCCCTCGAAGAGGATGTCCCCCTCGTAACTGCCGTACGGGTGGACGCCGGAGAGCACCTTCATGAGGGTGGACTTGCCGGCGCCGTTCTCCCCGCAGATGGCGTGGACCTCGCCCTGCCGGACGGTCAGGGTGACGTCCGACAGCGCCTTGACACCGGGAAAGGTCTTGACGATCGAGCGCATTTCCAGGACGGGTCCCGCCATGGTCGTGCCTTCCAATCCGTAGGGGCGGGCGCTTACTTGAGCTCGGACTCGGTGTAGTAGCCGCCGTCGACGAGCACCTGCTTGTAGTTGCTCTTGTCGACGCTCACCGGCTGCAGCAGGTAGGCGGGCACGACCTTGGTGCCGTTGTTGTAGGTCTTGGAGTCGTTGACCTGCGGCTTCTTGCCCTGGAGGGCGTCGTCGACCATGGTCGCGGCGACCTTGGCGAGCTGGCGGGTGTCCTTGTAGACGGTCTGCGTCTGCTCACCGGCGATGATCGACTTCACCGAGGCCAGCTCGGCGTCCTGGCCGGTGACGACCGGCAGCGGCTTGCTGCCGGAGCCGTAGCCGTCCGACTTCAGCGCGGACAGGATGCCGATGGAGATTCCGTCGTAGGGGGAGAGCACGGCGTCGACCCGGCCGCTCTTGTAGGCGGAGGTGAGGACGTCCTCCATGCGGTGCTGGGCCGTGGTGCCGTCCCAGCGCAGGGTGGTGACCTTGTTGAGCGCGGTCTGGCCGGACTTGACCACCAGCTGCTTCTTGTCGATGTACGGCTGCAGCACGCTCATCGCGCCGCCGAAGAAGTACTTGGTGTTGTTGTCGTCGTTCGAGCCGGCGAACAGCTCGATGTTGAAGGGGCCCTTCTTGCCGCTGTCCAGGCCGAGCCGGTGCACGATGTACGTGCCCTGCAACCGGCCGACCTTCTCGTTGTCGAACGAGGCGTAGTAGTCCACGTTCTTGCTGCCGAGGATCAGGCGGTCGTAGGCGATGACCGGGATGTTCGCGTCCGCGGCCTCCTGGAGCACGTTGTTCAGCGACTTGTTGTCGATCGCCGCGACGATCAGGCCCTTGACGCCCTGCGTGATCAGGTTCTCGATCTGCGAGACCTGGGTGTCCGGGTCGTCCTCGCCGTAGACCAGCTTGGTCGTGTAGCCCTTGGCTTCCAGGTTCTTGACGACGTTCTTGCCGTCGGCGATCCAGCGCTCGGAGGACTTGGTCGGCATCGCGATGCCGATGGTGCCGCCCTTGGTGTCACCGCCCTTGTTCTTGCTGCCGCCCTCGCTGTTCTGGCCGCAGGCGGTCAGGGTGAGGGCGAGCGAGGCGGCTCCGGCTATCGCGGCGAGTGCGGCTCTGCGGTTGCGCATGGGTGGTCCGTCCTTGTGGGTCTCGTCGTTGAGAGTCGTTGAGAGTCGTCGAGAAGGGGGGCTAGGCCGATGGGAAGCGGTTGAGCGGGCCGGGCAGCCGGGAGCCGAGCGGCGCCATGTCGCCGTCCGCGCCGTGCCGGGCGAGCAGGTCCAGGGCGAGGCGGCCGCGCCGCACCCGCTCCCGGGCGGTGTCCAGGGTCACGTCCCGCAGATGGGTGCCCCACGGGTAGATGCCGGGAGCCTTGGACAGGCCGAACTTCAGGTAGAGCGGTGCGCCGCGCCGGATCAGCTCGGCGACCTCGTACATCCGCACATAGCCGCCGAGGTCGTCGGGGGCCTCGATGTACATGTCCATGGGGGCGGCGGACACCCGGCGGATCTCGGTGAGGTGATTCAGCGTCAGATCGCTTGGCACGTTGACGGAGTCGGCGCCGAGCCGTTCGAAGACGGCGTACGAGGCCGGGTTGACCGGGCCGATCAGCGCCGACACCTTCAGCGTGGTGTCGGCCGGGACGATCCCCGCCTCGCGGGCCCGGTGCAGGGTCCACAGCACGCCCTCGTCGGCCACCAGCAGGCACTTGACGCCCAGTTCGGTGGCCCGTACGGCGTCTTCGACACAGCCGGCGACGGCGTCGTGGCCGCGGGCGCGCAGTCCGGCCCCCCGCGAGTCGGAGCGCACCGAGCCGCCGATGTCCCACGTGCCGCGCGGGCCGGTGAACAGGCACAGCTCGATGTCGCGTTCACCGGTCGCCTCGACCATCTCGGTGATCTCGGCGTCGGTGAGCATCCACACGCCGCTGCCCTGGCTGATCCGGTGGATCGGCACGTCGAGGCGTGAGGCCTCCTTGAGCACGACCGCCAGCGCTTCGGGACCCTCGCACGAGGGGATCTCGGTGCGCCAGCGGCCGCCGCCCGGGAAGCTGTGGGCGGAGGCGTCGGCGGGGTCGAGGCCGGGCGCGTCCAGGCCGAGTGCGGCGAGCACCTGCTCACCGGGCCTGCGGACTGCCGGGGCGGAAGCGTCGGTCACAAGCTGTCCTTCGTGTTCGGTATTTCGGACAAGGTTCGCGGCTCTGGGTGGAGCGAGGCCTCGGTGGCAGGGCCGAGAAAGCGCCGATAGAACGCTGAGAAAAAGCCGAAAAAACGCTGAAAAACAAGGCCTCGGTGGTACGCCGGTCAGGGCGCCGTCAGTTCACGCCCTGACCGGCGTACGTTCAGGGGCGCAGCAGCACCTTGCCCACCTTCGGATCACCGGCCCCCACCAGCTCGATGGCCTGTGGGAACTCGGTCAGTGGCAGCTCGTGCGTGACCAGCGGCAGTGGGTCGAGCAAGCCGGCGCCGAACACCCGCACGGCGTGCGCCCAGGCATCGGGTGGGGCCCCGAAGACCGTGTGCACCTCCAGCTGCCGTACGACGAGATCGGTCGGGTCGAGCCCGTCCGCGCCCGGCGCCGGGATACCGGTCAGCACCAGCCGTCCGCCGCGCCTGAGCAGCGAGGCGGCGGTGCGCGCGGCGGACGCTGATCCGGCGGTCTCCACGACGACGTCGAAGTCGTCCGGGAGGTCCTGGTCCCTGAGCCGGAAGTCGGTCGCCCCGAACCGCCTGGAGAGCGCCTCCCGGTCGTTCCGCGTGCCCACCACGAGCAGTTCCGCCGGCGAGACCGCCTTCAGGAACTGCACGGCGAACATCCCGAGCGTGCCCGTGCCGACCACCGCGACCCGCTCGCCGGGCCGGGCACCCGCCTTGAGCGCGGCTGCCGCGATGCAGGCGGCCGGCTCCAGCAGGGCGGCGGCGGTGAGGTCGGCGTCGTCCGGCAGCGGGTGCAGCAGCCGGGCGGGCAGGGTGAGCGTGGTGGCCATGGCACCCGGCTGGGTGAACCCGGTCTCCTCGTACCCGGCCGTGCACAGCGTGGTCTCGCTCGCGTGACAGCGGTCGCACACCTGGCAGTTGCGGAAGCCCTCGCCGACCACCTTGCGTCCGACGAGCGTCGAGGGCACCCCGGCACCCACGGCCCGCACGGTCCCCGACCACTCGTGGCCGGGCGTGAGCGGGTAACGGACGTACCCCTCGGGCCGGTTGCCCTGGTACACCTCGCGGTCACTGCCGCAGATGCCGACCGCGTGCACCGCGACCAGCGCCTCGCCGGGCCCGGGATCGCGGGGCGTGTGCTCCTCGACCCGGTGGGCGCCCGGCGCCTCGATCAGGACCCGGGACCCTCGGGAGGTCACTTCGTGTCCTTCGGCTTGCGCTGCTCCCAGCCCTCGGCCCACAGATCGAACCGGGCCTGCTGCTGCGGGAACTCGGCGGCCGCGTCGGTGTCGAGCTCCACCCCGAGACCGGGCCGGTCGGAGAGGTGGAAGTAGCCGTCGACGACCTCGGGGGCACCCTTGACGACCTTCTTGATCTCCGCGTCCGCGAAGTCGTTGAAGTGCTCCAGGATCTTGAAGTTCGGGGAGGTGAATCCGACCTGGAGACTCGCCGCCGTGAGCACCGAACCGCCCACGTTGTGCGGGGCGACCAGCATGTAGTGGGTCTCGGCGGTCGCGGCGAGCTTCCGCGTCTCCCAGATGCCGCCGATGTGGCCGACGTCCGGCTGGATGATGTCCACGGCCTGGCTCTCGAACAGCTCGCGGAACTCGATCCGGTCGTGGATGCGCTCACCGGTGGCGACCGGGATGTCCACCTTGGCGGCGACCTTCTCCAGCGCCTTGAGGTTCTCCGGCGGCACCGGCTCCTCCAGCCAGGCCGGCTTGAACGGGGCCATCTCCCTGGCGAGCCGGACGGCGGTGGCGGGGGAGAAGCGGCCGTGCATCTCCAGCATCAGCTCGGCGTCCGGGCCGATGGCGTCGCGCACGGCCTCGATGAGGGAGACGGCGTACAGCGTCTGGTCGTGGTCCAGCTCGAAGTGCCCGGTGCCGAAGGGGTCGATCTTCAGGGCCTTGTAGCCACGCTCCATGACCCCCTGGGCCGCCTTGTGGTAGGCCTCCGGGGTTCGCTCGGTCGTGTACCACCCGTTGGCGTACGCCTTGACCCTGTCCGTCACCTTCCCGCCGAGCAGCTGCCAGACCGGCACGCCGAGGGCCTTGCCCTTGATGTCCCAGCACGCCATCTCCACGACCGCGATGCCGGACATCACGATCTCACCGGCGCGGCCGTAGTCGCCGTACTTCATCCGGCGTACGAGGTCCTCGACGGCGAACGGGTCCGAGCCGAGAATGTGATTGGCCTCGGCCTCCCGCAGGTAGCCGATCAGCGCGTCGGTGTGACCGAGCATCCGGGTCTCGCCGACTCCCGTGATCCCCTCGTCGGTGTGCACCTGGACGTAGGTCAGGTTGCGCCACGGCGTCCCGACCACGTGTGTGCTGATTCCGGTGATGCGCACGGCAGTTGCCCTTCAGCTGTTCGAGATTTCGTCACACGTTCGAAATGCTGGCGTGACAGTAAGGACGGGGCGGTCAGGGTGTCAATGGGGCGAACGGGTAACGGTTTCGGCAAGGATTTCGAGAACCTTTTCGGTCTCGCACCAAACCTTCACAAGCGCGCCTAGGAACGTGACCGACGGGGAATCTAGTCTTCCGGCGTCATGGACTTCTGCCACCCGTGCCAACGGCACCTCAACGGCGCCCTGGCCTGCCCCGGGTGTGGCGCGCCCGCGCACTCTCTCTCCGCGCGCGCGGACGCCGCCGTCGCGCACGGATACGCGGGCACGGTGGCGGGCCCGTACGGGCAACAGGCGTTCGCGGGAACACCCGGTCGGCCGTACGCCGACCTTCCCGAACACGGCTCCTTCCCCGCCGGCGGCCCCTCCGACGGGTTCACGGCCGGGGCGACGCCGGCCGGGTTCGACGCCGGACAGGCCACGGACGGCCACCCGGACCCGGACGGCCACGCGGCCGACGAGCACCGGGAGGGCTACGAAGGCCAGGACGATCACGAAGACCAGGACGATTACCGGGACCGGGGCGACCACGAGGGCGTGGACGAGCCCGGAGGCCGTGCCGCCCGGCGCCAGTCGCGCGGCCGGGGCCGTGGTGGAGCGGCCGCCGCCGGCAGCGGCCCCGCCTCCGGCGACGCCAGCCGGCGCGACCGCAAGGCCGCGGCGCACCGGCGCCGCCGGCGCCGTACCCTGCTGATCGCCGCGGGCTTCGTGCTGGCGGCGGGCGGTCTCAGCCTCGCCGAACTCGGCACGGACGCACCCTTCTCCCCCTTCTCCAGCGACAAGCCGGCGGCGTCCGGGGACGCCTCGGTGGACGGCGGTGCCTCCGCCTCCCCGGACCGGACGGCCGACCCCCTCGACAGGACCTCGGGCACGGCGGGCAACCCGAACGCCTCCGCCTCGCCGGACGCGTCGGCCTCGGCCTCCGCCTCCAAGTCCCCGAAGGACAAGGCCTCCAAGTCCCCGTCCGCCACGGACAAGGCGCAGCAATCGGCCACGACGGGCGCGGGCGCGACGACCTCGGCCCCGGCCGTTCCCGCGCCGTCCCGTCCCGCGTCCACCCCGACGTCCGGCCCGACGACGTCCGGCCCGACACCGAAGCCGTCGCCGACCAGGACGTGCAACCGCTTCCTGTGGTGGTGCACCTAGGCAGGCCGCCGCGCGGTGTGCCGCACCGCGCGATCCCCGTCGAAAGGCCGCTGCACCGAAGCCGCCGCACCGAAACGGCCCCGGCGGGTTCCGTACCACCGTGTGCCATCGGCCATCCGGGGCATCGGTGACACCAACCCGCCCCCGGGACGGTTGAGTCGGACAGGTACGTCTCGCCGTACACGATCTCGGGAACGCCCGACGGCGGAACGGGCGTTGTGGCAGGGAGAGCAGCGGCTCGGTCGAGGAGAGCGGATGACGCAGCGGATCACCGTGCACGGCACGGTCGCCGAGGGCTTCGAAGCGGTGCGCGAGGAGTTCGCCGCCTTCGTCGCCGAGGAACGGGACGACTACGAGGGGCAGTTGTGCGCCTACGTGCGCGGCCGGCGGGTCGTCGACCTGTGGGCGGGCGAGGGTGCCGACGGGGACTCGCTGTATGGCGTGTTCTCCTCCACCAAGGGTGCCGCCCACCTCGTCGTGGCCCTGCTCGTGCAGGAGGGCACGCTTGAGCTGGACCGCAAAGTCACCTACTACTGGCCGGAGTTCGGAGCCGAGGGCAAGGCGGGGCTGACCCTGCGCGACCTGCTCGCGCACCGCGCCGGACTGGTCGGCACCGACACCGGGTTCAGCGCGGCGGAGCTGGCCGACGACCGGGCCATGGCCGAACGGCTCGCCGACCAGCGGCCGTTCTGGCGGCCGGGCACGGCCTTCGGCTTCCACGCCCTGGTGATCGGCGCGCTCACCGGCGAGGTGGTCCGGCGCGCGACGGGACGGACGACCCAGGAGCTGTACGAGGAGCGGGTCCGCGCGCCCTACGGGCTGGACTTCCACCTGGGCCTGCCCCCGTCCCGGGAGCCCCGCTTCCGTACCACGCTGCCGATGCTGCCGACCCCCGAACAGCAGGCGGTGCTGGGCGCGCTGCCGAGCGGTCCGCACACCCTCGCCTCGATCGCGTTCAACCGGCACGCCCCGGAGCCGACCGATCTGGCGACACTGCCGAACGACCGCACCGTCCGCGCCAGGGGCCCGGCCTCGGTGGGCGGGGTCGCCTCGGCCCGCGGCCTGGCCAGCATGTACGCGGCGATCATCAGCGAGGCCGACGGCAAGGCGCCGCTGCTGAAGGAGGACACGGTGGCGGAGTTCGGCCAGCTGCACTCCGTCGGGTACGACCTGGTGGCCCGCGCCCACAAGTCGTTCGGCCTCGGCTTCCAGGCCACCGCCGACACCTGGCACCCCTTCCTCGGCGCCGGCGCGATCGGCCACAGCGGCGCGGCCGGCTCCCAGGCCTTCGCGGACCCGCGCAGCGGTTTGGCCTATGGCTACACCCGCCGCCGCTTCGCCTTCCCGGGAGGTGCGGCCCCGGAGAACGAAAGGCTGGCAGCGGCACTGCACCGGGCGGCGCTGACTCGTTGAGGGGCGCGGGACCGTATCGATGTGCGGCTCCGCCGCGTGGGCGCGAGCAACCCACGACAACCCGCACCCGAACCCTCACCGCACCCGGCAGACGCCGATCCGCCGACGCAGCGCAGCCGCACCCCACGTCCAAGGATGCGGCTGCCGTTGTGCGCAACGACGGTTCTCAGACCAGCGTCACGGTGATGTCGCCCCGAGTCGCCTTCGAGTACGGGCACACCTGATGCGCCTTCTCGATCAGCTCCCGAGCAACGGTCTCCTCGACGTTCGGGATGTTCGCGGAGATCTCCACGATGATCCCGAAGCCGTCCTCGTTCCTGCCGATCCCGACCTTCGCGGTGACGGTCGAGCCGGAGACGTCGGCGCCCTCCTGCCGGGCGACCACACCGAGCGCGCCCTGGAAGCAGGCGCTGTACCCGGCGGCGAACAGCTGCTCGGGGTTGGTGCCGGCGCCGTTGCCGCCCATCTCCTCGGGCGGGTTCACGACGACGTCGAGCCTGCCGTCGTCGGTGGCTACACGGCCGTCGCGGCCGTTCTCGGCGGTGGCGACAGCCGTGTACAGGACGTCGGACTGCTGAATGGGCATGCGCTTCTCTTCCTCCTCGGTCCACCGCGACTCGCGCCCACGATCGACGGCGGATTTCGGAAAGAAGTTACCGCATGTCGGAAAGCCCGGACCAGGGGTCAGAGCTTGACGATCATCTTCCCGGTGTTGTCGCCGCGCAGCACACCGAGGAACGCCTCCAGGTTGTTCTCGATGCCCTCGACGACCGTCTCGCGGTACTTCAGCGCACCCGAGGCGACCCAGGGGCCGACCTCCTGGACGAACTGCGGCTGCAGGTCGTAGTGGTCGCCGACCAGGAAGCCCTCGATGCGGCCGCGGGTCTGGATCAGCCGGGCGAGGTTCCGCGGGCCGGGGGCCGGCTCGGTGTTGTTGTAGACGGAGATCATGCCGCAGACCGCGATCCGGCCGCCCTGGTTGAGCGAGCCGATGGCCGCCTCGAGGTGGTCGCCGCCGACGTTGTCGAAGTAGACGTCGATGCCGTCGGGGGCGGCCTCGCGCAGCTGCTCGCCCACCGGGCCGTTCTTGTAGTTGAAGGCGGCGTCGAAGCCGTACTCCTCCACCAGCAGCTTGACCTTCTCGTCCGAACCGGCCGAGCCGATGACCCGCGCGGCGCCCTTGAGCTTGGCGATCTGTCCGACCTGGCTGCCCACGGCGCCCGCCGCGCCGGACACGAACACCACGTCGCCCTCCTTGAAGGAGGCGGTGCGCAGCAGACCCGCGTAGGCGGTCAGGCCGGTCATGCCGAGCACACCGAGGTATGTCGACAGCGGCGCGGCCGACGCGTCGACCTTGACGGCGTGCTGCGCGTCCAGGACGGCGTACTCGCGCCAGCCGAAGAAGTGCAGGACGTGGTCGCCGACCGCGATGCCCTCGGCGTCGGAGGCCACGACCTCGCCGACCGCACCACCCTGCATGACCTTGCCCAGCTCGTAGGGAGCGGCGTACGACTTCGCCGCGCTCATCCGGCCGCGCATGTACGGGTCCACGGAGAGGTACTTGTTGCGTACCAGCACCTGGCCCTCGCCGGGGGTCGGGACGGGCGTCTCGACCAGGGCGAAGTCCTCGGGCTTCGGCCAGCCGACGGGACGGCTCTGCAGGTGCCACTCGCGGTTGATCATGACAGGACCTTTCGGATTTACTTCAGTGACTGAAACAACCGTGCACGTGAATATTTCATGTTGTCAAGTAAGCGGGTATCCTGAGGGCATGGCCACACCCGAGAAGACCCGTCCGGACGAACTGACCATCGAGGTCGTCCAGCTCATCGCCGAGGTGGTGGCCCGGTACCACGCGGACTACGAGGAGGCCGCCGCCGGGCACGCCCTGACCGGCGCCCAGGCGAAGCTGCTCAGCCTCCTGACGCTCGGACCGCTGCCCATGCGCAAGCTCGCGCAGAAGCTGAAGTGCGAGCCGTCCAACGTGACCGGGATCGTGGACCGCCTGGAGTCCCGGGGGCTGGTCGAGCGCCGCCCCGACCCCGGCGACCGGCGGGTGAAGGTGGCCGCAGCCACCGACGAGGGGTGCGGCGTGGTCCGCGAGCTGCGGGACGGGCTGCGCTTCGCCCGCGAGCCGCTGGCGGGCCTGTCCGACGACGAGCGGCTGGTGCTGCGCGATCTGCTGCGGCGGATGCTCGACGCCTGAGGGCCGACGGTAAAGTCTTCGTCATGCGCGATCTTGGGGCGGGTTTCGGACATCTCCTCGAAGGCCAGCGATGGGTCGGCCGGCACGGGAAGAGCTACGGCTTCGGGCTGCTGCCCGGTCTGATCACGCTGGTTCTGTACGCGGCGGCGCTGGTCGCGCTCGGGGTGTGGGGCGAGGACGGGGTGGCCTGGGCGACCCCGTTCGCGGACGACTGGTCGAGCCCCTGGCAGGGTCTGTTCCGCGGCTTCCTCACGGCCGTCCTGTTCGCCCTCGGCCTGCTGCTGGCCGTCCTGACGTTCACGGCCGTCACCCTGCTGATCGGCCAGCCCTTCTACGAGAGCCTGTCGGAGAAGGTCGACGAGGACGTCTCGCCCGACGGCACGGCACCCCGCTCGGGCCTGCCCCTGTGGCGCGAGCTGTGGATCTCGGCCCGCGACAGCCTGCGGATCCTGGTGCGGGCCTGCGTGTGGGGCGTCCTGCTCTTCGCCCTCGGTTTCCTGCCCGTCGTGGGCCAGACGGTCGTCCCGGTGATCGGCTTCTTCGTCACCGGGTTCTTCCTCACCGAGGAACTGGCCGCCGTCGCCCTCCAGCGCCGTGGCGTCGAACTCCGCGCCCGCCTCGCTCTGCTCCGCTCCCGCAAGGCCCTGGTGTGGGGCTTCGGCGCGCCGCTCGGCCTGGCCTTCCTGGTCCCGTTCGTCGCGGTGTTCCTGATGCCGGGCGCGGTCGCGGGCGCCACCCTCCTCGCCCGGGAGCTGCTGGGCGAGGAGAGCACCGAGGGTGAGGCGGGCGAGGCCTCGGAGGAGGACGGGGAGCAGGTCACCTCCTGAACGTGGCCTCCGCCGCCACCGTCACGATGGAGCGCACCTGGGCGATGATGTCCAGCCGGTTGCGGACGAACTCCGGGTCGGTCACCGTCCCCGTCGCCGGGTCGCTGTTGTCCGCGCCGAACTGCAGCACGGGTGTGTGCACATGGCCGCCCGGCAGGGTGTCGTGCAGGCCCAGGCGGTCCCGGAGCAGGGTCGCGCGGTACGCGATCTCGTTGGAGAGGTAGTTTCCGCCGCCGCCCGCACGGGCCGTCGAACCGGGGGTCGGACCGTCCGGCCGTACGACGGGATCGGTGCCTCCCGCCGGGATCTCGGTCACCTCCGTGTGGTCGTACACCGGGAACCGGCCCGTGTCGGCGGCCGTGACGGCCGCGTACGGCAGGGTCGTCGTCGTCCACTGGGGCTGTGCGGCCGGGTCGGTGACCGGGACGCTCTCGGTGCGCGAGACGTTGTCGTTGTCCGGGAAGCCGCCCCGCCAGGCGCCGTTGGTGCGCTCGATGTCGAAACGGCCGACCCGGCCCTGGCTCACGGTCGTGAACAGGTCGACCTTCGGCAGGTACGACCGCAGGGTCCGCTCCACCGTGCCGGCCGCGAAGTCCGCCCAGCGAACCGGGAACACGGCCGTCTCCACGCGGGCGGGCCCCCGCGCCGTCAGGATCACCGTGCCGTCCAGCGCCAGCGCGCTCGCCCCTGAGGGGTTGGAGATACGGATGTCCCGGTCCAGCGTGAAGGGGTCGAAACCGGTGAGGAGGATGCGCCGTAGGTGCGGTTGCCGGGGATAGCGGATGTCCGTCTGGCCGCGGGAGGTGCGCTCCAGATCGTCCAGCAGTGCCGTCCTCTGCGCATCGGAGAGCACGAACTCCGGTTCCCAGGTGCGCACTTCACGGGTCAGTCCGAGGCGCGCCCAGTACAGCGGCCGGTCGTCGTCCCGGCTCAGTTCACCACCGGCCGGCCCGCGGCCCTGCGCCCGGTTCACGGCCCGCCGCCACAGCGCCGAGCCTTGGGTCACGACGACGTGGCGGGCCTGCGCGTAGGACCGGGCGTGCTCCAGGGCCTGCGTGAACTCCGGTGCCACGTCGGCGAATCCGGAGCGTTCGAGGATCTCCCGCGGTACGGCCCGGTCGAGCCGTTGTTCCTCGACGGTGGGGGAGAGGGCCGCCGGGGCGGCTGAGGCGGTCGTGGTGGGGGCGGACAGTGCGGCCATCCCGGCCAGCAGGGTCACGCCGAGGACTGCGGTGCGTATTCGCAGCGAGGTCAAGGGAGTTCGGGTCCTTCCGTCACACGTGGTGGAAGTGCCGTACGAGGGGTGATACTGCCACGCGTGAAGACAGTGAAGGCCGTGAACCTCGGCGTCATCTTCCTCATGGAACTCGGCGCCCTCGCGGCCGTCTCCTACTGGGGATACACCCTCCTCGACACCAGCGGCTGGCTGCTCGCCGTCTTCGCGCCGGGCGTCCTGGGCTGGCTGTGGGGCCTGTTCGGCTCCCCACGGGCGAGGTTCAAGCTCCGGGGCGCCGCCCGCGCCGCCTTCGAGACGCTCTGGTTCGGCATCGCGGTCGTCGCCCTGTACGCGGCGGGAGCCCACGCCTGGGCGCTCGCCTTCGCGGTCGTGTGCGTGCTCAGCAAGTCCCTGGCCCACGCCTGGAACCAGTGAGCCTCACTCCGCCGGCTCGCCCAGCAGTCGCAGGAAGTCCCGGAAGGCGCCCGGCATGTCGACCGACTCCGGGTCCAGCAGCCACTGGTACTGCAGGCCGTCCATCACCGCCACGAGCAGCGGGGCGGTCCGCTCCGGGGTCAGGCCGTTCGGCAGCAGGTCGCCGTACTCGGCGCGCAGGACCGCCGCCATGCTCTCGCGGACCCGGGCATAGCGCTCGGTGAAGTAGGCCCGCGCCGGGTGCCCTTCCGTCACGCTCTCACCGAGCAGCGCCGAGAAGGTCTGGATGATGGCCGGGCGCATCGCGTTGTACTCGACCAGCGAGGCCAGCAGATCGACCCGCCACCGCGTGTCCGGCACCGCGTCCCACCGGTCCCGCTCCTGGAGCACGGCCACCAGCAGGGCGTCCTTCGTCGGGAAGTGGTGCAGCAGCCCCTGCTGGGTCAGCCCGACCCGCTCGGCCACCGCGGCCAGGCTCGCCCCCCGGTAACCGCGCTCGGCGATCACCTCCAGGGCCGCCCCGACGATCTCCGCGCGCCGCTCCTCGCTCCTGACCCTCGCGTTCATGACGTCACCGTAAGGCATCCCCGTCGAGCGAATATAACGGCAAGATAACAAAACCTACCGCCCTACAGGTAGTGGATGCAGGATGAGGGAGACCCAGAGGGACTTCAGCGAGGAGGTACCGCCGTGGCGGAGACGGACAAGGCGCGCGGGGACGAGGCTCGCGAGGCGGTCGTGGAGGCGGCGCTGCGCCGGCTCGACCTCGACGCCAAGACGCGGCTGCTGGCCGGCCAGGACATGTGGACCCTGCCCGCCCTGCCGGAGATCGGCCTGGAGTCGCTGGTCATGTCCGACGGCCCGATCGGCGTCCGGGGCGTGCGCTGGACGGCCGACGACCCCTCGGTCGCCCTGCCCTCGCCGACCGCGCTCGCCGCCACCTGGGACCCCGAACTCGCCCGCCGCGCGGGCGTGCTGCTCGCCCAGGAGGCCCGCCGCAAGGGCGTCCACGTCCTGCTCGCCCCCACCGTCAACCTGCACCGCTCCCCGCTCGGCGGCCGCCACTTCGAGGCCTACAGCGAGGACCCGTACCTGACCGGCGTGATCGGCACCGGCTATGTGACCGGCGTCCAGTCCGGCGGGGTCGGCACCACCGTCAAGCACTTCGTCGCCAACGACGCCGAGACCGACCGCTTCACCGTGAACAACCTGGTCTCCGAACGCGCCCTGCGCGAGCTGTACCTGGCCCCCTTCGAGGCGATCGTGACGAACGCCCACCCCTGGGGGATCATGACCGCGTACAACACGGTCAACGGCACGACCATGACCGAGCACCGCCACCTCGTCAACGAGGTCCTGCGCGGCGAATGGGGCTTCGACGGCTTCAACGTCTCCGACTGGATGGCCGCCCGCGACACCGTGGGCGCCATCGCCGGCGGCCTCGACGTCGCCATGCCCGGCCCCGACACCGTGTACGGCGAGACCCTCGCCCGCGCCGTCGGGGACGGCCGGGTCGCCGAGACCACCGTCGACGCCGCCGTACGCCGGGTGCTGCGCCTCGCGGCCCGCGTCGGCATCCTGGACGGGGCCGAGCCGGCCGTCGCCGAGCCGCCCGCGCCGGCCGACGGCGAGGCTCTGGCCCGCGAGATCGCCCGCCGCTCCTTCGTCCTCGTGCGCAACGAGCGCGGCGCCCTGCCCCTGAAGCCGAACGGCACGGTGGCCCTCATCGGCGCCGCCGCCCGCGACGCCCGCGTCCTCGGCGGCGGCTCCGCCACCGTCTTCCCGGCCCGCGTCGTCTCCCCGCTCGACGGCCTCACCGCCGCCCTTCCCGACGGCACCCTCACCTACGCCGTCGGCGCCGACCCGGCCACCGAACTCGCCGTCGCCGAGCAGGGCTTCAGCCTCCGGGCGGTCTGCCGCGACGCCGACGGCAACGTCCTCGGCACCGGCTCCGCGCCCAACGGGCAGATCCAGTGGATGGGTTCCGACCTGCCCGCGGGCGTCACCCACGACACCCTGCACACCGTGGAACTGACCGGCACCTTCACCCCGCGCGAGTCCGGCCCGCACAGCTTCGGCATCCGGGGCATGGGCCCGTTCACGCTCACCGTCGACGGGACGACGTACTACGACGACGTCCAGCGCCCCGACCGGGGCGGCCCCTTCGAGGCCTTCTTCACCGCACCCGTCCCCCGCGCCCAGGCCGAACTCACCGCGGGCGGCACCGTCGACGTCTTGCTCACCCATGTCGTCCAGCTGCCCGAGAACATCCCCATGAAGGTCGTCGCCTTCGCCCTCGCCCACTCCGCCCCGCGGCGCGACCCCGACGAGCTGATCGCCGAGGCCGTCGAGGCCGCCCGCGGCGCCGACACGGCCGTCGTCATGGTCGCCACCACCGACCGCGTCGAGTCCGAGGGCTTCGACCGCACCGACCTGAGGCTGCCCGGCCGCCAGGACGACCTGGTCCGCGCCGTCGCCGCCGCCAACCCGCACACCGTCGTGGTCGTCAACTCCGGCTCCCCGGTCGAGCTGCCGTGGCGGGACGAGGTCGCGGCCGTGCTGCTGACCTGGTTCCCCGGCCAGGAGGGCGGCGCGGCCCTCGCCGACGTCCTGACCGGCGCGCACGAGCCCGGCGGACGGCTCCCCACCACCTGGGGATCCCTTGCCGACGCCCCCGTCACCCAGGTCGTCCCCGAGGACGGGGAGCTGCCCTACACCGAGGGTGTGTTCATCGGCTACCGCGCCTGGGAGAAGGCCGGCCGCACCCCGTCGTACCCCTTCGGGCACGGCCTCGGCTACACCGACTGGACCTATGAGTCCCTGCAGGTCGAGGGCACCACCGCGCGCATCCGCGTCCGCAACACCGGGGAGCGGCCGGGCCGCGAGGTCGTGCAGGTCTATCTGTCCCCGGCCGAGCCGGACGCCGAGCGCCCGGCGCGCCCACTGGCCGGGTTCGCGAGCGCCGAGGCCGGACCCGGCGAGAGCGTCGAGGTGACCGTCGAGCTGCCCCGCCGCGCCTTCGAGATCTGGGACGACACGGCGAAGTCGTGGGCGTATGTGAAGGGTTCGTACGAGATCGCAGCCGGCCGCTCGATCACGGACCGCAGGCTGACCTCGGCGATTAACGTCTGATCCGGGACAAGTCCCCACGAGCAGCCCCGGTCCGGGACCTGACCCCTGGACCGGGGCTCGTGGAGTCCCTACGGCAGACCTCGGCGCACCGAGAAGCCGTACACCGTCTCGGACCGGAAGAGGTGACCCGGCCGCAGCTCGGTGCTCGGGAAGTCCGGGCGGTTGGGGGAGTCCGGGAAGTGCTGGGTCTCCAGGGCGATGCCGTCCCCGGGGCCGTAGGGGTCGCTCAGCTGGTCGGCGGTGTAGAGCTGGAGGCCCGGCTCGGTGGTGGCCACGGTGAGCACCCGCCCGGACGCCGGGTCGTACAGCTCGGCCACCTCCTCCGCCGTGGGTGTCACGCCCTTGTCCAGCACGAAGTTGTGGTCGTAGCCGGAGCCGACCTTGCGGGCCGTGCGGAAGTCGAAACGGGAGCCGGCCACGTCCTCCAGGGCCCCGGTGGGAATCAGGTCCGGGCCGACCGGGGTGTACCGGGAGGCGGACAGCCGCAGCTCGTGGCCGCCGGCGTGGCCCGAACCGCCCAGGTTCCAGTACGTGTGGTTGGTGAGGTTGACGACGGTCGGCGCGTCCGTGACCGCCTCGTAGACGATCCGCAGCGCACCGGACGCCTCCAGTGTGTACGTGGCCGTCACCGCCAGCCGACCCGGGAAACCCTCCTCGCCGTGCGGGCTCACCCGGGTCAGGCGCACACCGTGCTCGACCGGTTCGGCGTCCCACACCCGCTTGTCGAAGCCGCGCTCACCGCCGTGCAGCGTGTTCGGCCCGTCGTTCGGGGCCAGCGCGTATGTGCGACCGTCCAGCGGGAAGCGGGCACTCGCCACCCGGTTGGCGTACCGGCCGACCAGGGCCCCGAGATACGGCTCCGGGTGCTCCAGATAGCCGTCGAGCGCGGGGAACCCCAGCACCACGTCCGCCGTGCGTCCCTCCCGGTCCGGGACCCCTATCGACTGCACGATCCCGCCGTACGACAGCACTCGCACCCGCAGCCCGGCCCGCTCCAGCGTCCAGCGGTGCACCGGTGAGCCATCGGAAAGTGTGCCGAAAAGTTCACTCATGTGGGAAAGGCTAGGTCACGGTCTCGAGGCGGTGACGGCGCGGTAGGCGATCTCTGCGAGCCGGGCCTGCCCGTTGCGGCTCGGGTGGAACCAGTCCCAGGGGCTGAGCTGCTCGGTGTCGAAGCGGTAGTCGAAGACCGCGTTCCGGTCGAAGCGGCAGCGGCGGTCCTTGGCGCAGACGTCCCTCAGCACCTCGTTGTACTCCTGCACCCGCTGCTGCACCGTCTCCCGCCGCATCGTGGCCGCACGGGTCAGGTCGTCGGCCTCGCTCAGCATCGAGGGGCAGATGCCGAGCTTCCACACCTGCTTGCCCAGCGGATTCGCCCGGCCCTCGGACCACAGCCGCTTCAGGTTCGGCACGCTCGCCACGTACACCTGAGTCTTCGGCAGCTCGGCGCGCAGGGTGGCCAGGGACTCCTCGAAGCTCGCGCGGAAGTCGGCCACCGGCGTCATCGCCGAGGCCGACGAGCGGCACGCGTCGTTCGCACCGATCATCACCGTCACCAGTTGCGGACGGCGGGCGGCCGCCTGGGCCATCTGCTGCGGCAGGTCGGACATCCGGGCGCCTGTCACCGCGTAGTTCCAGCTGCGCTCCGCCGCCCCCCGCACCCCCAGCAGCCGCACCGCCAGGCTGTCGACCCTGGCGTCACTGCCCGTCGCCCACGACACCTCGGGGCAGTCGGAGAGCACCGCGCACGCGTCGAACCCGCGGGTGATGGAGTCGCCGACCGCGGCGATCGAGTCCGGGCGGCGGTCCCACACCGGAGCGGGTCTGGCCGAGGGCCGGGCCGCGCCCGTCCCGGAGTCCTTCGTGCCGTCGGCGCCGCCCCCACCGAAGGCGTCGCACCCCGCCGTCGCCAGCACGGCCGCCGCCACGACGGCGAGGGCGGCCCGCGCACGGTGCCTTCGCTTCCGCATCCCTGCTGATCCCCTCGTTCGACGGTGGAGTGCTCCCTCTCATGACAACGCGCGAGGGTTCCCGGCCCGCGACCTTGGAACGGCGCACCCCCGTACAAGCGTCCCCCTGGGTGAATGGCGGGAGTTTCCTGGCACCAGGACCGACGGTACGTCACACTCCTTGCGCCACCGCAAGGTAGCCTCGCCATCAACGCGGCCGTCGTGCCACTGCCGCACCGCCAGTCCGCAAGATGTCCCGCTCTGCCCGGAGGTTCCGGTGACGACACGTGGAGTTCTGTACGTGCACTCCGCGCCGCGCGCGCTGTGCCCGCACGTCGAGTGGGCCGT
The DNA here is from genome assembly GCF_056434305.1 of Streptomyces sp. NPDC044061. NCBI lineage: Bacteria > Bacillati > Actinomycetota > Actinomycetes > Kitasatosporales > Streptomycetaceae > Streptomyces > Streptomyces sp. NPDC044061. The sequence continues at coordinate 220,392 of NZ_JBWKFL010000002.1, read as the reverse complement.
CGCCGGGGTGCTCGGCACGCGCGTGAGCCTCGACTGGATCCGGCAGCCCGCGGCACCCGGCACCTGGCGTTCGGAGTTCTCCTGGCAGGGCGAGGTCGGCACGGCCTCCAAGCTCGCCTCCGCGCTGCGCGGCTGGCACCTCCTGCGCTTCGAGGTCACCGCCGAGCCCTGCCCCACCGCGGAGGGCGAACGCTACAGCTGCACCCCCGACCTGGGCATCTTCCATGCCGTCACCGGCATCCACGGCGACATCCTCATTCCCGAGGACCGGCTGCGCGCGGCGCTGCTGCGCAGCCAGCGGGGTGAGACCGAGCTGGAGGCCGAACTGGCCAAGCTGCTGGGCAAGCCGTGGGACGACGAACTCGAGCCGTTCCGCTACGCGGGAGAGGGCGCACCCGTGCGCTGGCTGCACCAGGTGGTGTGAGCGGCCGAACACGACGAGAAAGGGCGAAGGGCCCCCACCTGCCGGTGAGGGCCCTTCGCTCACGTTCTCGGACGATGCCGAACGCCTGCTCAGAGGGTGCGGAACGCCAGCACCACGTTGTGGCCGCCGAACCCGAACGAGTCGTTCAGCACGGCGATGGGGCCCTCGGGCAGCGCCCGCGCCTCACCGACGACGACGTCCGCGTTGACCTCGGCGTCGAGCTCGCGCACGTTGATGGTCGGCGGAGCCGTACGGTTCACGAGGGCCAGGATCGACGCGACGGTCTCGATACCGCCGGCGCCACCCAGCAGGTGACCCGTCATCGACTTGGTCGCGGAGATGGCCATGTGGTCGACGTCGTCGCCGAACACCTTCCGCAGCGCCTTGATCTCGGCCACGTCACCCTGCGGCGTCGAGGTCGCGTGCGCGTTCACGTGCACGATCTCGGCCGGCTTCAGATCCGTGTTGTCGAGCAGGTTCTGCAGCGCGTGCGCGATGCCGTTGCCGGACGGCTCCGGCTGCGTGATGTGGTGGCTGTCGGCGGAGATCCCCTGGCCGACCGCCTCGACGTAGATCCGGGCGCCGCGGGCCTTCGCGTGCTCCTCGGACTCCAGGACGATCACGCCCGCGCCCTCGCCGAGCACGAAGCCGTCACGACCGGAGTCGTAGGGACGGGACGCGCCCTGCGGGTCGTCGTTGTTCTTGGACATCGCCATCATGTTGCCGAACGCGGCGATCGGCAGCGGGTGGATGGCGGCCTCGGTACCACCGGCCACGACCACGTCCGCACGACCGGTGCGGATCATCTCGATCGCGTACCCGATGGCCTCCGCGCCCGAGGCGCAGGCCGAGACCGGGGTGTGCACACCGGCGCGGGCACCCAGCTCGATACCGACGTTGGCCGCCGGGGAGTTGGGCATCAGCATCGGCACGGTGTGCGGGGAGACACGGCGTACGCCCTTCTCCTTGAGCACGTCGTACTGGTCCAGGAGCGTCGTCACACCGCCGATGCCGGAGGCGATGACCGCACCGAGACGGTCGGGGTTCACGGACGCGTCCTCACCGGCCTTGGCGGTGAAACCGGCGTCCTTCCAGGCTTCCTGAGCGGCGATCAGCGCGAACTGCGCGGACCGGTCCAGCTTGCGGGCCTGCGGCCGGGGGATGATCTCGCCGGGCTCGACGGCGATCTGCGCGGCGATGCGGACCGGCAGCTCGGCAGCCCACTCCTGCTCGAGGGGGCCGACACCGGACGTGCCGGCGACGAGGGCCTCCCAGAACGAAGCTGCGTCGCCACCCAGCGGTGTGGTTGCGCCGATACCGGTGACGACCACGGTGCGATTGGTCGGGCTCACGGGAATTCTTTCTCCAACGGATGCGGGAATCTACGGCGCCACCGCCGGGTGGCGGGGCCTAGCAGCCTGACGGCCTAAGGGGTGACTCAGGCCTGGTGCTTGAGGATGTAGTCGGTGGCGTCACCGACGGTCTTGAGGTTCTTGACGTCCTCGTCCGGGATCTTCACGTCGAAGCGCTCCTCGGCGGCGACGACGACCTCGACCATGGACAGCGAGTCGACGTCCAGGTCGTCGGTGAAGGACTTGTCCAGCTGGACGTCCTCGGTGGGGATCCCGGCGATCTCGTTCACGATCTCGGCGAGACCGGCGACGATCTCTTCCTGAGTGGCGGCCATGTCAGGCGCTCCTTCTTCGATATTCCAGACGGTTTGTGGCAGTGGTCCCCTGCCGGATCGCATGATCCGGCACGGAGTGCCTAGGGGAGGGTAACGACCGTGGCGGCGTAGACGAGACCCGCCCCGAATCCGATGACGAGCGCGGTGTCGCCGCTCTTCGCCTCCCCGGTCGCCAGGAGCCGCTCCATCGCGAGCGGAATCGAGGCGGCCGAGGTGTTGCCGGTGGTGCGGATGTCACGGGCGACCGTGACGTGCTCCGGCAGCTTCAGCGTCTTCACCATCGAGTCGATGATCCGCACGTTGGCCTGGTGCGGAATGAAGACGTCCAGATCGTCCGCGGTGATTCCGGCCGCGTCCAGCGCCTGCTGGGCGACCTTCGCCATCTCGAACACGGCCCAGCGGAACACCGCCTGGCCCTCCTGCGTGATCGCAGGGAACTTGATGTTGCCCTCGCTGTCCAGGGGCAGGGTGGAGACGTCGCCGACGTGGAACCGGTCCCACGGGACGGTCTGCTTGATGGTCTCGGACTTGTCGCCCTCCGAGCCCCAGACGGACGGGCCGATCGCCGGCTCCTGGGAGGGGCCGACCACGACCGCGCCGGCGCCGTCACCGAACAGGAAGGCCGTGGCCCGGTCCTCCAGGTCGGTCAGGTCGCTGAGCCGCTCCACGCCGATGACGAGCACGTACTCGGCGGAACCTTCCACCACCATGCCCTTGGCGAGCGTGAGGCCGTAGCCGAAGCCCGCGCAGCCCGCCGAGATGTCGAAGGCGGCGGCCTTGTCGGTGCCCAGCTTGTCGGCGATCTCGGTGGCGACGGCCGGGGTCTGGCTGAAGTGCGAGACGGTCGAGACGACCACGGCGCCGATCTGCTCGGCGTCGATGCCCGCGTCGGCGATCGCCTTGCCGGAGGCCTCGACGGCCATCGCGGCGACCGTCTCCTCGGGGCCCGCCCAGTGCCGGGTCTCGATGCCGGAGCGCGAGCGGATCCACTCGTCGGACGAGTCGATCTTCTCGAGGATCACCTCGTTGGGCACGACCCGGGTCGGCCGGTAGCCGCCGACGCCGAGGATGCGTGCGTACGGGGCGCCCTTGCTGGGCTTGATCTTCGCCATGTACGGCTCCTTAGGCACCTGCGTGCTCGGAGATGAGCTCGCGGGCCGCGTCGAGATCGTCGGGGGTCTTCAGGGCCAGCGTCTTCACGCCGGGCAGGGCCCGCTTGGCCAGGCCGGTCAGCGTGCCGCCCGGGCACACCTCGATGAGCGCGGTGACGCCGAGTCCCTTGAACGTCTCCATGCACAGATCCCAGCGCACCGGGTTCGCGACCTGTCCCACCAGCCGCTCCAGCACCTCGGCGCCGGTGGCGACGGCCCGGCCGTCCTTGTTGGAGACGTAGGTGACCTTCGGGTCGCCGGGCGACAGCTCCGCGGCGGCCTTGGCCAGCGTCTCGACGGCGGGTGCCATGTGGCGGGTGTGGAAGGCGCCGGCCACCTTGAGCGCGACGACCTTGCGGACGCCCTCGGGCATGTCCTCGTTCAGCGCGGCGAGCTGCTCCAGCGTGCCGGCGGCGACGATCTGGCCCGCGCCGTTGATGTTCGCCGGGGTCAGGCCCAGCTTCTCCAGGTGCGCGACGGAGACCTCGGGATCCCCGCCGAGCAGCGCCGACATGCCGGTCTCGGTGATCGCGGCGGCGTCGGCCATGGCCAGACCCCGCTTGCGGACGAGACCGAGCGCGGCGGTGTCGTCCAGGACGCCCGCGAAGGCGGCGGCGGTGATCTCGCCGACGCTGTGACCGGCCACCGCACCCGGGGCGACGTCGGAGATGTCACCGAGTGCCGCGGCGGACAGGATCCCGGCGGCGACGAGCAGCGGCTGGGCCACCGCGGTGTCGCGGATGGCGTCAGCGTCGGCCTGGGTACCGTAGTGGATCAGGTCCAGTCCGACGGCGTCCGACCACGCGGCGACGCGGTCGGACGCACCGGGGAGGTCGAGCCAGGGGGTCAGGAAGCCGGGCGTCTGAGCGCCCTGGCCGGGAGCGACGAGTACGAGCACTCTCACACTCTCTCTTGGGGACGGCCACGGCCGCCCGTGGGGACAGGGACGAAGAACACGGGGGGCTTTTGTGGGCCCCCGACAAAAGCCTAGGGTTGGGCGTCTCCATCGGCCAGACGCCCCAGGATCAGCGCGATCCGCAGTGTGAACGCGGATCGTACATCCGATGGCGACCACCCGGTGACGTCTGTCACACGTCGGAGCCGGTAGCGCACGGTGTTCGGGTGAACGAAGAGCATCCTCGCCGCGCCCTCCAGGCTGCTCGCCTGCTCCAGGTAGACACTCAGGGTTTCCAGGAGCGCCGAGCCCGCCTCCTCCAGCGGTCTGTAGATCTCCTCCACCAGCTGCTCACGGGCGCTCGGATCGCCCGCGATGGCGCGCTCCGGCAGCAGATCGTCCGCCAGCACCGGCCGCGGGGCGTCCTGCCAGGCGAAACACGCTTTCAGCCCGGCCGCGGCGGCCTGCGCGGACCGGGTGGCGGCCAGCAGGTCGGGTACGACGGGCCCGGCGACCACCGGCCCCGCGGCGTACGGCCCGATCAGCGACTTGGCGACGGCGAGCGGGTTGGGGTTGCCGCCGGCGATGACGACGAGCCGGTCCCCGAGCACCCCGGTGAGCACCTGCAGCTTGGCGTGCCGCGCGGCCCGCCGGATGGCCTCGACGGTCAGCTCGCTGTCCCCGTCGGGCGCGGTCCCGAGCACGACGCACACGTGCTCCGGCGAGTTCCATCCGAGGGCGGCGGCCCGGCTCACGGCGCCCTCGTCGGCCTCCCCGCTGAGCACGGCGTTGACGACCAGCGACTCCAGGCGCGCGTCCCAGGCACCGCGTGCCTCGGCGGCCTGGGCGTACACCTGGGCGGTGGCGAAGGCGATCTCCCGCGCGTACACGAGCAGCGCTTCCCGCAGCACGCTCTCGTCGCCCGGAGCCGCGACCTCGTCGATGGCGGACTCCATCACCTCGATGGTGGTCCGCACCATCTCCACGGTCTGCCGCAGCGTGATGGCCCGTGTCAGCTCCCGGGGTGCCGTCCCGAAGACGTCGGTGGAGATCGCCTGGGGCGCGTCCGGGTGCCGGAACCACTCGGTGAAGGCCGCGATGCCCGCCTGGGCCACGAGCCCGATCCAGGAACGGTTCTCCGGAGGCATGGCCCGGTACCACGGCAGGGTCTCGTCCATGCGTGCGATGGCCTGCGCGGCGAGGCTCCCGGAGGACTTCTCCAGCCGCTTCAGGGTCGCGGTGTGCGGGTGGACGGCGTGTACTGCGGGTTCGCTGTGGCGGGATTCGGGTTCGGGCACGGGGACAAGACTGCCTTATCCGGACGGGAGCGTGCGCCGCGGGTCGGAGGTCGGGCACCGCGCGGGGCCTGCGGCGCCGTCCGGGCGAGGTCTACGGTGGTGCCCGTGATGCACGTACGGCGCGCCGCGGAGCGCTACCGAGGAGGGGATCCGGAGGCCGGGATCGACACCCGCCACGCCTTCTCCTTCGGCCCGCACTACGACCCCGACAACCTGCGCTTCGGTGCGGTGATCGCCTGCAACGAGGAACGGCTCGCCCCCGGCGCCGGCTTCGACGAGCACCCGCACAGCCACACGGAGATCGTCACCTGGGTCGTCGAGGGCGAGCTGACCCACCGCGACTCCACGGGGCACGAGAGCCGGGTCCGCCCCGGAGACGTCCAGCACCTCAGTGCGGCGGCGGGCGTCCGGCACGTGGAACGCAACGACACCGACCGCCCCCTGACCTTCGTCCAGATGTGGCTCGCGCCACTGGACCCGGGCGGAGAGCCGTCCTACGAGATCGTCCCGGGCATCGCGGACTCCACCCCGTACGCCGTCCCGGGCGCGGGCGCCATGCTGCACGTACGCCGCCTGGCCGCCGGCGAGCGGACGGCGGTGCCGGACGCCGCGCAGGTGTACGCGCACGTAGTGCGGGGGGAGGTCCGCCTGGGCGAGGAGCGGCTCGGGCCGGGGGACTCGGCGCGGATCACCGGGGCCGAGGGCCTGGCGGCGGTCGGGGTCACGGCGACGGAGCTGCTGCTGTGGGAGATGACACCGTAGCGTCCGCCGCGGCCGGGGTCAGCCGCGCGACTCCGCCAGCACGGCGTCGGTGAACACCGGCCACGCCTCGACAGCCCAGGGCCCGAACGCCCGGTCCGTCAGGGCCACCGCCGCCATCCGGGCGTCCGGGTCGACCCACAGGAACGTACCGGACTGCCCGAAGTGCCCGAAGGCGCGGGACGAGGACGAACTCCCCGTCCAGTGCGGCGACTTGGAGTCGCGGATCTCGAACCCGAGTCCCCAGTCGTTCGGGTTCTGGTGCCCGTAACCCGGCAGCACCCCCTTCGTACCCGGGTACTGCACGCTCATCGCCGCCGCCACGGTCCGCGGATCCAGCAGCCGCGGCGCCTGCACCTCCGCCGCGAACCGCAGCAGGTCCTCCACCGTCGACACGCCGTCCTTCGCCGGGGAGCCCTCCAGCGAGGTCGCCGTCATCCCCAGCGGCTCCAGCACCGCCTGCCGCAGATACTCGCCGAACGGGATGTCCGTCGCCTTGGCGATGTGGTCCCCGAGCTGCTCGAACCCGGCGTTGGAGTACAGCCGCCGCTCCCCGGCGGGAGCGGTCACCCGGTGCTCGTCGAAGGCCAGCCCGGAGGTGTGCGCGAGCAGATGACGCACGGTCGACCCGGGCGGCCCGGCGGGCTCGTCCAGTTCGACCGCACCCTCCTCGTACGCGACGAGCGCCGCGTACGCGGCCAGCGGCTTGGTCACCGAGGCCAGCGGAAAACGGTGCCCGACGGGCCCATGGGTCCCGAGGACGGTCCCGTCCGCCCGTACGACACCCGCCGCGGCGGTGGGGACGGGCCAGTTCTCGATCAGCGCCAGGCTCTGCAACGACATGCCGGCGAGCCTAATGCCGGCTCACAGCGACAGCCGCATCGAGGGGTCGGGATCACGCGCGAAGCCGAGGGACGCGTAGAGCGGCTCCGCCTCGGGGGAGGCGTTCAGGAGCACGTGTCCGGCATCCCGCTCCCGGAACCAGTCCAGCAGCCGTTCCATGCACACGCGCGCGTACCCGCGGCGGCGGGCCTCCGGGTCGGTCGCCACGCTGAAGACGTGTCCCACGCGCCCGTGCGGATTGCCGGCCTTGCCGATGCGGTACTCCACCGTGCCCGCCACGAGCGCGGCCAGCGCCCCCGGCCGCTCCGGGTGATCCACCACGAACGCCGCGAAGTCCCCGTCCTGGTCCGCGAGCCGCCCGCGCAGTGCCGGCAGGGACTCGACGTGCCAGTCCGTCGGGCCGCCCCGGCCCTTCTCGAACAGCGAGTCGATCATGACCTGGCGCAGCCGCAGCACTTCCGTGGCGTCCTCGGGCTCGGCCCGTCGTACGAGAGTCATGCCCGCACGCTAACGACCCTGCCCGGCGCCCGTCCTGGGGATTTCTTACTGGTTTCCGCTTGCTTGGAGTGCACTCCAAGGCCATAGCGTGGGGGCATGACGGTGATGCAGACCACGCCAGCGGACCCCGAGCAAGCCACCCCCGCCGACATCTGCTCCGCCCCACCCCGGCGCCGTCCCCGCCCCGACGGCCAGGACCGCTACACGATCAGCGAGGTCGTCGCGTTCACCGGCCTGACCGCGCACACGCTGCGCTGGTACGAGCGGATCGGCCTGATGCCGCACGTGGACCGCTCGCACACCGGCCAGCGCCGCTACAGCAACCGCGACCTGGACTGGCTGGACTTCGTGACCAAGCTGCGCCTGACCGGCATGCCGGTGGCGGACATGGTCCGGTACGCGGAGCTGGTGCGCGAGGGCGACAGCACCTACGCGGAGCGGCAGTCCCTGCTCGAGTCCACCCGCCGGGACGTGCTGACCCGCATCACGGAACTGCACGACACCCTCGCGGTCCTGGACCGGAAGATCAGCTTCTACGCGCGGGAGCAGTAGCGCGACCTAGAGCTCGGCCAGCAACTCCGCCTTCTTGGAGGAGAACTCCTCGTCCGTGACCAGCCCCGCCTGATGCAGCTCCCCGAGATGCCGGATCCGCTCGGCGATGTCCGCGGGGTCCCGGCGCGCCGGGGCCGGTACCACCGGTACCGGCCCCCGGGTGCGCACCGCGGCCAGCACGGCCGCGGCGAACGGCAGCGACTCGTGCACCGGCCCGTAACCCAGCCCGAAGACCACGGCGGCAGGATCCTGGTCGGGCTGCGCCGGGCCCGCCGAACCGGCGGAGTCCCGCCGCTCGAGCCGTAGGTGCCCCTCGAAGACCTCGGGCGAGCGCCACTCCACTCCGCTGAGGTCGGCGACCGCGAAACTCTGGTCCCCCGCCTTCCACTTGGTGGAGGACGCACCCGTCCAGGACCACCGGAACTGCACGGTCGTCCCGTCGAAGGACGCCTTCCCGTCGTACGCCTTGAACTGCAGCGGCGCCTCGGGCGCGGTCACCAGGTGCCGGTCGGCGGGCCCGGACTCGGCCAGCAGACCCTTGAGTTCGTCGGCGTAGTACTCGGCGAGGGTCTCCCGCTCGGCCGGCAGCACCAGCCGGTACGGGTCCGAGCCCTCGCGCAGCTGCCCGGCCGCCACCTCCATCAGCGGGTCGGCGCCCAGGCGCGGCCGCAGCCGCAGCACGACGGTGCCGCGCTTGCCCGGGGCGAGGGTCACCTCCTCGAGCGCGGCCAGCGGGATCAGCCGCTCGCCCAGCGCCTGGAACAGCTTCGGTGTTCGAATCCCCCGTTCGTAACGGATGAGCACGGAGTCGGACTCGAACTCCCAGACGGCATGAAAACCCGCCAGTACGTCACCCATGCGGCTCATCGTATGCGGCACGTGCTCCTCCGTCGCCACCCGCGCAGACCGCACTTCCTGCTGTTTCTACGCGCGTCCGACCGTCGTGGTGCCGGGCAGACCGGCCCGGCAGGCATCGTTCTCCCGGTTACACATCACCTTGTCGTACGCGCCCACGCCGATGTCGGCGAGGTTGCGCAGGCTGTCCGTGCCCGGCTGGAAGTAGCCCGCGTGGCCCTGCGCGTCCCGCGCCGACAGCACCCGCGCCCCGAATGCCGAGGACACCGGGTCGGCGCCGTGCCCCAGGCCGCCGAGCTCCAGGTACGGGACGTCCTGCACCCAGTCGGTGGCGTCCCGCATCGCCCACACCCGGGCGGAGGTGCCCAGGCCGGAGGCCTTGGCGACCCGCATGCCGGGGCTCGCGGCCACCGCCACGTCGGCCACCCGGCGCGGCATGCCGTGCGCGGCGACCCCGCAGACCACCGAGCCGTAGCTGTGGCAGAACATCGACACCGGCGCCCGGCCGGGCAGGGCGTGCAGCAGCGCGTTGAGGCGTACGGCTCCCTCCTCGGCGCGCAGTCCGGTGGCCGCGTCCACACCGAGGCCGTCCGGCGCGGTGTAGTCGGCCCAGGCGATCACGGCCGTACGCGTCGAGGGGCTCTGCGCACGCTCGGCCGCGTACAGCGCCTTGGCCATGCCGACCGGGGCGGTGTACCTGCGGTTCGTCCGCTGGAAGGTGAGCAGGTCGGTGGCGACGCCGGGGACGACGACGGAGATCCGCTCGGCCCGGTCGAGACGTCCGAACACCTCGGCGACCCGGCCCGAACCCTCGGGGTCGAAGGCGAGGATCTGCCGGCCCGGGGTCATCAGCGCCTCGTAGCGGTGCATGCGGCGGCCCGCCTCCTGCTGACCCGCCGTGCTGAGCCGGCTGTCGTGCATGCGCTTCTTCTCGACCTTGCGCGCCTTGCCCAGCGCGATGTGGTTGGCGCGGTAGCGCAGCGAGACCGGCGCGCCGTTCATGTTGCCGACCGCGAGGGGATAGCGGTGGGCGAGACGGTCGCGCTCGTGCGGGGTGAGCGAGGCGAAGAAGTGGGCGAGACGCGTGGGCGCGGCCTCCGGGTCCGGCAGGTGGAGGCCGTTCACGCTGCCGTGCTCCCACTTGGCGAGCGAGGCCTGCAGGGCACTCGGCTGCCGGTGGCTGCGCATGGCGGTCCAGCCGGTGGTCGCGAGCATCACGAACACGACGGCAAGCGCGAGCAGTGCACGCCAGACGTTGAGTTGCGGGGAGGTGTCGAAGGAAGTCACTGGGAGGACACACTAGGAGAACGAGAGGGTCTCGCGGTAACCGAGTGACAGGTATCACGTTTCGGTAGACGTCGAACGATCTCGGAACGGCCTCACGCGGTACGCCAGTTCCCGGTGAGTGCCGACCCCACCAGATCGAGGTGGGACGCGGTGAGTTCGCGGATCGCCTCCAGGCTGAAGTCGTCGCCCGTGCTCCACTGCCGCTCGGTGACCCTTATCACCCCGCCGAAGACGGCCACGGCCAGCCGCGGCCGGGGATCGGCGTCCACGTCGACGCCCTCCCGTTCGGCGAGCAGCCGGGCGATGGTCTCCTCCGTGGCCGCCGAGCGCCGCAGATGGGCGGCGAGCAGCGCGGGAGTCGACTCGATCGTCCGGTACATGCGCAGGTACAGCTCGACCGGTACGGCCGACTCGACGGTCTCCCGGATCGCGTCCCAGCCCTCCAGGACCGCCTGCCGCAGCGCCTCCATCGGTGCCTCGTGCGCGGGGCGCGCCCGCACCGCCGCCACGAAGTGCGTCTCCGTCATCTCCTGCACGGCGAAGGCCACGTCCTCCTTGCCGGCGAAGTAGCGGAAGAAGGTGCGCTGCGAGACGTCCACGGCCTGCGCGATCTCGTCGACGGTCGTGTGCTCGTACCCATGGGTCGTGAACAGCTCGAGGGCGCAGCGCAGCAGTGCGTCCCGGGTGCGCTGCTTCTTGCGCTCACGCAGAGTCTCCATAGGTGTCAGTTACCGACTTGTGAATTGGTTTGTCAATTGTCAGTGGCTGTCACTAGCCTCGAACGCATGACTAGTCAGACCACCGTCGACACCACGGGGCCGGGGGACAAGGCAGCGACCACCCCGTCGGAGCCGACCCCCGCCACGGGGCTGCGCGGCCATCCGTGGCTCACCCTCATCACCGTCGCCGTCGGGGTCATGATGGTGGCCCTCGACGGCACCATCGTGGCGATCGCCAATCCCGCCATCGCCAAGGACCTGCACGCGAGCTTCTCGGACGTGCAGTGGATCACCAACGCCTACTTCCTCGCCCTCGCGGTCTCCCTGATCACCGCGGGCAAGCTCGGCGACCGCTTCGGCCACCGGCAGACCTTCCTCATCGGCGTGACGGGCTTCGCCGCCGCCTCGGGCGCCATCGGGCTGTCCCACAGCATCGCCGCGGTCGTCGCCTTCCGTGTGTTCCAGGGCCTGTTCGGCGCGCTGCTGATGCCGGCCGCGCTCGGCCTGCTGCGGGCCACCTTCCCGGCCGAGAAGCTCAACATGGCGATCGGCATCTGGGGCATGGTGATCGGCGCCTCCACCGCGGGCGGCCCGATCCTCGGCGGTGTCCTGGTCGAGCACGTCAACTGGCAGTCGGTGTTCTTCATCAACGTGCCGGTGGGCCTCCTCGCCCTCGTCCTGGGCGTGCTGATCCTGCTGGACCACCGCGCCGAGAACGCCCCGCGCTCCTTCGACCTGCTCGGCATCGCCCTGCTCTCCGGCGCGATGTTCTGCCTGGTGTGGGCGCTCATCAAGGCCCCGAACTGGGGCTGGGGCGACGGCAGGACCTGGGGCTTCATCGGCGCCTCCGTGCTGCTCTTCGTCCTCTTCGCCCTCTGGGAGACGAAGGTCGCCGAACCCCTGATCCCGCTGGGCCTGTTCCGCTCGGTCCCGCTGTCCGCGGGCGTCGTCCTGATGGTCCTGATGGCGATCGCCTTCATGGGCGGCCTGTTCTTCGTGACGTTCTACCTCCAGAACGTCCACGGCATGAGCCCCATCGACGCCGGTCTGCACCTGCTGCCCCTCACCGGCATGATGATCGTCGGTTCCCCGCTCGCGGGCGCCGCGATCACCAAGCTCGGCCCGCGCATCCCGCTGGCCGGCGGCATGGCCGCGACCGCGATCGCCATGTACGGCATGTCGACGCTCGAGGCCGACACCGGCAGCGGCGTGATGTCCGTCTGGTTCGCCCTTCTCGGCCTCGGCCTCGCGCCGGTCATGGTCGGCGCCACCGAGGTCATCGTCGGCAACGCGCCCATGGAGCTGTCGGGAGTGGCGGGCGGCCTGCAGCAGGCGGCCATGCAGATCGGCGGCAGCCTCGGTACGGCGGTGCTGGGTGCCGTGATGGCCTCCAAGGTCGACAGCGACCTGCCGGGCAACTGGACCGGTGCCGGGCTGCCGAAGCTCACCCCGGCACAGCTGGACCAGGCCTCCGAGGCCGTTCAGGTCGGCGTGGCCCCGGTCGCCAAGGGCACCCCGGAGCCGATCGTCGCGAAGATCACCTCCGTCGCGCACGACACCTTCATCTCCGGCATGAGCCTCGCCTCCCTGGTCGCGGCGACCGTGGCGGCGGTGGCCGTCTTCGTCGCGCTCCTCACCAAGCGGGGCCGGAACGCGGAGGCGGGTGCGGGAGTCGGCCACATCTGAGCCCGGCTCCGCCATCTCCTCCCGGCGGATTTCGCCCATCAGGGTGACTCCGCCAAAGATTCCTCGCCCACGGTGCGCGCCGCAGGTCACAGTGGGTCAAGTCCTCCGCAGGGCATGGGAGGACGCGGGCCGCGGCGCGCGCTGCTGGAGGGGGGCAGCGTGCGCAGGTCTGCGCACGGAAAACCGGGGTACCCGCCCAGTGGAGCCGAACTGTCCATGACCACCAGGGAGTTGATGATGGCAGGCTTCGGGCACGGAACGCGCGGGTACCCCCGGTCACGTGGCCGGACGTGGCAACGGACCGGGCCGGACCGTGCGACGCTCGGAATCATCGGCACGATCTGTGCCGTGGCCGGCTTCTTCGCACTGGGCATCGTCCTCGGCCCGGTCGCGATGTTCTGCGGCTGGCAGTCGATGGGCCGCAAGTGGTCCTCCGACCACAACGTCCCGGCCCTGGTGGCCCTGGTTCTGGGCGCCATCGACACCCTCCTGGCCATCATCGCCCTGGCGGGCGCGGCCACTTGGGGACACGGGCTCCTCTGACCCGGGGAGCGCGGAGCTGCTCGGCGCTGCGGGCGGAGACTGCCTCCGTGGCTGCGGGCAGTCGTGCCTCCCTCAGTGCCTCAAGGGCCTGGGGGAACCCCGGGCGGCACGGGTGGGCGCAGCGGCATCCCGCAGGCGCGGGCAAGCGAACCCACCCCCGCCCCGGCTCCCACGCCAGGCAACGCTCAGCTCCGCTGCTCCTCACGTTCCCCCGCCAGCCGAGCCACCTCGGCCCGCAGCAGGCGCACTTCCTCCGTCAGGGAAGCGATCGCCTCGGTCTGCCGCCGCTCCTCCACATCGTCCTTCTCGAACCGGGAGATGAACCAGGCGGCGATGTTCGCGGTGACGACACCGAGCAGAGCGATGCCCGAGAGCATCAGCCCGACCGCGATCATCCGGCCGAGCCCGGTCGTCGGGGCGTGATCCCCGTACCCCACGGTCGTCATCGTCGTGAAGGACCACCACACCGCGTCACCCAGCGTCCGGATGTTCCCGTTCGGCGAGTCCCGCTCCACCGACAGCACGGCCAGCGAACCGAACATCAGCAGTCCGACCACCGACCCCACGACGTATGTGGTCAGCCGGATCTGCGGAGCCATCCGGGCCCGCCGCCCCACCAGCAGCAGCGTCGACACCAGCCGGAGCAGCCTGAGCGGCTGCAGCACGGGCAGCACCACCGCGCACAGGTCGGGCCAGTGCGTGCGGACGAAGTCCCTGCGGCCGGGCGCGAGCGCCAGCCGCATCAGGTAGTCCGCGGCGAAGGCGGCCCACACCACCCACTCCACCGCGGTGCATCCGGCCGTCAGTGAGCGGCCGGCCGAACTGTCCACGATCGGCACCGCGTACGCGACGGCGAAGGCCAGCGCCAGCGCCAGCAGGGGTCGTTGGGTGCGCCGTTCCCAACGCGCCTGCGCCGAAAGTTGCTCCATGTCCGCATCGTAAGGAAAAGGTAAGCGCGGTGGAGACTCGAGCTCCACCGCCCTCACCCGTGCTCCGCGGCTACGCGTCGCCGCCCGCGGCCCCCGGATCCGCCGCCGAGACGTCCAGCAGCTGGTACCGGTCGATGGCCTGCTTCAGCACGGACCGGTCCACCTTGCCCTCCCTGGCCAGCTCGGTCAGCACCGCCACCACGACCGACTGGGCGTCGATGTGGAAGAAGCGGCGCGCCGCGCCCCGGGTGTCGGCGAAGCCGAAGCCGTCCGCGCCGAGGGACTGGTACGTCCCGGGCACCCACCGCGCGATCTGGTCCGGAACCGATCGCATCCAGTCGGACACCGCCACGAACGGACCCTCGGAGCCGCTCAGCTTCTGGGTCACGTAGGGCACCCGCTGCTCCTCCTCCGGGTGGAGCAGGTTGTGCGCCTCCACGGCCACGGCCTCGCGGCGCAGCTCGTTCCAGGACGTCGCCGACCACACGTCGGCGCTGACGTTCCAGTCCTCGGCGAGGATCCTCTGCGCCTCCAGCGCCCACGGCACCGCGACCCCGGACGCCATGATCTGCGCCGGGACGGCGCCGCCGGCGCCCTCGGCGATCCGGTGGATGCCCTTGAGGATGCCCTCGACGTCGACGTCCGCCGGCTCGGCCGGGTGCTTGATGGGCTCGTTGTAGACGGTGAGGTAGTAGAAGACGTCCTCGCCGTGCGGGTGCTCGGCGTCGCCGCCGTACATCCGGCGCAGGCCGTCCTGGACGATGTGCGCGATCTCGTAGGCGTACGCCGGGTCGTAGGCGACGCACGCCGGGTTGGTGGAGGCCAGCAGCTGCGAGTGGCCGTCCGCGTGCTGCAGACCCTCACCGGTCAGGGTCGTACGTCCAGCGGTCGCACCCAGCACGAAACCGCGCGACAGCTGGTCGGCCATCTGCCAGAACTGGTCACCTGTGCGCTGGAAACCGAACATCGAGTAGAAGACGTAGACCGGGATCAGCGGCTCGCCGTGCGTGGCGTAGGCGGAGCCGGCCGCGATCAGCGAGGCCGTGCAGCCCGCCTCCGAGATGCCGTCGTGCAGCATCTGGCCGGTCGGGGACTCCTTGTACGCGAGCAGCAGATCGCGGTCGACCGCCTCGTACTGCTGACCGAGCGGGTTGTAGATCTTCGCGCTCGGGAAGAAGGAGTCCATGCCGAACGTGCGGTACTCGTCCGGCGCGATCAGCACGAACCGCTTGCCGATCTCCTTGTCCCGCATGAGGTCCTTCAGGAGCCGGACGAACGCCATCGTCGTGGCGATGGACTGCTGGCCGGTGCCCTTCTTCACGGTCGCGTACGTCTTGTCGTCCGGCAGCGCGAGCGGCGCGGAGCGCACGACGCGCGTCGGGACGTACCCGCCGAGCCCCTTGCGCCGGTCGTGCATGTACTGGATCTCCTCCGTGTCCCGGCCGGGGTGGTAGTACGGCGGCGCGCCGGACTCCAGCTCCTTGTCCGAGATCGGCAGGTGCAGACGGTCCCGGAAGCGCTTGAGGTCGTCCACCGTCAGCTTCTTCATCTGGTGCGTGGCGTTGCGGCCCTCGAAGTTCGGGCCCAGCGTCCAGCCCTTGATCGTCTTCGCCAGGATGACCGTCGGCTGGCCCTTGTGCTCCTTGGCCGCCTTGAACGCCGCGTAGATCTTGCGGTGGTCGTGACCGCCACGGCCCAGGTGCAGGATCTGGTCGTCGGACATGTTCTCGACCATCGCGCGCAGCCGGTGGTCGTCACCGAAGAAGTGCTGCCGGATGTAGGCGCCGGACTCGGTGGCGTAGGTCTGGAACTGCCCGTCCGGGGTCGTGTTCATCTTGTTGACCAGCACGCCGTCGCGGTCCTGGGCGAGCAGCGGGTCCCAGGTGCGGTCCCACACCAGCTTGATCACGTTCCAGCCGGCGCCCCGGAAGACGGACTCCAGCTCCTGGATGATCTTGCCGTTGCCGCGCACCGGGCCGTCCAGGCGCTGCAGGTTGCAGTTGACCACGAACGTCAGGTTGTCCAGGCCCTCGCGCGCGGCGATGCTCAGCTGGCCGAGCGACTCCGGCTCGTCCATCTCGCCGTCGCCGAGGAACGCCCACACGTGCGACTTGGAGGTGTCGGCGATGCCGCGCGCCTCCATGTAGCGGTTCATCCGCGCCTGGAAGATCGCGCCGAGCGGGCCGAGGCCCATGGAGACCGTCGGGAACTCCCAGAAGTCCGGCATGGAGCGCGGGTGCGGGTAGCTGGAGAGCCCGTTCGGGTACTTCGACTTCTCCTGGCGGAAGCCGTCGAGCTGGTCCTCGGTGAGCCGGTCGAGCAGGTAGGCGCGCGCGTAGATGCCGGGAGAGGCGTGGCCCTGGAAGAAGACCTGGTCGCCGCCGTCGCCCTCGTCCTTGCCCCGGAAGAAGTGGTTGAAGCCCACGTCGTACAGGGAGGCGGAGGAGGCGAAGGTCGCGATGTGGCCGCCGACGCCGATGCCGGGGCGCTGGGCGCGGGAGACCATCACGGCCGCGTTCCAGCGGGTCGCGTTGAGGATCCTGCGCTCGATCTCCTCGTTGCCGGGGAAGAACGGCTCGGCCCGGGTGGGGATCGTGTTGACGTAGTCCGTGCTGCGCATCTCGGGCACGGCCACGCGCTTCTCGCGGGCCCGCTCGATCAGGCGCAGCATGAGATAGCGGGCCCGCTCCCGGCCGCGCTCGTCCACGGCGGCGTCGAGGGAGTCGAGCCACTCCTGGGTCTCTTCGGGATCGAAGTCAGGAACCTGACTCGGAAGGCCGCCAATGATGATCGGGTTGCGATCTGATCCGGAAGCCACGCTGTTCCTTACCTGTCGGAGGGCCGCTATTCTTCGCGATTCTTCGCGTTTTTTCTCGTACCTGCACCGTTCCCCATCGTGTACCTCGGGAAGGCGTACGTCATCTCTACTGCGGGGTAACCCGGGCGTGGGGCCGGTCGAAACGCAACGATACGCCCGGGGTGTGACGGCCTCGGCAAAGTTGTTCGATGGTCGTATCACCGGATGATTCCGAATCACGCAAAGCGGGCACATCGGTGTGATGTGGGTCACGGTGAATCGGGGTACGGTGCCAGAGGTTGCGGCGACACGGCCGGGATCGTCACTGTTTCGGCGGTCTGGACGGCCGGGTACTTGCGCGATCCGTCCCGCCCGTGTGGACTACGGCCAATGCTTCGCGCACGCGCGTGGCTGAGATATTCATCAAGACATGATCAGGAGGCAACCCGTGAGCGCGACCGCGGACCACGCGGAGGAGCGGACGAACCCTGCCGCCAGGCTGGGGTTCCAGCCCGGGCAGGTGGTCCAGGAGATCGGCTACGACGAGGACGTCGATCAGGAGCTTCGCGAGGCCATCGAGGAAGCCGTCGAAGGCGACCTGAAGGACGAGGACTACGACGACGTGGCCGACGCCGTTGTGCTGTGGTTCCGTGACGACGACGGAGACCTCACGGATGCGCTGGTGGATGCCACCACGTACATCGAAGAGGGCGGCGCCATCCTGCTCCTCACGCCGAAGACCGGCCGTGCGGGGTACGTGGAGCCGAGCGACATCTCGGAAGCCGCGACGACCGCCGGCCTGACCGCGTCCAAGAGCGTCAGCGTCGGCAAGGACTGGAGCGGCTCGCGTCTGGCGACGCCGAAGGCCGCCAAGTCCGGCAAGCGGTAGACCGCCGCGTCCTCGGGCATCGGACGGGCCGGCACTCACCGGCCCGTCCGAAGGCCTGCGCCGAAGCCGCGGTGAACGCTGCGTAGGGTGGTTCCGAGCGACAGCTGCGCTCTCACCCGAACAGCCCACCGAAGGGATGCACGACGATGGCGATCCAGGTCGGAGACAAGGCGCCCGACTTCGAGCTCAAGGACAACCACGGCCGCACCGTGCGGCTCGCCGACTTCCGCGGCGAGAAGAACGTGGTGCTGCTCTTCTACCCCTTCGCCTTCACCGGCGTGTGCACCGGCGAGCTGTGCGAGCTGCGCGACAACCTGCCGAAGTTCGCCGACCGCGACACCCAGTTGCTCGCCGTCTCCAACGACTCCATCCACACCCTGCGCGTCTTCGCCGAGCAGGAGGGCCTGGAGTACCCGCTGCTGTCCGACTTCTGGCCGCACGGCAACGTCTCGCGCGCCTACGACGTCTTCGACGAGGACAAGGGCTGCGCCGTCCGGGGCACTTTCGTCATCGACAAGGAGGGCGTCGTGCGGTGGACCGTGGTCAACGGCCTGCCGGACGCGCGCGACCTGACCGACTACGTGAAGGCGCTCGACACTCTGTGAGCCGATCGGTGATCCGACACCCTGTGAATCTTCGGGTCCAGGGTCAGCGGGGGGCGGGAACCCGTCACTAGGATCGGCACGTTGATCCCATATCCGAAGCACGAGGGGCTTTCGCCCCTGGACACCACATGGAGGACCCGTGGGAGTCAGCCTCAGCAAGGGCGGCAACGTATCGCTGACGAAGGAGGCCCCGGGCCTGACCGCCGTCATCGTCGGTCTGGGGTGGGACGTACGCACCACGACCGGCACCGACTTCGACCTCGACGCCAGCGCGCTGCTGCTGAACAACTCCGGCAAGGTCGCGAGCGACCAGCACTTCGTCTTCTTCAACAACCTCAAGAGCCCCGACGGCTCGGTCGAGCACACCGGTGACAACATCACTGGTGAGGGCGAGGGCGACGACGAACAGATCAAGATCAACCTGGTCGGCGTCCCGGCCGAGGTCGAGAAGATCGTCTTCCCGGTGTCGATCTACGACGCCGAGAACCGCCAGCAGTCCTTCGGCCAGGTCCGCAACGCGTTCATCCGCGTGGTGAACCAGGCGGGCGAGCAGGAGATCGCCCGCTACGACCTGAGCGAGGACGCCTCCACCGAGACCGCGATGGTCTTCGGCGAGCTGTACCGGCACGGCGCGGAGTGGAAGTTCCGCGCCATCGGGCAGGGCTACGCCTCGGGCCTGCGCGGCATCGCCCAGGACTTCGGCGTCAACGTCTGACGCGCGAGGTCCCCGCGTCCGTCCGGCGCCGCACCGTTTACGGTCGGCGCCGGACGTGCAGGACAACCAAAGAAGCAGCACTAGGGGAGGACCAGCAACATGGGCGTCACGCTCGCCAAGGGAGGCAACGTCTCCCTCTCCAAGGCCGCACCGAACCTCACCAACGTCATGATCGGGCTCGGCTGGGACGCGCGCTCCACCACCGGCGCCCCCTTCGACCTGGACGCCAGCGCCCTGCTGTGCGGCGCCGGGAACCGGGTGATGGGCGACGAGTGGTTCGTGTTCTACAACCAGCTCAAGAGCCCCGACGGCTCCGTCGAGCACACCGGTGACAACCTCACCGGTGAGGGCGAGGGCGACGACGAGTCGATCCTGGTCGACCTGACCAAGGTGCCGCTCCAGTGCGAGAAGATCGTCTTCCCCGTCTCGATCCACCTGGCCGACGAGCGCGCCCAGACCTTCGGACAGGTCTCCAACGCCTTCATCCGCGTGGTCAACCAGGCCGACGGCCAGGAACTGGCCCGCTACGACCTCAGCGAGGACGCCGGCACCGAAACCGCCATGATCTTCGGCGAGCTGTACCGGTACCAGGGCGAGTGGAAGTTCCGTGCGGTGGGCCAGGGGTACGCCTCGGGTCTGCGGGGAATCGCCCTGGACTTCGGGGTCAACGTTTCGTAAAGCCGAACACGGCGCGGTCCAGCGGTTCTTCGCTCGCCGCACCCGTGATCGGGCTGGAGACGCCGGCGCGTCGCCGACTTCGGACGAACGGAGTGTGGTCTTGAAACGGGAACCGGAACAGACGCCGCTGCGGCTCAACCCCGCACTCTCCGCGCTTGTGTACTGCGCCGTACTGCTCGCCGGCGTGGTGCTGATCGTGACCGGGCGGGCCAACCCCGTCGAGGCCTCCGGGTTCACCTCGCCCTTCCTGGTGATCTTCGAAGGAGTCAAGGGGCGCTGACGGCGCGAGGCCCGGACCTGTGGCTTTCAGGGGCGGGTGCCCTCGCCGCCACCCCCGGTGGGAGACCCCTTTAGACTCGTGGTCAACATTTAGCAAAGCCGAGTACGGCGCGGGGGAGACCCGTACCAACACAATGGGGTAGCCAGTGCTTCTCAAAACGTTCGGCTGGTCGTTCGCGGTCACCGCGGTCGGTCTGGTCGCTGCGGTCTTCTACGGGGGGTGGGAGGCCTTCGGCATCGTGGCGATCCTCTCCGTCCTCGAGATCTCGCTGTCGTTCGACAACGCGGTGGTCAACGCCGGAATCCTGAAGAAGATGAACGCCTTCTGGCAGAAGATCTTCCTCACGGTCGGCGTGCTCATCGCGGTCTTCGGCATGCGGCTCGTCTTCCCGGTCGTCATCGTGGCGATCAGCGCCAAGATGGGCCCGATCGAGGCGGTCGACCTCGCACTCAACAACAAGGACCGCTACCAGGAGCTGGTCACCGACGCCCACCCGGCGATCGCCGCGTTCGGCGGAATGTTCCTGCTGATGATCTTCCTCGACTTCATCTTCGAGGACCGGGACATCCAGTGGCTGCGCTGGATCGAGCGGCCCCTGGCCAAGCTCGGCAAGGTCGACATGCTGTCGGTCTGCATCTCCCTGATCGTCCTGCTCATCACCTCCTTCACCTTCGCCACCCACGCCCACCAGCACGGCGGCGCCCACGTCGACAAGGCGCAGACGGTCCTGATCGCAGGCATCGCCGGCCTGATCACGTACATGATCGTCGGCGGTCTCTCCGGCTACTTCGAGGACAAGCTGGAGGAAGAGGAGGAGCGCGAGCACGAGGAGGAGGAAGAGGCCGCCCGCGCCGGGAAGAAACGTTCTCCGGTGGTCCTGGCCGGCCAGGCCGCGTTCTTCATGTTCCTCTACCTCGAGGTCCTGGACGCGTCGTTCTCCTTCGACGGCGTGATCGGCGCCTTCGCCATCACCAACGACATCGTGCTGATGGCGCTGGGTCTGGGCATCGGCGCCATGTACGTCCGTTCGCTGACCGTGTACCTGGTCCGCCAGGGCACCCTGGACGACTACGTCTACCTGGAGCACGGCGCCCACTACGCGATCGGCGCCCTGGCCGTGCTCCTCATGGTCACCATCCAGTACGAGATCAACGAGGTCGTCACCGGCCTCGTCGGCGTCGTCCTGATCGCCTGGTCCTTCTGGTCCTCCGTCCGCCGCAACCGCGCCCTCGCCGCGGCCGAGGCCGGCGCGGGCGAGAAGGCCGAGGTCTCCTCCGGGGTCTGACGTCCGGCATCCCCTGCGAGCCCCCTACGGGCAGGATCAGGGACGTGACGGGGTGTGGCACCCCGTCCGGTGAGGAACGCTCTGTTCGGGGCGGCCGACGTGGTCGGCCGCCTCGACGGCGTTCAGTGACGACCATCCGGGGGCGGGAATGGGATTCTTCGACGGGCTGCGGGGCGGACGCGCCGCCGACTTCGACTCGGGCAGCGCCGCGACCAACGCGATCGAACTGACCAGGCGGCACCAGCAGGTGTCCCTCACCAAGCAGGACGCGGCCACCGGCCATCTGCGCATCAACCTCGCCTGGCGGATGCGGACCTCCGACTTCGACGGCAACCAGCGCACCAGTCTCTTCCGCCACCCCTTCAAGGCGCTCAGGCCGCCGGAGGTCCTCGGACACGGGCAGAGCATGGTCAACGTCGACCTCGACCTCGGCTGCCTGTACGAGCTGACCGACGGCACGAAGGGGGTCGTCCAGCCGCTCGGCGGCTACCTCGGCGACGTCAACGCACCGCCCTACATCAAGCTCAGCGGCGACGACCGGTTCGGATCGGCGTCCGGCGAGACCATGTACATCAACCTGGACCACCGGGAAGCGATCAAAAGGCTGCTGGTCTTCGTCTACATCTACGACCAGACACCCGCGTTCGACCGTACGCACGCGATCGTGACCCTCTACCCCAGCAACGGCCCCCGGATCGAGATAGGCCTGGACGAGCGGCATCCCCAGGCCCGGTCCTGTGCGGTCGTGATGATCGAGAACGTGAAGGGGGAGCTGGTCGTCCGCCGCGAGGTCAAGTTCGTGTACGGATTCCAGGGGGAGCTGGACCGGCTGTACGGCTGGGGACTGACCTGGGGCAGGGGCTACAAGTCCAAGGTGGAGCGGTAACCCCTACCGGCCGATGAACTGCGGACCCTGCGGCGGCAGCCGGAAGTTCGGGTCCAGGGGAGCCGTCAGGGCCGGCTGGGGCTGCGGATAGCCGTAGGCCGGCCGGCTCGCCGGCTGGGGATAGCCGTACGCGGGCTGCTGCGGCGACGTCGGCTGCGGATAGCCGTACGCCGACTGGGGCGGGACCGCCGTCGGCTGTTCGGGCGGCAGGGGCTGGGAGGTGGTCTCCGGCGGGGCCTGGCTCGGCTCCTCCTCCGGCTCCGACTCGTCCACCGAGATGCCGAAGTCCGTGGCGAGGCCCCTCAGCCCGTTCGAATAGCCCTCGCCCAGGGCGCGGAACTTCCAGCCCTCCCCGCGCCGGTACAGCTCCCCGCAGATCAGCGCGGTCTCCGCGCCGGTCTCCGGCTTGATCTCGAAGTGGGCCAGCGGCTCGCCGTCGGCGACGGAGGCGTCGTACAGCAGGATGCACAGGGCCGGGACGCGGTCGAAGGAGACGCCGTCCGCGGAGGCCACCAGCAGGATGCGGCCGACGGCGGGCTCGACACCCGAGAGATCCGACTGGATCGTGTCGGTCAGCCCCTCGGTGATCCGCTTCTTGCCCAGCCGCCACACCTGGCCCGAGGGATGCCGGGGCTGGTTGTAGAACACGAAGTCCTCGTCGGAGCGCACACGGCCGTCGGGGCCGAGCAGCAGCGCCGAGGCGTCCACGTCCGGAACTCCCTGCCCGGGCGTCCAGCGCAGCACGGCGCGCACCGTGGTGGCCTCGAGCGGGACGTTCGACCCCTTCAGCATCGCGTGCGTCATGCCGTCATCCTGCCCTCTCGGTCCTGGCCACGACAATGCGGGGGGTATTGCCGCCGACATGGGCGAGTTACCGGAAATTCATGCCCGAAGGGAACCCCCGACATGGATCCCTACGTACTATTACCGGCCACCCTTTACCGAATCCACAGGCTCGGCTTGCGCCCTGAGGAGTCCTATGCGTCATTTCGGGCACATCGCCCCCGAGGTGCGGCAGCGCCTCTTCCACCAGGAGCCGTGCGCGTTCACCGCCGACTCCCCGGCCCGGCTGCTCTCCGCGGCCCTGGGCGCCACGCTCTACAGCCCGGCAACCCGGCCGCGGCTCGCCGACGACGTCGTCAAGCAGGCCGGCAACGGCGTGGTCTCGATGGTGCTGTGCCTGGAGGACTCGATCGACGACGCGGACGTCGTGGCGGGCGAGGAAAACCTCGTCCGGCAGTTCGCCGACCTCGACGCCCGCGAGGGGGTGGAACCGCCCCTGCTGTTCATCCGGGTGCGTGCCCCCGAGCAGATCCCCGACCTCGTACGGCGCCTCGGCGCCTCCGTACGGCTGCTGTCCGGGTTCGTCATGCCCAAGTTCACCGAGGAGCGCGGCATCCCGTTCCTGGAGGCCCTCGCCTCCGCCGAGGCCGTCAGCGGCCGCCGGCTGTTCGCCATGCCCGTCCTCGAGTCGCCCGAGCTGCTCTACCGCGAGTCCCGCGTGGACACCCTGGAGGGCATCGCCCGCGCGGTCGCCAAGTTCCGCGACCGGGTGCTCGCCCTGCGCCTCGGCGTCACCGACTTCTGCTCCTCCTACGGGCTGCGCCGCGCCCCCGACATGACCGCCTACGACGTCCAGATCGTCGCCTCCGTGATCGCCGACGTGGTCAACATGCTGGGCCGGGCCGACGGCACCGGATTCACCGTGACCGGGCCGGTCTGGGAGTACTTCCGGGTGCCCGAGCGCATGTTCAAGCCACAGTTGCGGCAGAGCCCCTTCCTGGAGGTGCAGGCCGTCGAACTGCGCGAGAAGCTCATCGAGCACGCGATGGACGGGCTGCTGCGGGAGATCTCCCTGGACCAGGCCAACGGCCTGCTCGGCAAGACCTGCATCCACCCCTCCCACGTCCTCCCGGTGCACGCGCTGTCCGTGGTCAGCCACGAGGAGTTCAGCGACGCCCAGGACATCCTCCGGCCGGAACGCGGCGGCGGGGGTGTACTCCGGTCGGCCTACACGAACAAGATGAATGAGGTGAAGCCGCACCGCGCCTGGGCCGAGCGGACCCTGCTGCGCGCCGAGGCCTTCGGCGTGGCCAACGAGGACGTCGGCTTCGTGGAGCTGCTCACCGCCGGAATACCCGGCTGACGTCGCCGGACCATCCGGCCGACCTTTTCGCAACCCAAGGAACGCATGAACAACGCAGTGAACGACGGGGTCTGGTCCGGCAGCTGGGTCGCCGAGCGACTCGGTGTCGGACTCGAGGGCGACGACGGCCTGCGGGCCCTGCTGGGGCTCGCGCTGCGCCGCAACCCCAAGCGGGCCCACCTGCTCGTCTCCCACGTGCTCGGCAAGCACGTACCGCAGTCGCCGTCCGTCGTGTACGGCCACGGATTCCGCCTGGGCCGCCGGGTCCGCGACCTGCTCGGCGAGACACAGGCCGCCTCCGCCGTCGTCCTCGGCTACGCGGAGACCGCCACCGGCCTCGGTCACGCGGTCGCCGACGGCCTCGGCCTCGCCCCGTACCTGCACTCCACACGCCGCCCCGTGGCCGGGGCGGCCCGGGCGGGCGGCTTCGAGGAGTCCCACTCCCACGCCACCTCCCACCTGCTGCTCCCCGAGGACCCCGCCCTGCTCGCGGGCGACGGCCCGCTGGTCCTCGTCGACGACGAGTTCTCCACCGGCAACACCATCCTCAACACCATCCGTGACCTGCACGAACGCTATCCGCGGACACGGTATGTGGTGGTCGCCCTGATCGACATGCGTTCCGCCGAGGACACGGCACGCCTCCACCGGTTCGCGGAGGACATCGGCGCGCGGGTGGACGTGATCGCCACCGCGTCCGGGACGGTGCGGCTGCCGGAAGACGTCCTCGCGAAAGGACAGGAGCTGGTCGCCCGCTACGAGACCACCGGCGGGCCGTCGGCCGAGTGCCCCTCCGACGCGGCCGGACGCGCCACCCCCCGCACCCCCGAAGAGGCGCACCGGCCGGGCGACGTCGTCCGGGTGGACCTGCACTGGCCCCACCACCTGCCCGACGGCGGCCGGCACGGTTTCACGCCCGCCCACCGCGCCCGCCTGGAGACCGCGCTGCCCGCCATGGCCGCCCGGGTCGCCGAGGCACTGCCCGACACCGCCCGGCGCGTGCTCGTGCTCGGCTTCGAGGAGCTGATGTACGCCCCGCTGCGCATCGCCCGCGAACTGGAGCAGGTGATCCCCGCCGAGGTGCGCTTCTCCACCACCACCCGCTCACCCGTCCTCGCGGTCGACGACCCCGGCTACGCCATACGCACCCGCCTGGTCTTCCCCGCCCACGACGACCCCGCCGACGGCCCCGGCGACCGCTACGCCTACAACGTCGCGGGCGCCGGCTTCGACGCCGTCGTCGCCGTCGTCGACTCGACCGCCGACACCCCCGCCCTGCACGCCCCCGACGGCCTGCTGGCCCGCCTCGCGACCCACACCCCGCACGTCCTGCTCGCGGTCATACCGTCCTACGCGCCCGAGCCCCCCTCCACCCCCGAAAGGCCGGCCATGCTGCCCGAGCCCCTCCGCGGCCCCGCCTTCTCCTCGTACCCGCCCGAGGAGGTCGGCTGGCTGCTGCAGGACCTCTCGGACGTCACCCTGGAGGCGCCGACCGAGGAACGGGAGGAGGCCATCCAGAGCGGCGGAGCCCACTACGCCGAGTCGCTCCCGGTCGAGTACCAGCCCAGCGAGCAGTACCAGGAACTGTTCCACTCCGCCCTCGACGCCTCCGCCGCCCGGATCGCGCACGCCGTAGGCGTCGTCACCGAGACCGTCGTCGCCGAGCGGTCGCCCCGCCCGGTGCTCGTCTCCCTGGCCCGCGCGGGCACCCCGGTCGGCGTGCTCATGCGCCGCTGGGCCCAGTTCCGGCACGGCCTCGACCTCCCGCACTACGCCGTCTCCATCGTCCGCGGCCGCGGCATCGACGCGAACGCCCTGCGCTGGCTCGCCGCCCACCACGACCCCCGCGACGTCGTCTTCGTCGACGGCTGGACCGGCAAGGGCGCCATCACCCGCGAACTCGCCCAGGCCATCGAGGAGTTCGAGGAGAAGGAAGGCATCACCGGCTTCGACCCGGAGATCGCCGTACTCGCCGACCCGGGCTCCTGCGTCCGCACCTACGGCACCCGCGAGGACTTCCTCATCCCCTCCGCCTGCCTCAACTCCACGGTCTCCGGTCTGATCTCGCGCACCGTCCTGCGCGCCGACCTGGTCGGCCCGAACGACTTCCACGGCGCGAAGTTCTACCGCGAACTCGCCGGCGCCGACGTCTCCCTCGCCTTCCTCGACGCCGTCTCCGCCCGCTTCCCGGAGGTCGCCGACACCGTCGACAGCGCCGTCAAGGAACTGATGGCCGAGGACCGCACCCCGACCTGGGAGGGCTGGCAGGCCGTCGAGCGGATCAGCGAGGAGTACGGCATCCACGACGTCAACCTCGTCAAGCCCGGCGTCGGCGAGACCACCCGCGTCCTGCTGCGCCGGGTCCCGTGGAAGATCCTCGCCAAGGCCGGCGCGGGCGCCGACCTCGACCACGTACGGCTGCTCGCCGAACAGCGAGGGGTGCCCGTCGAGGAGGTCGGCGAACTGCCCTACACCTGTGTCGGACTCATCCACCCCAAGTACACGCGGGGCGCCACGGGCGCCGACGGCCGGGCGGTGAACGTCTGATGCCGGTGCTGGTGGCGAGCGACCTCGACCGCACACTCATCTACTCCTCGGCTGCCCTCGCGCTGACCATGCCGGACGCGCGGGCGCCCCGGCTGCTGTGCGTCGAGGTCCACGAGAGCAAGCCCCTGTCCTACATGACCGAGACGGCCGCCCAGCTCCTCACCGACCTCGGCGACACCGCCGTCTTCGTGCCCACCACGACCCGCACCCGCAAGCAGTACCAGCGCATCAACCTGCCCGGCCCGCAGCCGGCGTACGCGATCTGCGCCAACGGCGGCCATCTGCTCGTCGACGGCGTCACGGACCACGACTGGCACACCGCAGTGCTGGCACGTCTCGCCGACGAGTGCGCACCGCTGGAAGAGATCACCGAGCACCTGACCCGGACCGCAGACCCCGTCTGGGTGCGCAAGCACCGGGTCGCCGAGGACCTCTTCGCCTACCTCGTCGTCGAACGCGAGCTGCTGCCGGAGGACTGGGTGAAGGAACTGGCCGTATGGGCGGAGAACCGAGGGTGGACCGTCTCCCTCCAGGGCCGCAAGATCTACGCCGTCCCCAAGCCGCTCACCAAGAGCGCCGCCGTACACGAGGTCGCCCGGCGCACCGGCGCCCACCTCACCCTGGCCGCCGGCGACTCCCTGCTCGACGCCGACCTGCTGCTGGCCGCCGACCAGGGCTGGCGCCCGGGCCACGGCGAACTGGCCGACAGCGACTGGAGCGCCCCGGCGATCACCGCGCTCCCTGAACGCGGAGTACTGGCCGGGGAGCGGATCGTACGCGAGTTCCTGCGGGCCGCACGGCAGCAGCCCTGACCCGCAGGACCGAGGTCAGCCGCAGCAGCCACCACCGCAACAGCCGCCCCCGCCCCCGCCCGCCCGGGGCGCGGGGGCCGGCGCGGCCGACGTGCCGCCCACGGCCACCGTCGACAGCAGCTTGACCGTGTCGTCGTGGCCCGCGGGGCAGGCCGCCGGGGCGGCGGACTCCGCCATCGGACGGCTCAGTTCGAAGGTGTCGCCGCAGGTACGGCAGCGGTACTCGTAGCGAGGCATACCCACAGATTAACCGGCGACCCCACCGGCCGGGCTCACTCCGTGTCCGGCCGGTGCGCTTCCCGCGTACTCCGCAGCGCCCGGTCGGCCGGCGGCATCCCGGCCTCCCGCCCGAGCTGCTCCTGCCCGACCGCGTCCGGGTGCCGTGCCCGCCAGTACGGATTGTCGTGCGGCAGGGCCGAACCGACCCGGCCGTACATGCCGAAGGTCATCAGCAGCACGCCCACGACGAAACTGAACAGCACGTTCTGGATCCTGAACGCGAGGAAGTTGTTGGGGGTGTCCAGCAGACCGAGGAACAGGAAGCCGTTCAGCAGGAACAGCACACCCAGCACCATGTTCAGCGTGGACGCGAAGTTCCCGCCGACCGCCATGCCGACCAGCAGCAACGCGCCGATGCAGATCGACAGCACACTGAGCGTGCCGTTGGTGTTCAGCCCGGCGACCGAGTTCCCGCCGGTGTCGAAGAAGCCGATGTGGTCGATCAGGCCGAGGATGCCGAAGGCGACAAGGAAAGCGCCGATCAGGCCCGCACCGATCCGGTAGACCCGGTTCAGCCGGTGGTCGACGGGCAGGTGGTCGTCCAGCCGCATCCGCCGCCGATCCCCGGCCTTCTCCGTGTGCACTGCGTGTGTGGCCATGTCCGCCTCCCTGGGGCGCCTAGCGGAGGCCATCCGTTCCATTCAATATCCGCCCGCCCCGCCCCACCCGGCAACACGCGCAGCTCAGTGGCCGCCCCCGCGCTCCTCCCGGATCTGCGCCACCACCCGGGCCACCGTCTGCCGCACGGCGTCCGTCTCGGTCAGGAAATGCCAGTAGTCCGGGTGCCGGCCCTCCAGCGTGCCGATCGCCCGCTCCAGCCGCCCCACCGCGTCGTCCAGCGGCCGCGCGTGCCGCGGATCCGGAGTCGTACGGCCGGTCATCGCCAGCCGCTGGGCGTCCCGGATCGCGAACCGGGTCCGCTCGACCTCCTGCTGCGGATCCTTCTGCACCGCGTTCAGCCGCGTGAGCCGGTCACCGGCCGCCGACACCGCCTCGTCCGTCGTGTTCAGCAGCGCCCGCACGGTCGACAGCAACGAGGTGGCGTCCGGCCAGCGCTGGGCGTCCCGGGCCGCCTGCGCCTCGCGCAGCTTCAGCTCGGCCTGCCGCACGTTCTGCGCCGCCTGCGCGGGCACCTGCTGCAGATCCTGCCAGCACGCGGCCGCGAACCTCCGCCGCAGCTCGCTCAGCACCGGGTCGACCTGCCCCGCCCGGGTGGTCAGCGCCTGGGCCCTCGTCCGCAGACTCACCAGCCGGTGATCGATCTCGGCCGCCTTCTCCGGCAGCCGCTCCGCCTCCGCCCGGATCGCCAAGGCCTCCCGCTGCACCCGCTCGGCCCGCTCCAGCGTCTGCGCCACCCCGTGCTGACCGGCACCCTGGTTCAGCCTCGTCAGCTCCGGCGAGAGCGCCGCGAGCCGGGCCGCGAGATCATCGGCCGCGAGACCCTTCTGACGTACGGCGTCCAGCGCGTTGCTCGCGCCCAGCAACGCCTGCCGGGCCCGCTCCACCGCCGGGGCCAGCCGGGCGAGCTGCGTCTCGGCCTTGCCCAGCAGCGGCTCCAGCGAGCTGCCGAAACGGTCCAGCTCCTGCTTGACCCGGACCAGCTCGTCCTTGGCCGCCGTCAGTTCGGTGCGCGCCCGGGCCGCCGCAGCGGCCTCCAGATCGTCCCGGTCCAGGTCATGGGCGTCCACGGCCTGGATGTACCGCTGACTGACCTCGTCGATCCGCGCGCCCAGCGCCTCGAAGTCGCTCACCACCCGCCGCGCGGCGGGGGAGTCGTCGACGGCCGTGATGGTCTCCACCGAGATCCGCAGATCCCGCTGGGCGGTGTCGAGTTCGTAGAACGCGGCCGCCGCGGCGTCCTTCGCGGCCTGCGCCTCGGCCCGCTGGCCCTCCGCCCGCCCACCGAACCACCGCCGGGTGCCGCCACCGGCGAACGCGGCGGGCAGCGCGAGCACGGCCAGTACCGGCAGAGTCAGCAGGGTCACGGTGTCGCGCAGTGCCGTGGACCCGCCCCGGGCCCCTACGGTCGACGGCGGGTACGACCGCGTCGATGGCGTGCCCGGTGTCGCCGTCACATCCCTCTCCCGTGCTGTGAACCGCCGTGGGTGCTGTCATTCTCCCACCCGTTGAAGACGAACACACGGGCCGGTCAGTTCGCCGTACGGACCGTGACCTTCCCGCGCGAGAAGCGGACGGACACGGTGCGGGGCTCCTGTGATCGGGTTTGCGGTGCACTGCCACCGGCAATGTAGGCTGTCGACTCGTCCTGGGTGTGGTGCCCGGGAGACGGGTGCGTAGCTCAGGGGTAGAGCGCCTGCCTTACAAGCAGGATGTCGGCGGTTCGAAACCGTCCGCGCCCACACGGGAGAAGCCCCCGGCCGAGTGTGGCCGGGGGCTTTTCGTCACTCTGCTTCCTCGTGGTCCTCGTGGTCCTCGTGGGCGTGCTTCAGCTTCGTGCGGGCCTCGACGCGTTCCGCCGCCACGACCTCGGCCCAGAAGCGGTGGCCGCTGACGAACACCGCCAGTTCGTGCTCCCGGCGGCGGAGCTTCTCCACCTCGGCCTGCTCGTCGGCCGTCCAGCCGGGGGACGCGGGCCGCTCCACCTTCCGCCAGCCGCTGTCGTCACTGAAGCCGTCCAGCGGCTCGACCGACCAGGGCAGCCGCCTGAGCAGGGCCGACAGCTCGGCCCGGACCTGATGCAGCTCCTCCTGACCGGCTAGGAGGTCACTGGGGAATTCGTAGGTCTCAGCCACGCGGCAATGCTACGCCTGTTCGATTTTGAGTGGCGAGTTCGGTTGTGAGGTTCACGCGAACGGGTAACGCCCGTCGAAGCCGACAAAAGGCCTCAGTGGCCGACTGCCCGGAGCTCCGTCACCAGGCGGGTCGTCACCGGCACCGGTACGCCGTGCCGGTCCGCCGCGCGGAGCAACGCTCCGCCGATGGCGTCGAGTTCGAGTGGACGCCCCGCCTCGGCGTCGCGCTGCATGGAGGACTTGGCGGCGGGCGGGAAGGCGTCGTACCGGGACAGGGCCTGGGCCGGGTCGGCGGGGGCGCCGCAGGCGCGGCTCACCGCGGTGGTCTCGGCGACCAGGGACTCCAGCTCCTCGCGGTGGCGGGTGCGGGCTTCGCCGAGGGGGAGGCCGTAGCGGGTGGTGAGCAGAGCGAAGGGGGCGAGGAAGGCCATCTTCGCCCACAGGGCCGCGGTCTCGTCCTCCAGTACGCGCGTGGCCGCGCCGGCGGCGGTGAGCACGGCGGCGAGGGAGTCGAGGCGGGAGCGGGGCACGCCGTCCCCCGCCAGGTCGATCTCCGTGAACGGGCTGCCGTGTTCGATCACGCCCGGGGCCAGGCGGGTCGATTCCACCCGGATCACGCCGGGGGCCACGCGGTCGGGGCCGTAGCGGGCGCGCAGGGTCGCGGGGTGCTCGACGCCGTTCAGGAGCGGTACGACGAGGGCGTCGCCGAGGGCGGCCGGCGGCACGCGGGTGAGGGCGGTGTCCAGGGTGGTGTGCTTGACGGTGACCAGGCACGCGTCCACCGGTTCGCGCAGCTCGGTGTCCGCTTCCACGGGTGCGGTGAAGTCCCCGAACTGGCGGCTGCGGACCTGGATTCCGGTCCCGCGCAGGGTGTCGGCCGTGGCCTGCCGGGCCAGGCAGATGACGCGGTGGCCGGAGCGGGACAGGAGGGCGGCGAGAAGGCCGCCGGTGCCGCCGGGGCCGAGGACGGCCACGGTGTGCTTCGTCATGAGGGTGTTCCTCTCGTCGGTCGGCCCCGGGGTTCGGTGGCCGCCTTCGGAGTGATCCTCGCAGCGGGGCGAGGTGTGCGTGAGACTGGGGGCATGTGCCGGAGTATCAAGACGTTGCGTCCGCCCGTGCTGCCCGGTGAGGCCACCGACGACGACATCCGTGCCGCCGCGCTGCAGTACGTGCGGAAGGTCTCGGGGTTCCGGGCGCCCGCCGCCCACAACCGCGAGGTGTTCGACCGGGCCGTGGAGGCCGTGGCGGAGGCCACGGCGGAGCTGCTCGGCGGGCTGGAGGTGCGGGGGCAGTCCGTGCGGGAGGCGGGGTAGAGCCCGTTCTTCGGGCCTGTGAAGTCGGTCTGATAGGCCGTCAAATGACCTTGTGTGCACGGAGGTCGGCGTTCGGTGCGCCGATGGGGCAGCCACCGGGTGGCCGCTGCAAGTGCCCTGTCCAGATGTGGATTCGGTCGCGCTTTCGGGTGTCGGTGCGGTCGCGTGGGCCGTCCCACGTGCGGCTGAGGGCGATGCGGAATCGTGAGCGGAGGTGGAACCATGGCCAAATGTTGAACTTGCAAGCATCGATTAGGTTCACCTAACCTGGGTCCCTCGTTCGGTACCGCCGTCCCCCACGACCGGCCCCGCGCGTTCCCTCCGGCTGCGCCGGACGCGCTGCCCGGCCGACACCGAAGAGGAGAACCGCCATGTCCACGCGCCTCAACTCCGCTCAGCCGTACGCGCTCGGGCTCTTCCGCATCGTCGTAGGCCTGCTGTTCGCCGTGCACGGCGCCGCCTCGCTGTTCGGCGTCCTCGGCGGCGCCATGGGCACCGGCGGCACGATCCCGTCCGGCACCTGGCCCGGCTGGTACGCGGCCGTGATCCAGCTGGTCGCCGGCGGCCTCGTCCTGCTCGGCCTCGGCACCCGCGGTGCCGCGCTGATCGCCTCGGGCTCGATGGCGTACGCGTACTTCGACGTCCACCAGCAGGCCGCCCTGTGGCCCATCCAGAACGGCGGCGAACTCTCGGTCCTGTTCTGCTGGTCGTTCCTCCTGCTGGTCTTCACCGGCTCCGGCGCCTTCGGTCTCGACCGCCTCGTCACGCGCCGTACGGCGGCGACGCGGCAGCCGGCCCCGGAGCAGACCCCGATCACGGCCTGACCGCCCCGCGGAAGACGGCCCGACCCGCCTCGGGGATGACGGCCTGACCGCCCCCGCTCTCGACGGCACCCTTCCCCCTGTTGTACGGAGGGGTGCCGTCGCCGTTGTGCCGGCACGGAAGTGAAAACCCCGTTTCGATCACATGTGCCCCCCGCGAACCCTCTGTCACACCCTCGGCGTACGCTGTATGGCTGTCATCGGGGGAGTAACGGGGGAGTCGGAGTGTGGGAGAGCCTGGGGTCACTGGCCGCCGGTCCATGGATCTACGCCATGGTGGGCCTGTCGGTGCTCCTCGACGTGTTCGTGCCGGTGCTGCCGAGCGGAGTGCTCGTCATCACGGCGGCCACGGCAGCGGCGGCGGGTTCGGGCGCGGCGGCGGGGCAGGTCCCGCACGACGTGCCGGACATCCTCGTCCTGACCCTCTCCGCCGCGACAGCCTCGGTCCTCGGTGATCTGGTGGCCTACCGGCTGGCCTGGCGGGGCGGTGAGCGCCTGGACCGCGCGATAGCCCGCTCCCGCCGCCTGACCGCCGCGCAGGAACGTCTCGGCGAGGCCTTGTCCCGGGGCGGTGGCGCCCTGGTCGTGCTGGCCCGTTTCGCTCCCGCCGGCCGTTCGGTCGTCTCGTTCTGCGCGGGCGCCGCGCATCGCCGCGTCCGCGAGTTCCTCCCCTGGTCGGCGCTGGCCGGCCTGTCCTGGGCCGCCTACAGCGTCTCCCTCGGCTACTTCGGCGCCCGGTGGCTGGGCGCCACCTGGCTTGCCACGGGGGTGTCGGTGGTGGCGCTGTCCGGGGCGGGAGCCATGGCCGGGTTCCTGATGCGGCGGCGCGCGGCGTAGCCGTCGGACACGGGGCCGCCCCCCTCGGTCGCGCGCGGCGGTCGAGGGGGGCGGCTGTGTCTCCGTGATCAGCAGCTTGCCAGGTAGTTCGTCAGCGCGGTCTTCTCGGCGGAGTCGACCGAGAGGCCGTAGTAGTACTTCACCTGGACCCAGGCCCGCACGTAGGTGCAGCGGTACGCCGTGCGCGACGGCATCCAGGTGGCCGGGTCCTGGTCGCCCTTGGCCTGGTTGACGTTGTCGGTGACGGCGAGGAGCTGGGGGCGGGTGACGTCGTTGGCGAACGCCTGGCGCTGGGACGTGGTCCACTTGCTCGCGCCCGAGTCCCAGGCCTCGGCGAGCGGGACGAGGTGGTCGATGTCGACGTCGGAGGCGGCGGTCCAGGTGGCGCCGTCGTAGGGCGAGTACCAGCTGCCGCTCTGGGCCACGCAGGCGGAGTCGGTGACGACGTTCGTGCCGTCGCGCTTGAGGATGTACTCGCGGGTGTTGCAGGTGCCGCTGATGGTGATCCAGGTCGGGAACAGGTCGCGGCTGTAGCCGGTGCGGTTCTCGGTGGCCACGGTGAGCTGGGAGAGGTAGCTGCGGGCGGTGGCGCCGCTGACCGGCGTGGGGAGGGCGGCGGAGGCGCTCGGGGAGTTGAACAGGGCGACGGAGGCTATCAGGCCCGTGAGGGCCGAGAGTATGCTCAGCCGTCGACGCGCGTAGAACTTCGGCATGCGAACTCCCTGGTGGGGTGGGGGTGTTGGGCGCGAGCGAGGGAATGCTCGCGGTGCCGTATTGCCGGTGGGTGAGCGCTCGGTAAGAAGCTAGTGACGTGTGCATGACACGACAAGACTCATCGCGCAACTTTCGCGTCCCGTACCATGGGGTGCGCAGAAGGGGAGTAGCTCTTCGCCGGACCGTCGACATACTGCTCAGCCAGCCTGAGCCGGCGCCCGGAGGCGGATCCCGTACGGGCCGCCCAGCGAGACCTTCGGCAAGCAGTGCACACGCTCGTGCCCCACGGCACGGGCGCCGCGTGTGCTGCCGTGCCGAGGTGTCTCATGTGAGGTTCAGCACTCTCGGTGGGGCAGCCCCGACCGATTGAGGAATCTTGATCAGCATCACCGTGACGGCGCTCGTCTTCGGCGTCGTCTTCCTCGCCGAACTGCCGGACAAGACCGCGCTCGCCGGCCTCGTCCTCGGCACCCGCTACCGAGCCTCGTACGTCTTCGCGGGCGTCGCCGCCGCCTTCCTGCTGCACGTCGTGCTCGCCGTCGCGGCGGGCAGCGTGCTCACCCTGCTGCCCCAGCAGATCGTGCACGCGCTGACCGGCGTCCTCTTCCTCGGTGGCGCGGCGATGCTCCTGCTGAAGAGGGACGACGACGAGGAGGAGATCCACAAGCCCGCCGACCAGTCCTTCTGGAAGGTCGCGGGTACGGGCTTCATGCTCATCCTGGTCGCCGAGTTCGGTGACCTCACCCAGATCATGACCGCCAACCTCGCCGCGCGCTACGACGACCCGATCTCCGTCGGACTCGGCGCGGTCCTCGGCCTGTGGGCGGTGGCCGGGCTCGGCATCGTCGGTGGAAAGGCCCTGATGAAGCGGGTGCCGCTGCGGCTGATCACGCAGATCGCGGCGCTGCTGATGCTGGGACTCGGGGTGTGGAGCCTGTACGAGGCCATCGCGGGCTGAGCTGAACGGTGGGTGAACCCTCGGTGGTCCCGGTGGCGGAAACCGCGCGATGTTTTGTACCGTGGAGGAACAAAGTGGCCTCCGCCCGTTTTCCCTGACCGGCGGGCGGGGCCGCCTTGTCCTGTTCCTCCCCTTTGGAGCTGCCGATGCCGGCCACCGTCCTCACCGCCCGCGCCCTCCTGCTCGACATGGACGGCACCCTCGTCAACTCGGACGCCGTGGTCGAGCGCATCTGGCGGCGCTGGGCCGAGCGGCACGGGCTGGAGGGCGACGAGGTGATGAAGGTCGTGCACGGCAGGCAGGGTCATGCCTCGATGGCGGTGCTGCTGCCCGACCGGCCCATGGAGCAGAACCTCGCCGACAACGCCCGCATGCTCGCGGAGGAGACGGCCGACATGGACGGCGTGGTCGAGGTTCCCGGTGCCGGAGCCTTCCTCGCGTCCCTGCGGGGGGTGCCGCACGCGCTGGTGACCTCCGCGGACGTCGCCCTGTCCACGGCGCGGATGGCTGCCGCCGGGCTGGCGCTGCCCGAGGTGCGGATCACCGCGGAGTCGGTCGGTGCGAGCAAGCCCGATCCGGAGGGGTTTCTGAAGGGCGCCGCCGAGCTGGGCGTGGACCCGGCGGACTGTGTCGTCTTCGAGGACTCCGGGGCGGGTGTCGCGGCCGGGCGGGCCGCCGGCATGAGGCATGAGGGTCGTGGGGGTGGGGCCGCGGGCCGGCTCCCATGGGCCGGATGTCGTGGTGCGGGACCTTGCGCAGGTGCGGGTCGAGGCCGCGGGGGGCGGGGAGCTTCGGCTGCGTGTGGGGTGAGTGGCCGCTCGGGCGGGGCGGGGCTGGTGTCGTAAGGGGTCTCGGGTCTCGCCCCCGCCGCCCCTGCCCTTCCCGCCCCCAGGGGTTCCGCCCCCTCGACCCCGCCAAGGGGCTCCGCCCCCTGGGCCCCCGATCGGCCCCGTCCTCGAACGCCGGACGGGCTGAGAGCCGCGGCCTGCGCGCCTCGTCGTCGGGTGCAGGACGGATTCATGGCTCCGTCGTCTCCGATTCCAGGCTTTTTCGGGTGGCCGGGCCGTAGACGCCCAGGGGGTCGTCCTGGATTCCGCGGGCCCACTGGTAGGTGCTCACCGCGTCCTCGACCGAGCGGGTGAAGACGTCGGACACCTGGGCGCCGTACAGGTTCAACTGCTTCAGCCGGAGCTGGAGTTCGGTGACCTCCGGGCCCTTGTCGCCGCGCCGGAGGACGGGTGGTGCGGTGGGCGCCGTGTTCGGGGAGCCGATGTGTGTCGTCGAGGGGGTCGGCGAGGGCGGGCGGGACACCGACGTGGACGCCGTGGGGGTGGGGGAGGGGGGCGAGGTGCTGGGTGACGGGCTCGGGTCGGCCGACGGGGAGAGGGGCGGCGGGGCCGAGCGGGCCGGGGCGGGCGGCGCGGGCGCCGACGAGGTGCCCGGCGTGGTCGCCTCCGGGACGCTCTCCCGCACCTCCTGGGCCGCCCGGTCCCGTGCCGGCGTCCGGTAGTCGAACAACCCGCTCGCGAAGCCGGCCGCCGCCACGACCGCGACCCCCGCACCCGCGACGGACAGCAGGACCGTGCGGCGGGAGCGGCGCCGGGGTTCTGCTGCCGGACCCCTGTCCGACTCCGCGTCGGGCTCGAGCGGCGGCTCCTGCTCGAAGAGCCGCAGATCGGTGCCGCTCGGCTCGGCCACCGGGCGTAGCGGCAGGGTGGGCTCGGCGGCCGGTACCGGACGGGTGCCCGCGTCACCGTCGGAAGCGTCGGCGGCCCCCGCGGCCCCCGCGACCTCCGTGACCGCCGCGACCCCCGCGACATCGACGTATGGCCGTATCCGCAGCGGATCGAAGTCCTCCGCCGCGGCCGCCTCGGCCGTACGTGCCTCGCGCAGGGCCTCGGAGGCGCGCCGCGTGCAGTCGCAGGACGGGGTGTTGTCCGACCCCCTCGGCGCCCCGCACTCCGGGCAGGTGTGGCCCGTCGGTTCCCTCACGCGTTCGTCCCCTCCCCTCGGGAAATCCCGAGTTTATGCAGACGTCCTCCACAACCGCCGAGCAGGAACACGCAGGAAACCGGTCACACAGGGAACTCAACAGGCCATAAACGGCCACACCGCCCACGATGGTATGTGTGCATCCGAGCACCGGGAGGTCTCCATGGCCCTGGACACGCACGGCGCGGCGAAGGACGCACGGGCCGCCGAGCAGGTCTCCGGCAATGTGCTCGTCTCCATCGGCGCCCTGCTGCTCGGGCTGCTGCTCGCCGCGCTCGACCAGACCATCGTGTCGACCGCGCTGCCCACCATCGTCAGCGACCTCGGCGGTCTGGAGCATCTGTCCTGGGTGGTCACCGCCTATCTGCTGGCCTCGACCGCCGCGACCCCGCTGTGGGGCAAACTCGGCGACCAGTACGGGCGCAAGAGGCTGTTCCAGACCGCGATCGTCATCTTCCTCATCGGATCCGCGCTGTGCGGCATGGCGCAGAACATGCCGCAGCTGATCGGCTTCCGGGCACTGCAGGGCCTGGGCGGCGGCGGGCTGATGGTGCTGTCGATGGCGATCGTCGGCGACATCGTGCCGCCCCGCGAACGCGGCCGCTACCAGGGTCTGTTCGGTGCCGTGTTCGGCGCGACCAGTGTGCTCGGGCCGCTGCTCGGCGGGCTGTTCACCGAGCACCTGAGCTGGCGCTGGGTGTTCTACGTCAACCTGCCCGTCGGCGTCGTCGCGCTCGCCGTGATCGCCACCGCCCTGCACATCCCGCGCCGGGCCGCCCACCACGTCATCGACTACCTCGGCACCTTCCTGATCGCCGCGGTCGCCACCTGCCTGGTGCTGGTCGCCTCGCTCGGCGGCACCACGTGGGCCTGGGGTTCGCCGCAGATCATCGGGCTCGCCGTGCTGGGCGTCGTCCTCGCCGTCGCGTTCGTCGCCGTCGAGCACCGGGCCGCCGAACCCGTGCTGCCGCTCAAGCTGTTCCGTATCCGCACCTTCACCCTCGCCGCCGTCATCAGCTTCATCGTCGGCTTCGCCATGTTCGGCGCGATGACCTATCTGCCGACCTTCCTCCAGGTCGTGCACGGCGTCTCCCCGACCGTGTCCGGCCTCTACATGCTGCCGATGGTGATCGGCCTGCTGCTGTCCTCGACCGTCTCCGGGCAGATCGTCAGCCGCACCGGCCGCTGGAAGGTCTTCCCGGTCGTGGGCACCGCCGTCACCGCCGTCGGCCTGCTCCTGCTCCACCGGCTGGACGAGCACAGCCCCACCGCCGAGATGAGCGTCTACTTCTTCGTCTTCGGCCTGGGCCTCGGCCTGGTCATGCAGGTCCTCGTGCTCATCGTGCAGAACGCGGTGTCCTACGAGGACCTGGGCGTCGCCACCTCCGGCGCGACCTTCTTCCGCTCCATCGGCGCGTCCTTCGGCGTCGCCATCTTCGGCACCGTCTTCGCGAGCCAACTCGGCGACAAGCTCACCGACGCCTTCCGCGGGGTGCGTCTGCCGCCCGGCGCCACGGCCGACGCGCTGAAGGCCGACCCGCGCGGCATCGCCGCCCTGCCGCCCTCGCTGCGCCCGGCGGCGCTGCACGCCTTCGCGTCCGCCATCACCGACGTGTTCCTGTACGCCGCGCCGGTCGCCGCCCTCGGCTTCGTGCTGGCATGGTTCCTGAAGGAGGACCGGCTGCGCGGCTCGGTCACCGCGCCGGACGTCTCCGAGACGATCCCGCCCAACCCCGTCGAACGCTCCTCCTACGACGAGGTCTGCCGTTCGCTGTCCGTGCTCGGCACCCGCGAGGGCCGCCGGGAGGTCTACCGGAAGATCATCGAGCGGGCCGGCTACGACCTGCTGCCCGCCGCCGGCTGGCTGCTGCTGCGCATCCGCAGGTACGGCTCGGTGGAGCCGGGGGTGCTCGCCGAGCGCACCGACGTCCCGATGCGGATCATCCTCTCCGCCGAACGCCAGATCGAGGAGCGGCGCCTGGTCGAACGCCGGGGCCTGGACCTGACGCTGACCCCGGCCGGCCGGGAGGTCGCCGAACGGCTGGCCAAGGCCCGCGAGGAGTCCCTCGCCGAGCTGCTCGGCGACTGGTGGCAGCCGGACCGGTCCACCGACCTGACCCAGCTCGTGAAGGAACTCACCGGCGAGCTGTGCGGCTTGGAGCGTGAGCGGCCGGGCGGCACGAAGGTCATGAAGGAGGCGTGACGGCCTCGGCGGCCGGCAGGCCCTTGCGGAACCAGTGCTCTGCGTACGGGTCGTCGTTGTGCGGTCCGGTCTCCGTGTAGCCGAGGCGGGCGTACAGGGCGCGGGCCTCCACCAGATCGTCGCGGGTGTCGAGGATCAGGTGCCGGGCGCCCAGGGCGCGGGCGGCCTCCTCCGCGGCGGCGACCAGGAGCGCGGCCCCGCCCCGGCCGCGCATCCCCTCGGACACGAACACCCGGGTCAGTTCGGCCGTGTCCGGGTCGAGCAGCCGTACGCCCGCAGAACCGGCCGGCTCACCGTCGTACCGGCCGATCAGCAACCGGCCGGTGGGCGGCGTGAGTTCGGCACCCGACCTGGCCGCGATCCCGCGCTCCAGCTCGTCCGGGTCGGTGTGGTGCCCCTCGTACAGCAGGTACCAGCGGTCGCTGACCTCCGTGTAGTACGCCCGCCACAGCGCGACGGCGGCCGGTGAGTCGTACGGCTCCGGAGCGATCGTCCACGTCATGGCGGCCATTGTCGGGCGGTACGGCGGACCGTCCGCAAGCGAATATGCGCGGCCTCCGGGGAGCCGACGGGCCGGGTCCCGCGCGGCCGGGCGGACGGACTTCCGGAGACTGTTCCCCGTGAACCGAACCGACCGTCTCTACGCCCTGGTCGAGGAGCTGCGCGCCGCCGCTCCCCAGCCGCGCAGCGCCCGCGCGCTCGCCCGGCGCTTCGAGGTCAGCGTCCGCACCGTCGAGCGGGATCTGCTGGCCCTGCAGCAGTCCGGGGTGCCGATCCACGCCGAGCCGGGCCGCACCGGTGGGTACGTCCTGGACCGGGAGCGCACCCTGCCGCCGCTGACCATCACCCCGGCCGAGGCGACCGCCCTGGCGGTCGGGCTGCACGCCCTCACCGGAACACCGTTCGCGGCCGACGCGCGCAGCGCGCTGCACAAGGTGCTGGCGGTCATGCCGGGACGGGAGCGGCGGGCGGCGGCGGAACTGGCCGGGCGCGTGCAGCTGCTCGTACCGGCCGCCGGGTCCGCGCGGAGCGCCGAGCCGATCGTGCCCGCCGCGTTGCGGGAGGCGCTGCCGGCACGACGGGTGCTGCGCCTGGAGTACGCCGACGCGGCAGGTGCCGTCACCGCCCGGGACGTCGAACCGCTCGGCTTCCTGGGCGGCGAGGAGCACTGGTACCTGGCCGCCTGGTGCCGGCTGCGGGAAGCCCCGCGCGGTTTCCGCCTCGACCGCGTCCGCACGGTCAGGGCCCTCGACGAGCGGATCCCGGACCGCCGGGTCGACCTGGCGGCCCTCGACACCCTCGGCTCCGACCTGGTGCCCCTCGGCGAACTGGGAATGTGACGGCAATCACCGACAGGGGGGTGTCGCGGGAGGGGCGGAGTCTGGTGCCCGTTCCGAGCAACGACGATCACGCTGGAGACCACCCGCCATGACATCGGCATCCCTGACGACCGCCACCGGAATCGCCCTCTTCGACCGCTGGACCGCCCTGTGGAACGGCGACCTCGGCCGGCCGGAGGCCTTCCTCGCGCCCGACTTCCGCATCCGCTTCGGCAACGCCCCCGAGAAGGCGGCCACCGACGAGATCCACGGTCCGGCGGGCCTCGTCGCCTACGTCTCGGCCTTCCGCACCGAGAAGCCCGGGCTGCGGTACGCCGTCGAGGGGACCCCGACGGTGGACACCGCACGGGGCCGGATCGCCTCCTGCTGGTACGTGACACGTCCGGACGGCGTCCAGATGAGCGGCATCGACCTGCTGGAGGCGGTGGACGGGCGTATCGCGGCCGTGTGGTCGGTGACCGGCCTGCGCCGCTTCGCCGACTAGCGACCGTTTGTGGGCCGACTTCCGGGTCACCCGATAGGAGAACCGGCCAGCGGGGCCGGTCCGATCCGGAAGGCAACCATGTCCACAGGCATGATCATCGCTTTGATCGTGATCGTGGCGGCCGTGGTCCTCGTCGCGGCCACCCTGATCCTGCGCGCCCGCGGCCGGCACGGCGGGCCCAACTTGAGGCGGCGCTTCGGGCCCGAGTACGAGCGGACCGTGGCACGGCACGACGGTGACACCAAGGCCGCCGAACGCGAACTGACCGAGCGGGTCGAACGCCACGGCGCCCTGCGCGAACGCCCGTTGCAGCCCGCCGAGCGGGAGCGGTACACGGTCCGCTGGACGGCCGTACAGGAGCGCTTCGTGGACGCGCCGCAGGAGGCGGTGGCCGAGGCCGACCAGCTGCTCGCGGAACTCGCCGGAGCCCGCGGCTACCCGGACGGCGGACGCTACGAGGAGCAGCTCGCCGCGCTGTCCGTGCACCACGCCGACCACATCGAGGGCTACCGGCAGGTGCACCGGGTGACCCGGACCGGGGCGAGCAGCGGGGCGAGCGAGGCCGGCGCCGGCACCGAGGAGCTGCGCACGGCCCTGGTCGAGGCCCGCGCCCTCTTCGACGACCTGGTCGACAGCGGCAGGACGACCGGCCGGCACCGCGCCGACGCCACGGTCGGCGGCGGCAGCGGCAGCGGCTCCGACGGCGCCCCGGCCCGTTCCCACGCCCCGTGGCACTTCACCAAGAGCCACCCGAAGGAGAGTTGAGCCATGGCCCAGGACAGGGAGACCGGGCCGGGCCCGGAGAGGTACCCGGCCGGGGGCGACGTCTCCGGCGCCGCACGCGGGCCGGAGGACGAGCGGCGGCCCGGCGAACGGCTCCCCGGTGAGCCGGAGCCGGGAGCCGACCCGGGCGGCATGCGCCGGCCGGACGACCGGACGGGCCGGGTCCCCGGTACCGCCGGACCCGGCCGGGAGGGCCTGACGGCGGACGACCGCACTCCGGCCGCGCCGCCCGCCCCGGACGGCACGGCGGCGGACGCACGGAGTGAGCGGCCCGCCCGGACGCAGGGCGGCGAGTGGTCCGCCGCGGACGCCCGCGGCGAAGGGGCCCCGGGGACCGCCGGGTCCGGACGGGAGGACGTCGCGGCGGGCGGCTGGATGCCCGACGACGGGCTCGGGGCGCCGTCCCCGGGCGAGCTGACCGGACGCGAGGCGGCCACGACGGAGGGCCGGGGTGCGGACTCCTGGCCGGCCGCGCCCCGCGGGGCGGGGCAGGCCGCGGAGGGCACCGGCAGCCGGGCCCCGCTGCTGCCGCACGAGGAGTCGGAGCGGTGGGAGGCGCTGCTGCGGAAGACGTCCGCCGGGTTCGTGGACGAGCCGCGGGCCGCGGTCGAGGAGGCCGACCGTGAGCTGGAGGAGATCGCCGCGCGGATCAGCGAGGCCGTGACCCGCCGCCGTCGCACCCTGCGCAAGTCCTGGCAGGACACCGAGGGCGGCGCACCGGGCCGCGAGACCGACACCGAGCAGCTGAGGCTCGCCCTGCGGGACTACCGGGAGCTGGCCGGACGGCTGCTGCACGTCTAGAACTACGTGCCCGGGACCCGTGAGTCCTGGGCCGCCGCCCGCAGCCTGCGCCACTCCCGTACGACCTCCTCGACGTCGTACGGCTTCTTGCCCAGGTGCGGGCCGGGCGGCGGCTTGAACATCATGTCGCGAATCTTCACGTTGACGTCGGTGATGATCTTCCGGACGATCCGCTCCGAGGGCGCCGCGTAGGCCGCCGCCAGCGCGTCCTCGGCCTCCTTGCGCAGGGCCAGCGCGGGAGGCAGCACCGCCAGCCCCTCGCGGGCCATCTTCCGCTTGACCCACCACAGTTCGTCGTACGTGGAGTCGAGGTCGGCGGGCAGCGGCTCGCCCGCGCCCGGCAGCCGGTCGAACTCACCGCGCCCCTGGGCGTCGCGGATCTGCTTGTCGACCCAGGACTCGAACGGGACACCCGGTGGCTTTCGCTCGGTCATGAGCCCATTGTGCCGGACGGGACCCGGCCGGGCGTTTTATCATGCGGCGGCGGTGCGGCAACCGGGCCACCGCAAGGGACGCCGTCCGGCGTCGCAGCTTCCGCAGGGGGAACGCACGTGCTCGAACTGACCATGGCCACCGTGTCCGGGGCCGACGAGGGTGCCACGGCCGGCATGACGATGGCCGACGCGCCCAGCGAGCCGGGCGCGGTGCTGCGGGTGGGCCGGGACGGGTCCGTGTGCCGGCTGGTCACGCCCGAGGACTGGCTGTTCGTCTCCCGGGTCCACCTGGAGTTCCTGTGCGGTCCCGACGGCGGCTGGCAGGTGTCCTGGCTGCGCGGCTCGCAGGCGGAGCCGTCCGCCGAAGTGCGGCTGATCGTAGGGGAGTACGCGCAGACCGTGGCCTACGGCGGGGCCGTCCAGCTGCCCCGCGGCGGCTCCGGCGAGATCGTCGTCACGGACCGCACCGCGCCGCGCAGCGTCAACGTGGGCTTCTACCACGAGGTGTGAGCCCGGCCGGGAGGCTCAGCCCAGCACGCGGGCCAGCGCGAAGCCG
The DNA here is from genome assembly GCF_056434305.1 of Streptomyces sp. NPDC044061. Taxonomy (NCBI): domain Bacteria; kingdom Bacillati; phylum Actinomycetota; class Actinomycetes; order Kitasatosporales; family Streptomycetaceae; genus Streptomyces; species Streptomyces sp. NPDC044061. The sequence goes on along the minus strand of NZ_JBWKFL010000002.1, from coordinate 176,358 downwards.
TCGTACCCCTTGCTGCCCACTGTCTGGACCGCCGTGCCGGAGAGCCTCGGGTGGGTGGCGATCAGTTCGATGGCGGCACGGGTGCCGACGACGTCCGGTTCAGCGCTGCCGGTGTCGGCGACCCGGCCGCCGCGCACCACGTTGTCCACGACGATGAGGCTGCCCGCGCGGCAGAGCCTGAGTGCCCACTCCACGTAGTGCGGGTTGTTGGCCTTGTCGGCGTCGATGAAGACCAGGTCGAAGGGGGCCGGGTTCTCGTCGGCGAGCTTGGGCAGCGACTCCAGCGCCGGACCGACCCGCACCTCCACGACCCGGTCCAGGCCCGCACGGGCGAGGTTGCGCACGGCCACCTCGGCGTGCTTGGCGCTGTACTCCAGCGAGATCAGCCTGCCGTCGGCGGGCAGCGCCCGGCCCAGCCAGATCGTGCTGTAACCGCCGAGCGTGCCGATCTCCAGGATGTTCCGGGCGCCCTGGATCTCGGCGAGCAGCTGGAGGAACTTGCCCTGGGTTGCGGTGACGCCGATGTGCGGCAGCCCGGCGGCCTCGCTGTCGCGCAGGGCGGCCCGGAGCGCCTCGTCGTCCGGTGCCAGATGGCTGCTGAAGTAGAAGTCGACGTCGTCCCAGAGCTGCGACCCGCTCATGCGCCTGCTGCCTTTCCCGAGTGTCCGTACTTCCACATGAATGGTCTCAGCCGAGGGGCGCGGACGGGGTGAGTGGCGGCGGTGGCCGAACGGGCGGCGGGGGTTGCACCGGCCGCCGTGAGCGTCGTACGGCGGCCAGGGCGACGGCCGTGACGACGAGCAGCAGACCGCCGCCGACGGTCAGCAGCCAGGCGGGGATCCCGGCCACCTCGCGCAGCCGGTCCTCGTGGATCACCTGCTGGACCGGTGTGTCGGCGGCCGCGCGGAGCAGCTCGTGGTCGCCGGAGATGCGGGCCGGCTCGGGGAACCCCTGGGTGAGCGCGGTCAGGTACGGCGTCCCGGCGGCGAGCCGGCCCAGGGAGCCGTCGTGAGTGCGGAGGCGGCCCGCGAAGACCACGCTGGGCTCCGGTCCGCCGATCGCCGAGCGCGTCCGCATGCGGTGCGTGGCGAGAACGTACAGGCCGAGGGACTGCGGGAGGCGGGCCAGGCGGGACAGCCTCATCGGGTACACCGGGCGGTCCGCGGAGAAGGTGAGGTGGATCGGGTCGAGCGCGCCGTGCAGTGCGCTGCCGGCCGTGTCCGGGGAGAGCCGGACGGCCACGTACTCCCAGTGCCGGTCGACATACGGTTGCAGGGCCGTCCTCAGCCGGGCGGGCAGGGAGAAGCCGTGGGCGTGCAGCCAGTCGCCGAGGGCAGCCGGGTCGGTGGCGGTCAGCCGGGCCACGTCGAAGGGGCCGAGCCGCTGCCGGCCGACCACGCCGACGGCGCCGGCGGCGGGCGGTGCGGCGGCGTCGGCGGAGTCGTTCCGGCCGTCGAAGGGCCAGTCGCCGTTCCGCGGCCAGAAGTGGTACCGCGTGCGGTGCACGGGCCGGACGGCCTCGGCCAGTTGGTCGAAGAGGGCCCGGTCGCCGAGGCGGACGGTGGCCCGGTGCGGGACGGGCATGATCCAGGCGGCGTGCCGTGCGTCGCCGTCGACCGTCAGCCGCATCACGATCTGTTCCCGGCGGCCGTCCCAGCGCACGACGGACTGCTCCTCGGCGACGGCTATGCGGGTCGCCGGGTCAGGGACCATCGCTCCGCAGCCACAGGCGTAGGCCGGGGCGATCAGCCAGGTCAGCTGGATGCCGAGGAGGCTGAGTACGAGCGCGAGCACGCGTGCGCGTGCGGTGCGGATTCCGTGCATGGCCGTTCGCGCCCCCCGTGTCGATGCCGGCGGGGGTACAGACGGTTCGGGTGCTCGGACGGTTCCGCCGCCGGTGCGGGCCGGGCGCGACGGCGGCGCCGTGAGGCCGACGGCACCGCAGCTCCCCGGGGGCGCGGGGAACCGCGCGACCGGCCCGGCGCGGACCCGCACCCGGCGACGGTGTGCCTACCGCTGCTCCACTGCCGGGGCGGAACCCGGCAACGGCCGCCCCGCCGACTCCGCCATGCGCCACACCGCGAACCCGCCGATGACGGCGGCGCCCATCATGTAGTACGCGGGCATCATCATGTTCCCGGTCGCCCCGATCAGCGCCGTGACCACCAGCGGAGTCGTACCGCCGAACAGGGACACCGACACGTTGAAGCCGATCGACAGGGAGCCGTAGCGGACCCGGGTCGGGAAGAGCGCGGGCAGCGCGGCCGGCATGGCCGCCGTGAAGCAGACCAGCAGCAGACCCAGCGCACCCATGCCGAGCGCCACGGCCGGCAGGCTGCCCTGGCGGATCAGCAGCACCGCCGGGACGGACAGGAACAGGAAGCCCGCGCAGCCCGCGGCGATCACCGGACGGCGGCCGACGCGGTCGGTCAGGGCGCCCGCGAACGGCTGGACGATCATCATCAGCGCCATCACACCGAGCACGACCAGCAGGCCGTGCGTCTCGTCGTACTTCAGCTCACTGGTGAGGTAGCTCGGCATGTACGACAGCAGCATGTAGTCGGTGACGTTGAAGACCAGCACCAGGCCCATGCACAGCAGCAGAGCCTTCCACTGGCCCGCGACCATCTCGCGCAGCGGCACCTTCGGCCGGGCGGCCTCCGCCTTCTCGACCTCGGCCGCGAACGCCGGGGTCTCCTCCAGCCGCATCCGCAGGTACAGGCCGACGATGCCCATCGGGCCCGCGATCAGGAACGGGATCCGCCAGCCCCAGGAGACCAGATCGGCCGAGGAGAGCAGAGCCGTCATCAGGGTGACCAGACCCGCGCCGCCGATGTACCCGGCCAGCGTGCCGAACTCCAGCCAGCTGCCGAGGAACCCGCGCTTCTTGTCCGGCGCGTACTCGGCGATGAACGTCGAGGCACCCGCGTACTCGCCGCCGGTGGAGAAGCCCTGCACCAGACGGGCGGCGAGCAGCAGCAGCGGCGCTCCGACGCCGATCGTCCCGTACGACGGGATCAGGCCGATCGCGAAGGTGCCGGCCGCCATCATGATCATGGTGAGGGCGAGGACCTTCTGGCGGCCGACGCGGTCGCCCAGCGGGCCGAAGACCATGCCGCCGAGCGGGCGGACCAGGAAGGCCGCGGCGAAGGCGCCGAACGTGGAGAGCAGCTGTGCGGTCGGGTTGCCCGAGGGGAAGAAGACCTTGCCCAGGGTGACCGCGATGTAGCTGTAGACACCGAAGTCGAACCACTCCATCGCGTTGCCGAGCGCGGCCGCCTTCACGGCGCGCTTGACGAGGGCGGGGTCGGTGACGGTGACGTCGGAGGCCTTGCGGGCCCTGGGGATCTTCAGGGGCGGGGTGGTGACGGCTGTGACGGTCGCCAAAACGGGGCTCGCCTACCTTTCGACGGGGACAGGGACGCGACCCGGACGGCGGCGGTGACGTACGGCGGGCCGAAAAGCGACGATAGGGGGACTTCGGGTCCTTACGTCCTGTACGCAAGTAGATGCATAGTGCAGCTAAATGGCGCGTACGCAGGTACGTCTGCCCACTTCCGAGCAGGCATTCCGGTCCCTCGTTGTGATCCTTCTCGCGCACCGGGGAGGCAACCGCACCCCCTGCGGACTATCGTCATCCGGACAAAAGGCGGACGGACGTCAGGTGAACCGGGGTTTTCTGCGTCCTCCTCCTGGGGGGTCTGCGAGCCTCCAGGGCTCGCAGAGGGAACCCGGCGCGCACGGCGCCCGGGCCGAACGGGGCGGGAGGCCGACGAGGCGTGGCGAATGTGGATCACAGCGGGCGAACGGCGGATGCCTTCGGACCGGCCGAGGCCGGAGCCCGCCTGCGGGCCGCCCGGCTCGCGCTGTGGGCGGTGGCCGCGATCCTCGCGGTACGGCAGCTGGCCGTCGTCCTGACCACCCCGAGCGGCGAACGCCTCACCGACCTGGAGACCTGGGTGGGTCCCGAGGGCGTCCTGCACGTCAAGGGCTCGCTGTACGACTCCACGAGATTCACCGGCACCCCCTTCGCCGGTCTGGTCCTCAAGCCGCTCACCAGATCCGCCGAGCAGGCCCTCGGCTGGGGCTGGACCTTCGGCACCCTGCTGCTGGTCGTCGCCCTCGGCCTGGTCGCCGCCCGGGCGCTGCCCCGGCCGGTGAGCCGCCGCACCTCCCTGCTGGCCGCGCCGGTCGCGATCAGCCTGCTCATGCTGTCGCTGCCGGTCCGCAACACCCTGTGGCTCGGCCAGACCAGCGTCATCCCGGTCCTGCTGGTGCTGCTCGGCTGCTTCACCGTGCGCGGGGAACGCGCGAGCGGCCTGTGCATGGGCCTGGCCGCCGCCCTGCAGCCGACCGTCCTGCTGTTCGCCCCGCTGCTGTGGTTCACCGGTCGCCGCCGGGCCGCCCTCACCACGGCCTCCTCCTTCGCCGCGTGCACCGTGCTCGCCTGGGCCGCGATGCCGCACGACTCCTACACCTACTGGGTGCACCACATGGCCGGCGTCGGTCTCGGCGGCAAGGCCGACGCCCTCGCCAACCAGTCCCTGCACGGCGCGCTGCTCCGCCTGGGCCTGACCGGCCCCCTGGAGATCGCCCTCTTCCTGCTGCTCGGCGCGGCCGTCACCGCCCTCGCGCTGCCCCGCGCCGTCCGATACGCCCGCGACGGCCAGCTGCTGCTCGCCGTCGCCGTCATCGGCTGCGCCGCCGTCGCCGTCTCCCCGACCACCTGGCAGCACCAGCTGCTGTGGCTGCTGCTCGCGGTGGTCGGCCGGGTCGGCAGCCGGGCCTCGGACCGCTACGTCTGGCCGGTCGCGGTCGTCCTGGTGACCACGCTGCCGGCCAGGATGATGCTGCCGAACACGCCGGCGATGTACCCGCTGCGCGACAACCTCGTCCTGCTCGCGGCCCTGGCCGCCGCCACCGCGGTGCCCTTCCTGTCCAGGACCTCGCCGTCCTACCGGACGCCGGTACCCACGCAGCACGCGCCCGCCGTCCCGGCCCGTTTCGGCAGCGTCCCGCTCCTGCCCTTCCCGCGCCGGGTGCTCACCCGCCCCAACCTCCTGCTGGAGCTGCTGCTCATCCGGGTGACGTACGCGGCCTACCAGCAGGTGCGGCTGGCCGCGACCGGGGGCAGCAACGCCGAGGGCCGGGCCACCGCCGAGGACCACGGCCGGATCGTCCTCGACCTCGAACGCCTCCTGCACATCGACATCGAGCACGCGGTCAACCACGCCGTGGTGCGGGTCGGCTGGCTGCGGCACTTCTTCGACTTCTACTACGAGTCCTTCCACTTCGTCGTCCCGCTGACCGTCCTCGGCGTCCTGTACCGGCGCCGCCCGGTCGACTACCGCTGGGCCCGAGCCTCCCTGGGCTTCGCCACCCTCCTCGCCCTGATCGGCTTCTGGCTCTTCCCGCTGGCCCCGCCGCGGCTGATGCCGGGCCTCGGCGTCATCGACACCGTCCACGGCGTCCAGGACTTCTCCCAGCCGGACTACGGCACCCTGACCGCGCTCACCAACCAGTACGCGGCGATGCCGTCCCTGCACTTCGGCTGGGCCCTGTGGTGCGGTGTCGTCATCGCGGTCATAGCCCCGAAGCGGTGGATGAAGGTCCTCGGCCTCCTGCACCCGCTCTTCACCGTCTCGGCCATCGTCGCCACCGGCAACCACTGGGTGCTGGACGCGGTCGGCGGCGCGGTGGTGGTGACCGCGGGCTTCGGCCTGTCGTACCTCTTCCAGGGACCGCGGGCACGGGTGGTCGCGGCGGTGGCGGCGCAGGGGGCGCGGGAGCCGGTGAAGGACGCGGCCCCCGGCTGAGCACCGGGGGCCGGTCCGGTCCTACAGCCGCTGGATGATCGTCCCGGTCGCCAGCCCGCCGCCCGCGCACATCGTGATGAGCGCGAACTCCTTGTCCGCGCGCTCCAGTTCGTGCAGGGCGGTGGTGATGAGGCGGGCACCGGTCGCGCCCACCGGGTGGCCGAGGGCGATCGCGCCGCCGTTGACGTTCACCTTCTCCAGGTCCTGTTCGAAGACCTGGGCCCAGCTCAACACCACTGACGCGAAGGCCTCGTTGATCTCGACGAGGTCGATGTCCTTCAGGGACATCCCGGCCTTGCCCAGCACGGCCTTGGTGGCGTCGATCGGTCCGTCGAGGTGGAAGTGCGGGTCGGCGCCCACGAGGGCCTGGGCCACGATCCGGGCCCTCGGCCGAAGCTTCAGGGCCCGTGCCATCCGCTTCGACGCCCACATGACGGCCGCGGCCCCGTCCGAGATCTGCGACGAGTTGCCCGCTGTGTGCACCGCCGTCGGCATCACCGGCTTCAGCCCCGCCAGCGCCTCCATCGAGGTGTCGCGCAGCCCCTCGTCCTTGTCGACCAGCCGCCACATGCCCTGCCCGGCGTGCTGCTCCTCCTCGGTGGTGGGCACCTGCACGGCGAAGGTCTCCCGCTTGAAGCGCTCCTCCGCCCAGGCGTGCGCCGCCCGCTCCTGCGACAGCAGGCCCAGGGCGTCCACGTTCTCGCGGGTCAGGCCGCGGTGCCGGGCGATCCGCTCGGCCGCCTCGAACTGGTTGGGCAGGTCGACGTTCCACTCGTCCGGGAAGGGCTTGCCGGGCCCGTGCTTGGAGCCCGACCCCAGCGGCACCCGCGACATCGCCTCGACCCCGCAGCTGATCCCGACGTCGATCACGCCCGCGGCGACCATGTTGGCCACCATGTGCGAGGCCTGCTGAGAGGAGCCGCACTGGCAGTCGACCGTCGTCGCCGCCGTCTCGTACGGCAGCCCCATGGTCAGCCAGGCCGTACGCGCGGGGTTCATGGACTGTTCGCCGGCATGGGTCACCGTGCCGCCGACGATCTGCTCGACCGCGTCGGCGGGGATGCCGGTGCGGCCGAGGAGTTCACGGTAGGTCTCGCCCAGCAGATAGGCGGGGTGCAGATTGGCGAGCGCGCCGCCGCGCCTGCCGATCGGGGTGCGTACGGCTTCGACGATCACGGGTTCCGCGGCCATGGGGGTGCGTCCTCTCCTCGGTCGCCCGCGCGGCGCGGAGGCGTCCCGGCCCGCCCGCCACGCAGAACTAGAACGCGTACTAGTTCTGGGTGAAGTCTGCTGACATCGTGTCCACTGCCGCAAGGGTCGTGCAGCCTCCGAAGTCGCGATCTGCACGAATTACACACGCAATTGGGGCCGCCGCATGTCTTGCGACTTGTAGAACCCGTTACTACGTTCACGGCAGCCGTACACCTGATGGACCGTCAGAACGGACGACGGGAGCCGCCGATGCACTGCCCCGCGCTGCCCGACGGGTTCGACTTCACCGACCCCGACCTGCTGCACCACCGCGTGCCCCTCCCGGAGTTCGCCGAGCTGCGCCGCACCGAGCCGGTCCGCTGGATCCCGCAGCCGCGCGGCCTGGCGGGCTTCGCCGACGACGGCTACTGGGCCGTGACCCGGCACGCGGACGTCAAGTACGTCTCCACGCACCCGGAGATCTTCTCCTCGACCCTCAACACCGCGATCATCCGCTTCAACGAGCACATCGAACGCGACGCGATCGACGCCCAGCGGCTGATCCTGCTGAACATGGACCCGCCCGAGCACACCAGGGTCCGCCAGATCGTGCAACGCGGGTTCACGCCACGCTCCATCCGGGCCCTGGAGGACCGCCTGCGCACCCGCGCCGAGGCGATCGTCGCGGCCGCCCGCGCCCGCTCCGGCCCCTTCGACTTCGTCACCGAGGTCGCCTGCGAACTGCCCCTGCAGGCCATCGCCGAACTGATCGGCGTACCCCAGGAGGACCGGTCCAAGATCTTCGACTGGTCCAACAAGATGATCGCCTACGACGACCCCGAGTACGCGATCACCGAGGAGGTCGGCGCCGAGTCGGCCACCGAGATCCTCGCCTACGCGATGAACATGGCCGCCGACCGCAAGCAGTGTCCGGCCCACGACATCGTGACGACCCTGGTGGCGGCGGAGGACGAGGGCAACCTGAACTCCGACGAGTTCGGCTTCTTCGTGCTGATGCTGGCGGTGGCCGGCAACGAGACGACCCGCAACGCCATCACCCACGGCATGCACGCCTTCCTCACCCACCGCGAGCAGTGGGACCTCTTCAAGCGCGAGCGCCCGGCGACCACGGCCGAGGAGATAGTCCGCTGGGCGACCCCGGTCAACTCCTTCCAGCGCACCGCCACCCAGGACACCGAACTCGGTGGAGCGCGGATCAGGAAGGGCGACCGGGTCGGCCTCTTCTACGCCTCCGCCAACCACGACCCCGAGGTCTTCACCGCACCCGACGCCTTCGACATCACCCGCGATCCCAATCCGCACCTCGGCTTCGGTGGCGGAGGCCCGCACTACTGCCTCGGCAAGTCCCTCGCGGTGCTGGAGATCGACCTGATCTTCAACGCCCTGGCGGACGCCATGCCCTCCCTGCGTCTGGCCGGCGACCCCCGCCGGCTGCGCTCGGCCTGGATCAACGGCGTCAAGGAACTGAAGGTCACCACGGGCTGACCCACCGATCGGGGCCGACGGTTCCCGGCACCGCCGGCCCACCCCGAGGGAGGCAGGAACACCCCGTCCCTATGCCCGGTTCCTGCCTCCCCCGAGGCTTCCGCCGCTCCCGGCACCGCGACCAGCGGGACCGTCTCCTCGGCCGACGCCGGATCACTCCCGGCCCGAGGCCACCATCGCCAGCACCCCCGAGGCCACCGCCGCGATCAGCAGCGGGATGCCGAGGTCGTGCCGGAGGACCAGCCAGGCGCCGACCGCGGCTCCCCCGAACATCGCGACCACCGAGGCCGTGCGGCGCGGGGAGCGGTGGCCGGTGGCGTCGCCGAGGCGCGAGTCGGAGGCCAGACCGGTCAGGGTCATCGTCAGGACCGTGGTCGTCAGGTCCGGGACGCCCAGCTTGCGGACCGTGGCGTTGCGCAGGCCCATCGCGAAGGCCGTGAGGGCGATGAGGGCGTAGCGGGTGCCGGCAGCGCCCGGCCAGGCGAAGGCCACCGCCGCCGACGCCCCGACCAGGAGCGCCTCCGCCGTCAGGGTCAGCCGGGCCCACCGGCGGCGCGAGCCCCGGCCGTACCGGTCCGCCGTCCGGCCGCCCGCCACGGCGCCCAGCAGGAAGCAGACCAGCGAGGTCGCGGTGTGCGGGACCGAGAAGCCGGGTGCGCCGGCGGCGGCGAACCCGAGGACCACCACATTGCCGGTCATGTTGGCCGTGAAGACCCGGCCGAGACCCAGATAGCTCACCGCGTCGATCAGGCCGCTGACCACGGTGAGCGACAGCAGCACGGTCACCAGCCGCACCCCGCGCGCCTCCTGGTCCGGCACGGGCGTCGACGACGTCGTCATACTTCCTCCGGTCAGCCGGACGGACAGGGTGGTGACAGGTCCACCACGGGGACGGGGGACTCTCGGATGCCCTGGCGAAGCCTGCGTCCCCAGCGTTCGGGGCATGACAGAGGACACGCGCGAACCAGGGGAAAAGCAGACCGGTTGGCGGATGTGCGGGAGCTGCTGACCGACGACTTCCACCGCCGGCTCAACCGGCCGGCCGGTGGCCTCGAGGAAGCCACCGGCCGGCCGGTGGCTTCCTCGAGGCCCTGCGGGCCAACGACCACAGCTGTGACTGGAAGCCCGATGTGCCGGTGCGGCTGTACGCCGGGGACGACGACACCGACGTGCCCATCGGCAACGCCCGGACATGCGCGCGCACCCTCGCCCGGCGGCGGGCGAGGGTGCGGGTGCTGGATATGGGGCCCGTCGACCACGGAGGGTCGTACCGGGCAGCCCTGGCCGGCATCGCGCGCTGGTTCG
>NZ_JBWKFL010000002.1:78705-166445 GCF_056434305.1 Streptomyces sp. NPDC044061 | reverse complement strand
CTCGCCCGGCGGCGGGCGAGGGTGCGGGTGCTGGATATGGGGCCCGTCGACCACGGAGGGTCGTACCGGGCAGCCCTGGCCGGCATCGCGCGCTGGTTCGTCAGCGGGGCGGCCCAGGGCAGGCCGTGAGGCCGGGCGGAGTGGACCGGGAGGTCTGGAGCCGGGGGGGGGGCCGGAGGCGGGGGGCCGGCGCCGGGTGTCGCGAGGCCGGGTGGCTCAGTACCAGCCGTTGGCCTGCCAGAAGCTCCAGGCCTTGGCCGGGCTGCCGTAGCGGGAGTTCATGTAGTCCAGACCCCACTTGATCTGGGTGGCCGGGTTGGTCTTCCAGTCGGAACCGGCCGAGGCCATCTTCGAACCCGGCAGGGCCTGGACCAGGCCGTAGGCGCCGGAGGAGCTGTTGGTGGCGGCGGGGTTCCAGCCACTCTCGTGCTCGACGATCTTGCTGAACGCGTTGTACTGCGCGGCGTCCGGAATCATCTTGTGCGCGATCGACTGAGCCGAGGGGGCCGAGGTGGTGGCGGCCTGGGCGGGCGCCGCGGACAGCGCCATGCCGGCGGTGGCGGCAGCCAGGGCGGCGGCGGTGATGGCCTTCTTCGGGGAAGCGATGCGGCGGATGAAGGAGACGGACACGGAGAACCTCTTGCGTCGGGGACAGTGGATCGCCCGTATCCGAACCCCACGTCATGTGGTGGCCGTGTACGTCGGCGCCCGGACCCGTTCGGGTTCGTGGCGCCTGGCGACGTCGTCCAGAGAAGCAGGCTCGAAACGGGTCCGCAATGACCCCTTTTACTAGTTGTGGCCGGATCAGCGGCAAAGGTCGCTTGTGTGGCGTGGGTCTCAAAGTGCAGGTCAGAAGGGGCGCACGCATGGGCGTATCGGACATTTGGAGCTACGGCGTCCGATCGTAGGTGACCTGCGTCATGTGGGGTGCTTCACCGGTCCGCTGACGGACCGCAGGCGGGTGCTCACCCGTTGCTCACCCGGCGGGAGCGTCGAATGTGACCGCGGTCTCGAAAGCGGCCCGTCGTGTGGCCCGGCGCAGCGCGCGCAGCAGCGCCGGCCCGAGGACGAGGGTGAGAACGACCGTGCAGACCGCCCGGCCCAGGTCCCAGCCCATGGAGGTGGCCAGGCAGTAGGCGGCGAACCGGGCCAGGTTGGCGGGGACCGCGGCGTGCGGGTCGAAGGCGATGTTCGACGTCAGGGCGCCCATGAAGGGCCAGCCGGCCAGATTCATGACCGTGCCGTAGGCGAAGGCCGCGAGGAAGCCGTAGACCGCCAGCAGCAGGAGTTCCCCCCGGCCGCGCAGCCGGGACCGGCCCGGCAGGAGCCCGGCGCCCATGGTGAACCAGCCCATCGCCAGCATCTGGAACGGCATCCACGGTCCGACCCCGCCGGTGAGCAGCGCGGACGCGAACATCGTCACCGAGCCGAGCACGAAGCCGAAGCCGGGCCCGAGCACCCGCCCGCTGAGCACCATGAGGAAGAACATCGGCTCGATCCCGGCGGTGCCCGCGCCGACCGGGCGCAGCGCCGCCCCGGTCGCGGCCAGCACGCCCAGCATGGCCACGGCCTTCGGACCGAGGCCCGACTCGGAGATCGTCGCCGCCACGACCGCGACCAGCAGCACCAGCAGGCCCGCGAACAGCCAGGGTGCGTCCTCGGTGTGTGCGCCGAGCTGCGAACTGGGCGGGGCGAGGAAGGGCCAGCAGAAGGCGACCACACCGACCGCGCTGACCAGGCCGAGCGCGGCCAGGGAGCGGGGGCCCAGATGGACGGCGCGGACGGCGCGAGCCCGGCGGGGGACGAGGGCCGGGCCGGCCCCGGCAGGGCGGGGGGCGGAACCGGTCAGGTCCGTGCGGTCCGGGCCCGGGGTGCAGGGAGTCGTCATGCCAGGGCCTCCCGGACCTCGGACACGGTCAGCCAGCGCTGCGGGGCCAGGATCTTGGTGACCTGCGGGGCGAAGGAGGGGGACGAGACCACGATCTCCGCCGTCGGGCCGTCGGCGATCACCTCGCCGTCGGCGAGCAGCACCACCCGGTGCGCGATCTCGGCCGCCAGCTCCACGTCATGCGTGGCCAGCACGATCGCGTGCCCCTCGGCTGCCAGCGCGCGCAGCACCGTGACCAGGCGGGCCTTGGCCGCGTAGTCCAGACCGCGCGTCGGCTCGTCGAGCAGGAGCAGGGGCGGGCGGGCGGTCAGGATCACCGCCAGCGCGAGCGCCAGGCGCTGGCCCTCCGAGAGATCGCGGGGGTGGGTGTCGTCCGTGATGTCCGGCAGCAGCTCCGACACCAGGGACCGGCAGGTGCCCGGCTCGGCCTCCGCGTCCCGGTCGGCGGCCGCGCACTCGGCGGCCACCGTGTCCGCGTACAGCAGGTCGCGCGGCTCCTGCGGCACGAGACCGACCCGGCGCACGAGGTCGCGCGGCGCGCTGCGGTGCGGCACGGCACCGCCCACGAGGACCGAGCCGGAGCTGGGCTCCACCAGTCCGACCAGGGAACCGAGCAGGGTGGACTTCCCGGCGCCGTTGCGGCCCATCAGAGCGACCGTCTCACCGGGCGCCACGGTCAGGTCGACGTCGCGCAGGGCGGTGATCCGGCTCCGGCGGACGGCCAGCGAGCGGACCTCGGCGACCTGCGGGGGAGCGGTGGGGCCGGGGGCGGCGGCCCGCCGGAACAGGCGGCGGCGCGGGGCCGGCACGGGGGCGAGGCGCGCTTCCGGAGCGGCGGCCGGACCGGGCGCCGGGGTGCTCCCGGCCAGTCGTTCGCGCAGCTCACCGGCGCGGCGGCGGGCGTCCCGGACCGTCAGCGGGAGCGGGCTCCAGCCGGCCAGCCGGCCCAGGTCCACCACCGGGGGGTACACCGGGGAGACCGCCATCAGCTCGGCCGGGTCGCCGTGCAGCGGGGCCGAGCCGGGGGCGGGCAGCAGGACGACCCGGTCGGCGTACTGGATCACGCGTTCCAGGCGGTGCTCGGCCAGCAGGACCGTCGTACCGAGGTCGTGGACCAGGCGCTGCAGGACGGCCAGGACCTCCTCCGCCGCGGCCGGGTCGAGCGCCGAGGTCGGCTCGTCCAGCACCAGCACCCGCGGGTGCGGGGTGAGGACCGAGCCGATCGCGACCCGCTGTCGCTGCCCGCCGGAGAGCGTGGCGATCGGGCGGTCGCGCAGACCGGCCAGGCCCAGCAGGTCCAGGGTCTCCTCCACCCGGCGTCGCATCACCTCAGGGGCGAGCCCCAACGACTCCATGCCGTAGGCGAGTTCCTCCTCCACCGTGTCCGTCACGAAGTGGGCGAGCGGATCCTGGCCCACCGTGCCCACGACGTCGGCGAGTTCGCGCGGCTTGTGGGTACGCGTGTCCCGGCCGGCCACCGTGACCCGGCCGCTCAGGGTGCCGCCGGTGAAGTGCGGGACCAGCCCGCTGACCGCCCCCAGCACGGTCGACTTGCCCACCCCGGACGGGCCGACCAGCAGCGCCAGTTCACCCTCTGGCACTTCGAAGTCCACACCCTGCACTGCCGGTTCGGCCGCGCCCTCGTAGCGGACGCCGACCTCCTCGAAGCGGATCACGACGGCTCCTCGGGGTCCGGGGACTGCTTGGGGACGGCGAAGGCGGGCAGCAGGGCCGGCAGCACGGCCGCGGCCGGCCACAGCGGCAGGGTGGGGGCGACCAGGGGTACGACTCCGGGGTGCAGCGCGTCCGGATCGCTCACGGAGGCGAGCGTGAGCAGCGCGGCGGCCGCGGCACCCGAGCCCGCCACCAGCCACGCGTGCGTCCCCCACGACTCCGGGCGGTACCGGGTGCGCGGGGAGCGGCGGCCGCCCAGGCGCAGGCCCGCGAGCGCGGCGGCGACTCCGGCGAGCAGCACCGGCAGCCCGTACGTGCCGCCCTCCGCGGTGAGCAGTCCGTACGTTCCCGCGCACACGCCGAGCAGTCCGCCGAGGGTGAGCGCGGTCGTCGTACGGCGCACCGGGGTGGGGACGTCGGCGGTACGGCCGTAGCCGCGGGCGTCCATCGCGGCGGCGAGGGCGACCGAACGCTCCAACGCGCCCTCCAGGACCGGCAGTCCGACCTGCAGCAGGCCCCGCACCCCCCGGTCCGGGCGGCCGCGCAGCCGACGGGCGGCGCGCAGCCGCTGGACGTCGGCGATGAGGTGCGGCGCGAAGGTGAGCGCGACGACCACGGCCACGCCCGTCTCGTACAGGGCGCCGGGCAGCGACTTCAGCAGCCGGGCCGGGCTCGCCAGGGCGTTGGCGGCGCCGACGCAGATGAGGAGCGCGGCGAGCTTGAGGCCGTTGTAGCCGGCGAAGAGCAGGGCCTCCGCGGTGACCTCGCCGCCGAGGCGGATGCCCTGCGCCCAGTGCGGGAGCGGGACTTGGGGGAGCGTGAACAGGACGTGGGTGCCGGGGACGGGGGAGCCGAGGACGACCGTGAAGGCGATGCGGATGAGGACGACGGCGACGCCGAGTCTGGCGAAGGCGGCGTAGGAGCGGGACCAGGGGGAGGACGAGCGGTGGGTGGCCACCACATAGCCCGCCGCGCCGATGAGAAGGGCGAGGAGGAGGGGATTGGTGGTTCGGGTGGCCGCCGTGCCCAGGCCCAGGGACCAGAGCCACCAGGCGCCGGGGTGCAGCGGTGTGCGGTGGGGGCGCCGGGCGGGCACGGGTTGCGCGGCCGGCCGCGACTGCCCGGCCGCGGCGGCCGGGCGAGGGCGCTCCGGCTCACCGAGGCTGCCGGGGCTACGCATTCCCGCGCCGCCGGGCCTGCCATGCCGCCGCCGCGGCCAGCAGGGCGACCGCTCCCGCTCCGAGCGGCAGCCCCAGGGAAGGGCCGCCGTCCGACTTCTTCCCGTCCTTCTTCCCGTCCTTCTCCGGGTACTGCTTCCCCTTCGCCGCCGCGCCGTTCCTGTCGGCCGACACCTGCTCCCCGCAGCCCTTCTCGGGATACCCGGAGATCGCGCACAGCAGCGCGTTGGTGTCGTAGCGCAGGGGCTTGGCGACGGCGGCCAGCGTCTCGGCCGTCGTCGCGTCGGGGGAGACGCGGGCGCAGGCCGTGCGCCGGCCAGGCGGGGTCTCGCCGGACGGCGCGTCGGCGGGCGTGCCGAAGTCGATGACGAGGGCGACCCGCTTGGTGCCCGGCTCGGCCGGTGTGCCGGCGCAGATGGTGCCGAAGTCCGCCGTACCGCGCGGCCGGGTCGCGTCCGCCGAGTCCTCGCTCACCGCGAACCGCATGCCCTCCACGGAGCCGTCGTCCGGGCGCACGGTCGAGGGGCCCTGCGTCGCGTACGTCCACCGGCCTCCGGTGCGCTCCCAGAACGACCAGTAGCGGTAGCCCGTGGCCCGCGCCTGGGCGGCGCAGGCCATCAGCAGGACGAGCGTGGCGAGCAGCAGTGGCGCGGTACGGCGGACGGCGGTCACGGCTGCCGCTTCTTCCGGCCGCTGAGCAGGAACCCGATGCCGATGCCCGCGACCAGGCCGACACCGACGATCCACCAGACGCCGGTGTGCGTGTCGCCGTCGGACGCCTTCGCCTTCCGCGCGGCCGAGTCCATGTGCGGGGCCGGGCCCAGGGCGTTGAGGGACCGGACCAGGCTCGTGCCGCCGAAGTCGCCCGGCTGGGCGCCGATCGCGTGGGCGGCGAGGATCAGCTGGGCGTACGCGGCCGGGCCGCTCTGGGTCGCCCACTGCGTGGCGTTCTTCTCCAGCCAGGCGTACGACGCCTTCGCCTGCTCGGTGCGGCCGGCCGCGGCGAGCGCGACGACCGTGTCCGCCGTGTTGCCGAAGTCGGGCTGGTCCTCGGCGCCGGGGAGCGCGGACCGCAGGTGGCCGGTCTTCGCGACGGCCGACGTCAGATACGCGGCGGCGTTGCCCGCCACCTGGGCCGCGTCGAGGTGGCCGCCCTTGGCGCAGGTGTCCTTCGCGGACGCCTTGCCGGCCTCCGTCACGAATCCCTTGCCGAGCGCGCCCAGCACCCCGGCCGCGGTCGCGTCCGCGTTGGCGAGCAGCTTGCCCTTCTTGTCCGGCTGGTAGGCGAGGGCGCCGCCACCGTCCTGGTCGCAGGGGATGGACCACTCGGCCAGCAGGTCGTACGGGGTCTTGCTCCCGGTGTGCACCTGGGCGGGGTCCTGGCCGTCGGCGGCGAGCGCGCCGATGACGACGCTGGTGGAGTTGGTGTCGCTCGGGCCGCCCGGCGTGTACCCCCAGCCGCCGTCCTTGTTCTGCAGGTTCGTCAGCCAGACCAGGGCGTCACGGACCTCTTTCTCGTGCCCGCCGACCGCGTTCAGCGCCTGGACCGCGGCGGCCGTGCTGTTGGTGTCGGGCTGGGCGCCGCCCTTGCCCTCGCAGGGCTTGGCGGTGTCGGCGCGGAAGGCGGCGAAGCCGCCCTTGTCGCACTGCTGCCCGACCAGCCAGTCGACGGCCGAGGCGGCGGGGCGGTAGCCGAGCGTCCGCTGCGCGATCAGCGCGAGCGACTGGCGCCAGACACCGTCGTAGGTCGGGTCCGCCTTGCCGAACAGGCCGGACGGGATGTTCACCTTCGGGGAGGCGGACGGGGACGGGCCGGCGGCCGTGGCGGGTGCGGCTGCGGCCAGCACGCCTATGGCGGCGAGAGCCGCGGCACTGCGGCGGACGTTCATGGTCGGCGACTGCCTCTCCCTGCGAGGAGCCGGCAGCGCACGGGACCACCCGGGCGGCTCGGCTCCGTAAACCTCGACGGTGCCGTGCGCGGCGGGCCGCCGCGCACGCGAGCCGGTCAACGTCCCGTCCGGGGCAGTCCGGCTCACCGTCCGGGGGACGGTTCACGGTTGCGGGTCAGCGCCGGAATTGCACCGGCTTCCCCCCGTACAGGTGTGATGACGACCCCGCCACTTTACCGGCCGCCGTGCGCGGTCCGAGGGGTGGCTGTGGGCACACGGGCGTGGTGACCGGGGTCACGCGGTTCCCCGGCGCTGTCGTCGTCAGGCGACCCGGGTCGCCCGAGGTGTCACAGCGGCGTCCAGGTAGTACGCCAACCGGGCCAGAACGCGGGCGCACTCCTCGGGGTCCTCGCCCTCCGTCACCCAGTGCGCGAGCCGGTCGGCCGGGCCCGCGTGGCCGGCCGCGGTGACCGGGTCGCCGGGCCGCCGGGTGAGGACCATGCGCTCGGCAGACGGATCGAACCCGGCGGCCGGGTCCAGGTGCAGATGGGTCAGCCGGCCGGTCGTGGCCGGGTAGGCGAACTGGATCGCGGCCGCCCGCTGCCGGGTCGGGGTCACGTCCGGGAGCCGGCCGGTGGCCAGGGCGGCGGCGGCCAGCGCGAGGTCGACACCGGTGGCCCGTTCGACCAGCAGCGGGATCAGGTCGCCGGGCAGATGCGGGACGACGTCCGTGACGCGGGGGCCGCGGGCGGTCAGGCGCAGGCCGATGTGGACGACGGTGTGGGCGAGGCCGAGCGCGCGCACGGTCCGCGCCACCGTGTGCCGCAGGAACGGGTTGTGCAGCAGTTGGTCGTGGGCGTGCACGAAGTGCCGCAGCGGCTGCCGGGCGGGCGCCGGGCCCGGGGTCGTACGGGTGAGCGCCGCGATGCGGACCTCGTCGTCCAGGACGACGGCCTCGGCCGAGACCAACTGTCCCTCCGTGTCCTCCCGGCCGGCCGGCGCGACCTTGTGGCGGGCGAGCAGGGCCCGTAACTCGACCGGGTCCGCGCAGGCCGCCGCGGTCTCGTACGGGATGCCGGGCAACGCCAGCCGGGCGGCGAGTCGGGCCGCACCGGTCAGGTGCTCGGCGGACCAGGTCAGCACCCCTCGGACCCGGTGCCGTGTGGCGTACCGCGCGACGGCCTCGGCGGTGGCGGCCCCCTGGGCGGGGTCGGCGGCGAGGTGTCCGGCCAGGTAGGGACGTGCCCAGGCGGGCGGGTCGGTGCCGACCAGCACCACCGGGTGGGCCGCCGCGATCCGCGCCAGCGGGTACTCGTCGTACGCGGCCCGGCGGCCGGTCCCGAGCAGAAGGACGGACTGCGGCATCGGAGACTCACCTTCGTGGGGAGAAGGCGGACAGAGGAACGCCCCGGATGCTGCTCCCCCATAGGCAGCACCCGGGGCGGGTCGATCTTGCTCTCTGTGCCCCGATCCTCACCCACCGCACCCTCAACTGTCAACGATTGCTGCCTCTTTCAGCAGCCAGCGTTGTCATCTCTGGTCGGCGCCCGGGTGACCGGGTAGCCTCGCGTCAGCTCAGCCACGGAACGGACGACACGCCCAGGGGGGACCTCGGTGAGTGACGCCTACGCCCCGCTGGCCGACGTGCTGGACCGGCTCGGGGAGCTGACCGGCCGGCCCGGCCGGCTGGCGGAGGTCCTGGACGTGGCCGGCCTCTCCCACCGCACCGGCATCCCCGTCGGCGTGGTCGTGGAACTGCTCTCGGACGGCCGGGCGCCGGAGGCCTGCCTCGCCCAACGGGTGCGGCAGCGGCTGGACTTCATCCGGGAGACGCGGCGCAGGCCCGACGGCAAGCGGTACTCGCTGGACGAGCTGGCCAGGATCGCCGGAACCAGCAGGCAGTGGCTGAGCGAGTGGCGCAAGAGCGGGATGCCGAGCCTCGAGCACACCGACCGGCTGCGCAGGTTCTTCGGTCTGTCGGCGGGCTTCTTCACCGCCGACGAACAGGAGGCGCTGCACGAGGCGTTGCAGCCGGTGCTGCAGAGTCTGGAGGCGGAGGCGGACCCGCTGCTGCGGCTGCGGGAGAGCGGACTGGTGCGGCTGGCCGCGCGCGCCCCGCAGATGAACGCCCGTCAGCTGGCCACCCTCGCGGACCTGGCGGAGATGATCATCACCTCGGAGCGGGTGGGGAGTCCGGCGGGCGTGCAGGGGGTCGCCGAACTGAGGGGCGCCGGGCGTGCCTGATCCGGCGCTGGCCGTAAACGATCGTTTTCCTTCGGGGAACATGCCATTCCGGCCCCGCTGGTCCTATGGTCGCCGAACGCCCGCCGACCTCGGCCGCAAGGACGACGACCGCAAGGACGACGCATGAGCCCCGACAGATCGCCGAAGTCCCGCAGACCGGCCAGGTCGCCCAAGCGGTTCCTCGACCGGCTCGTCCGCGACACCGCCCGGA
This sequence comes from Streptomyces sp. NPDC044061, assembly GCF_056434305.1. NCBI lineage: Bacteria > Bacillati > Actinomycetota > Actinomycetes > Kitasatosporales > Streptomycetaceae > Streptomyces > Streptomyces sp. NPDC044061. The sequence goes on along the minus strand of NZ_JBWKFL010000002.1, from coordinate 157,361 downwards.
CGCTGACCCCGCCCACCGGGCCCAAGACCTTCCTGCACGCGGTCTGCGCCACGCTCAGCCCACAGCTGGACCGGCCGGTCCGGCTGAAGTTCGTCGCCTTCCCGCCGGGCCTGGACGTCTCCGGGGTCACCTTCGCCATGGACGAGGAGTACATCGTCGTGGTCGAGGAACGGGCGCCGGACGAGCACAAGTTCGTCATCGCGGGGCACGAGATCGGCCACATCCACTACCAGACGCTGGACGTGCACTACCCGGCCGGCATGCCCGCGGCGGCGCGCCGACTGCTGTCCCGGGCCGAGGAGGACGTCCCCTGGGACCAGGTGGTCGCCATGGCCACCCGGTCGCCCGCGGCGCCGGCGGCCGAGGCGGAGTGGGAGGCCGAGGAGTGCGGGCTGCGGCTGGCGGCGAAGTTCTCCAAGGTCGTCGGCCCGGGCGCGGCGGCGGGGCGGACCACCCAGGACACCCTGACCGGCCGGCTGTCGTCCTCGCTGGGCAACATCGGCGGGCCGTGATGCGCTGGGACCTGGCAGGCTCGTTCACCGCCTACGCGGTCCCGGCCGCGCTGCTCGCGGTGGCCTTCGTGATCAAGCTGCCGCTGCTGCGGCGGGCCTGGCAGGACCCGATCCTGCGGGCCACCGCGCTGCTGCTCGGGATCGGCGCGGTCGTCTTCGCCTCGCTGCCGCCGGGCAACCTGCACCGCATCAACGAGATCGCCGGTGTCCCCAACTTCGCCGGTCTGTGGGTCTATTCACTCCTCACCGCGTACTGCGGGGCCTGCCTGTGGCTGATCATCACGTGGCGCGAGCCCCCGTCAGCGGTCCGCAGCCGGCGCACCCGCACGGTCTGGATGGCGTACACCGTCATCATCCTCGGCCTGTGGACGACCTTCCTGCTCGGCGACCACCATGTGGAGCGGCTCCGGGACCTCGACACCTACTACGCCAACACGCCCTGGATGCGTGAGTTCGCGCTGCTCTACCTGGTCGCGCACATGGTCTCCGCGCTGGTCGCCGCAGGCATCCTGTGGGCCTGGTTCAAGGAGGTCGAGGACACCTGGCTGCGCCGGGCCGTGGTCTTCCTCCAGGTCGCCTACGCGCTCGGGCTCATCTTCGACGTGGCCAAGCTCGCCGCGATCGGTGCGCGCTGGAACGGCCGCGACTGGGACTGGCTGTCGACGTACGTCGCCCCGCCGTTCGCCATCGCCGAGGCGGGACTGGTCGCCGTGGGCTTCATCGCCGGGCAGGCCGGCCCGGTGGTCGAGGAGCGCCGGCGCCTGGTCCGCACCTACCGGCGCCTCAAACCGCTGTGGCAGGCCATGCTGACCGTCACGGCCGCGGCGGCCCCGGCGACCGGCCGGGTCAGCGGCGCCGACCTCCGCCTGGAACTGCGCCGGGCCACCATCAACGACGGCCTCCTCAAACTGACCCCGCACCTCAGCGCGCCCCGCCGGGAGCGGACGTGGCAGGCGGCCCTGGCGGCCGGCTACCCCGACTGCACCGCCCGGGGCATCGCGGGCGCGGTGGACATCCTCACCGCAACGGAGGCGCTGCGCTCGCCGGGTGCGGGGGTGGAGGCGGCACCCGGGGAAGACCGCGAGCGGACCGGAACCGAGCCGGCTTCCGAGGTGCGGCCGGAACCGGCCTCCGGGGCGCGGCCGGAACCGGTGCCCGTGGGCCGATCGGGCCCCGCTCACCAGGGCCGGCCGGAGCCGGTGCCTGCCGAGCGGCCCGTGCCGGCCGTGGTCGACCCGTCCGGGCGCATCCCGGGCGGCCGGTCGGAGTCCGCTGGTGTGGACCGGTCCGAGTCCCTTCGTGTCGGCGGGGCCGAGGGGGCTGCTGCCGACAGCTCCGGGCGCACCTGGGGCGGCCGGTCGGAGTCCGCTGGTGTGGACCGGTCCGAGTCCCTTCGTGTCGGCGGGGCCGAGGGGGCTGCTGCCGACACCTCCGGGCGCACCTGGGGCGGCCGGTCGGAGTCCGCTGCTGCCGACCGCGCCGACCGCGTCCCCCTCGCCAGGCCCGAGCCCGCCCCCACCGGTCCGGCCGAGCCCACCCCCTCCCTTCGCGTCGGGCGGGTTGCTCATGTTCCCGACAGTGAGCTGGAGCGCATCGCGCATGCCCTGCGGTTTCACTCGTCGGTCGTCGAAACGTTCCGCCGGGAGGCGGTCGCCACAGAAGGTCTCAGCTCACATGCCTGACATACCCACCGCCCGCCGCACCGCGATCGTCATCGGCGGCAGTACGGCCGGCATGCTCACCGCCTCCGTGCTCGCCAGCCGCTTCCACGAGGTCACGATCGTGGAGGCCGACCGGCTGCCGGAGGGCCCCGAGCCGCGCAGGGGACTGCCCCAGGCGCGCCACGCCCACCTGCTGTGGTCCGGCGGAGTGGCCGCGCTGGAGGAGCTGCTGCCGGGCGTCACCGGGGAGCTGGTCGGCAGGGGCGCCGGCCTCATCGACGTGATGACGGACCTGGTGAGCAAGGCCCCCTCGGGTGAATGGTTCCGGCGGTTCACCGACTCGCGGCACCACATGATCGTGTGCAGCCGGGACCTGCTGGACGCGGTGGTCCGGGCCGACGTCCTCGGCCGGCGCCGCATCACGCTGCTCGACGGCACGAGGGTGGCGGGCCTCGTCGGGGACGAGGGACGGGTGACGGGCGTCCGGGTGCCGTCCTCGTCCGGGGGCCGACCGACCACTCTGTACGCCGACTTGGTGATCGACGCGAGCGGCCGCGCCTCCCAGGCGCACAGGTGGCTCCGCAAGCTGGGCCACGCCGACGTCGAGGAGCGGGTCGTCGACGCGGGCGTCGCCTACGCCAGCCGCGTCTACGCCGCCCCCGACGGCACGACCGCCCTGCGCTACCCGGTCGTGAACGTCCAGGCGGACCCGCGCGACGCGCCCGGCCGGGGCGGAGTCGTCGTACCGATCGAGGACGACCGCTGGCTGGTCACGCTCTCCGGCACCCGCGGCGGCCAACCGACCGCCGACCCCGAGCAGTTCGAGCACTTCGCGCTCACCGGCCTGAAGGACCCGATCATCGGCCGTCTCATCGCCCGGGCCGAGCCGCTCACCGACCCGGTCACCACCCGCAGCACGGCCAACCGCCGCCGCTACTACGAGAACACCGAGACCTGGCCGGACGGCTTCGCGGTCATCGGGGACGCCGTCGCCGGCTACAACCCCGTGTACGGCCACGGCCTCTCCGTCGCCGCGCAGAGCGTGCAGGCCCTCGCCCGGGTCCTCGACCGGCACGGACCGACCGCCCCCGGCACCGCCCGCCGCATCCAGCGCGCGGTGGCCCGGCCGGTCGGCAACGCCTGGAACCTGGCGGTGGGCCAGGACGCGTACTACCCCGGCGCCGCGCCCCAGCCGCCGACCGCCGTCGAGCGGCTGCTCACCGCGTACGTCGACAAGGCGGTCGCCGCGGGCTCCGGGAACCCGCGCGCCCTGCGCGGCCTGCTGGACGTGATGAGCCTGAGGACCCCGCCGACCCGTCTCTTCGCCCCCGACATGCTGTGGACCATCTGCTTCGGCCCCCGCAAGGGCCCCCTGCCCGGCCCGCCGCTGAGCATGGTGGAACGGGAGGCGGCAGGCCTCAGCTGACCCGGGGGGTGGGACCGCCGAAGGGCAGGTGCAGGGTCCGGGAGGCGAGCAGCCAGGTGCCGTCGGCCCGACGGAAGGTGAAGGTGTCGTCGTAGTGCCCGACCTGCACGGGTGGACCGGCCGGGACGACCCCGCCCGCGTAGCCGTCGACGCGGTACGTCGAGAAGTACGAGACCGCGCTCGCCGCTTCCGCGGAGTCCACCGTGACCAGGACGTTGGACATCAGACGGCGGGAGAGGCGGTCGGCGGGACGGGAGCCGAAGTAGGCGCGCAGCGCCTCGCGGCCCTCGATCCGCCGTCCGCCCTCCGGCCACAGCCAGCTGCCGTCCTCGGTGAACAGCTCTGCCACGGAGCCCGGTTCACCGAGGTCGAGCCGGTGGACGAAGTCAAGGACGAGGCGCTCGCAGGCGCGCTCGGCGAGGAGGCGTTCCAAAGGGTCCATGCGGCTGTGTAGCAGCCCTGGTCCGGTCGCGGCGATCGATTTACACCGCCGCGTACACCACCGGATCGCTCCCCGCCACGGGCTCCGCCCGCCCCAGCTTGACCAGGCGGCGCAGATGAGCCTCGGCCTCCGAGACCGCGATGTTCCGCGATCCGTACGGGATGTCGGGCCAGGGCCGGTTCCAGTCCATGCGCTCCGCCAGTTGCCAGGGGGTGAGCGGTGAGGAGAGGAGGGCCAGCAGGCCGGTGAGGCGTTCCTCGTGGTGTGCGAGCAACTCCCGTACCCGGGCGGGCGCGTCGGTGAAGGAGTGCTGGTGGGCGGGGAGCACCTCGGCGGGGGTGAGGCGCCCCACCCGCTCCAGGGAGTCCAGGTAGTCGCCGAGGGGGTCGGTCACGGTCGCGTCGTCCGGGTCCTCGTACAGGCCTATGTGCGGGGTGATCTCCGGGAGGACGTGGTCGCCGCTGAACAGCCGCCCCCGGCCGGGGAGTCGGGCGGGATGCTCTTCCTCCAGGTGCAGGCAGACATGCCCGGGCGTGTGCCCCGGGGTCCAGATCGCGCGCAGCCGGCGGCCCGGCAGGTCCAGGAGTTCGCCGGGGACGATCTCGCGGTCGGGCAGGGCGGGGGAGAGGCCGGGCAACGTACGGCGGCCGCGGGCCACGCGCAGCGGGGCGACGTGTTCCTCGGGCGCCCCGGCCGCCGTCAGCTTGGCCGCCATGTACGCGTACCAGCGCTCCGGCCGGGTCTCCCGTGTCCTGCGCACGATCGCGGCGTCGGCCGCGTGCATCGCCAGCCACGCGCCGGAGGCCTCGCGGACCCGGCCCGACAGACCGTGGTGGTCCGGGTGGTGGTGGGTGATGACCACTCCGTGCACCTCGGCGACGGACGTGCCGGAGTCCGCGAGACCGGCCGCGAGCGCCTCCCAGGAGGCCGGGTCGTCCCAGCCCGTGTCCACCAGGACCGGACCCCGGTCGGTGTCGACGACGTACACCAATGTGTGGCCGAGGGGGTTGTCCGGTATGGGCACCTGGACGGACCGCACGCCCCCGCCGTGATCGAACGTCTTCGTCATCCGACTCCTCCGCCCCACCACCCGCACCCCACTACCACTGCCCACTATAACCAGAACTGATGGGCCGTTAGGTCAGCCGGGCGGAGGGCCTGAACGAGACCGGCTGACCAGCAGTGGAACGGTCGTTGCCGGTCATCGTTGACCGCTCCCGGGCGGCCCAGGCACGGCCCGGGCTGTGCCCGCTGGGCTCGCGTGGGAGTGCCGTCCCTTGCCCATTCCGCCGCCGTGCTTGTCCTGGCTTTCGTGGTCCTGGCTGTCACCATGTCCTCGCGCGGGCGGTGCCGTAACGGTCGGCGAGGCAGGAGGCGCGGTCGGTGGCGGTGTCGCGGTTACGGGCATGGAGGTGACCGTCGCCGCGGTGGGAGAAGACGGCGACGAGGGGGTGTCGTCGCCGGAATTCATCGATGCTCCTAGGGCTGCCGCCGCAGCGGCAAGGGCCAGCCCCATACCGCCGAGAGTTGCTTGGGTGGCCAGTTTGCGGCTGCCTCGCGGACGGGAGTGCGCCGCGCTCCGGGAGTCACGGGTCTGTGGGGCCGGAGCAGGAATGGTGTGCGGTGTCGGCCTGGTGGCAGTGCTGCCCGGCGCGGTCATGGTCGGCGTTCGGCGGTACGCGGTGAGCCAGACGGCTGCCTGCTCAGCGGTGGGACGGTGAGCCGAGTCCTTGTCGAGCAGGCGCAGCACGTAGTCGGAGAGTGGCTGCGGAATCCCGGGGCGCAGTCGGGCGGGCGGCGGTGGGGTGGCGTCGACGTGCTGCTGCACCACGGCCAGCGAGGTGGCACCGCGGAACGGGGGCCTGCCGGTGAGCAGTTCGTACAGCACGCAGCCGAGGGAGTAGACGTCGGAGGCGGGCTGGGCGGGGCGGCCGAGGGCGCGTTCGGGGGCGAGGTAGTCGGCGGTGCCGAGGATCTTGCCGGTGGCCGTCAGAGCACTGGCCGCCTCATCGGCGAAGCGGGCGATCCCGAAGTCCGCGATCTTCGCCGTGCGGTCGCCGGTCAGCATCACGTTGGCGGGCTTGACGTCCCGGTGGATCACTCCCTGCCGGTGCGCCGCGGCCAGACCGGCGGCCGCTTGGGCGGCGACGGCTGCCGCGTCCTGGGGGTTCAGGGCACCGCGCAGGGACCGATCCTGGGCGAGGCTCCAGCCGTCGACGAGTTCCATGACCAGGTAGAGCTGGCCGTGGTGGGAGCCGAAGTCGTACATGCCGACGACGTTGGGGTGGTTGAGCCGGCCTGCCGTCCGTGCCTCCAGGCGGAAGCGTTCGGCGTCCGCGGCTTCCTCGGTCCGCAGCAGTTTGACCGCCACAGGTCGCCCGAGAAGCTGGTCGGCGGCTCGCCAGACCTCTCCCATCGCGCCGCGCCCCAGCCGTTCCTGCAACTGATAGCGGTCCGCCAGCAGCCCCTGCACACACACCTCGATCGTCACGACGTTCGTACTTCCGGGAGACCTGAACCTCAGGCGGGTGGCCAGGCGACTGGGACTCCCTGCCGCGCCGGCCGGCCCTCGCCAGGGCCGCTTATGGGGCAGGCAGGCGACGGGGGGACGCACCTGCCTGCCCCGTGTACGCGGCTGTTCGCTCAAGGGGGGGGCGAGCGAGCACCACGGGACCCCTGGGTCCTGGGTCCACCCGTTACAGCGCGCGAGAGTCCGGCGGTGTCACATCCCGTGCATCCGCCGGCGCCCTCGCGGCGGTTGTCCGGGGCGTAGGGCAACCACAGTGGGCACCGCGGGCGGGTCCCGAACGGATCTGCGTGGTCTGGGATACCCGGGGGTCAAAGGCGGTTGCACGCAGCGCAGTCCTGGTTTCGGGAGAGGTGGTGGGGTGCTGCGAGCAGGGGCAGACCCGGTTACGGGGGGAACCGAGCCTGCCCCTGCACGTCGGCGCCCGTATACCTCCCCCCGGAGGAAGAGCGCCATGACCTCGCCCGGGGTCACTTCGATCAGCGCACGGCCCGACAGGAGTGTCACGGGAGAACGGGGATGGTTGCGAGACCAGCACCCTCATGGAGGTGCGCACTTGCAGCCGACACGGATCGATCACCAATCCCACATGCCGACCTCGGGTCTGGGATACGCAGCCAGAGGCCAGACGGCGTACATGGCCCGGACCGGCGGGGTTTCGCGTGATCGCCGGGATCCTGGCGATCGTCGCGATCGCGACTCGTCTCCTTCAGCCGACGCACGGCTGAAGGCTTGGAACTGCACGGCAGAAGACAGGAGCCGTACTGCACGCGGGGCCTCGTCCAACTTCTCAGCCCTGCATGAGGACTGGTGTGACGATTCGGGGGTAGCCGGTCCGGACGATCGGCGGCGCTTCGGACCATGAGGCAGACGGTATGGACCTCCCTGAGCAAGACGATGGTCTGCAGCCGCTCGCAGAGCGTCCGATCTCGGTGTCCGCCGCGTTCGAAGGCAGTGAGGAGATCGCCGAGGCCCGCGACCTGTCCCGGTCGTTTCTCGCCGACCTGCAGGCGGTCCATGCGATGACGGTGTCCGCTCGCGTGAAAGGCATTGTCCAGCTGGTCGTGAGCGAGCTGGTGACCAACTCCCGCAAATACGCTCCGGGGCCGTGCCTGCTGACGCTGGAGGCCGCGGACGGCGCCGTCGAGGTGACGGTGTGGGACAGCGAACCCCGGCTGCCCGCAGCCCGGGCCACCGACCCGAACAGAGTGGGTCAGCACGGGCTGGAAATCGTGATGGCGGTCTGCCGGAGCTTCGAGATGCATCGCGAGCCAGTGGGCAAACGGATCAAGGTAGCCGTGGTGCTGGCCGACGCTCCCGTCGGGGACGTCGCCGACCAGCAGGTCGGATGAGTCACCTGCCGGACCCAGGGTGCTGGCGATGTCCGCTGCGGTACAGCAGCGAAGTACGGCAACCCCACCGACCGCCAGCAGCTGGCCCGGGACCTGGCCACAGGATGGCCACGAGACGCTCGAACGGCCTCCCGGCGTCCTTCCCGAGCCCGATCCGGGTTTCACCCTGCGGGTCTGCACGCACCTCATGCCGAGCAGCGAGAGCAGCACGCGAAGGGCGGTCGACGCCATGTACGGGGCCGCCGGGGAAGGCAACGACGGCCCACAGACGGCCCACGTGACATGACGGCACCCGGGCCGGCGGTAAATCCGCTGGTCCGGGAGCGCTCGGTGTCGACCATTGTCCCCCATGACCAGAACCGATGACACGTCAGATTACGCGTCGAAGCCTGGGGTGAAGGTGACCGCGTGGGCCGATTACCCACGAGTTGCGTCATGCTTTCAGCCTATTAGAGTGGACATATTCCATATGAGCGTATTTGGGGAGAGCTCATGCAGCGAAGGACTATCAAGAGGGCCGCTGCCCTCAGCTCCGTTCTGGTGGCGGCCGGTGTCGCCCTCATGCCGTTGAGCGTTCAGCCGGCATTCGCGTCTTCTCCCGCAACGCACGTGAGCTCCGCGACGGTTCTGCCGGGGCAGAACCACTATCGGCAGGGCTTCCGGCAGGGCTTCCGCGACGGCTTCTCCGACGCGCGTTCCGACTGTGACCGCGACGGCTACGGATCGAACTACGCGAGCGGCCACGACTCCTCGTGGGCGCACGGTTACGTCGACGGCTACAACCAGGGCTACAACTCGGCCTACAACCGGTACTGCAGCTGAGGCCGGCCGAACTCGCCGCGATCAGGGCCGCACCGGCGGAGAACCGCTGGTGCGGCCCTGATCGGTGCCGACCATTGCCCCCTGTAACTAGAACTGATATCAGTTCTGAAACAGCGTCAGAAACAGGCGGTGCGGCGGGAGGCAGTCGGCCATGACCGAGCTCGTGGAACACGGACAGCTGTTCATCGGCGGGGAGTTGACCGACCCCCTGGGCGAGGAGGTCATCGAGGTCGTCTCCCCGCACACCGAGGAGGTCATCGGCCGGGTGCCGCACGCCTGCCGGGAGGACGTCGACCGGGCGGTGGCCGTGGCGCGCCGCGCCTTCGACGAGGGGCCCTGGCCGCGGGCCACGCCGGAGGAACGGATCGAGGTCGTCGCCCGGATCAAGGACGGCATCGCCGCGCGGCACGAGGAGATCGCCCGGGTGATCTCCGCCGAGAACGGCTCCCCGTACTCCTGGAGCGTGCTCGCCCAGGCGCTCGGCGCGATGATGGTCTGGGACGCGGCGATCGGGGTCGCGCGCGGTTTCACCCACGAGGAGCGCCGCGCCGGAGTGCTCGGCCCGATCCTCGTCCGGCGCGAACCGGTCGGTGTGGTCGCCGCCGTCGTCCCGTGGAACGTGCCGCAGTTCGTCGCGGCAGCCAAGCTGGCCCCCGCGCTCCTGTCCGGCTGCACGGTGGTGCTCAAGCCGTCCCCGGAGTCCCCGCTGGACGCGTACCTGCTCGGCGAGATCGCGCGCGAGGCCGGCCTGCCCGAGGGCGTGCTGTCGATCCTCCCCGCCGACCGCGAGGTCAGCGAGTACCTGGTCGGGCACCCCGGCATCGACAAGGTCTCCTTCACCGGCTCGGTCGCGGCCGGCAGGCGGGTGATGGAGGTGGCCGCCCGCAACCTCACCCGGGTCACGCTGGAGCTGGGCGGCAAGTCGGCGGCGGTCGTGCTGCCGGACGCGGACCTCCAGGCGGCCGTGTCGGGGATCGTCCCGGCGGCGTGGATGAACAACGGTCAGGCGTGTGTCGCCCAGACCCGGATCCTCGTACCGCGTGCCCGCTACGACGAGTTCGCGGACGCCTTCGCGCAGGCGGCGAGCGCCCTGAAGGTCGGCGACCCGCTGGACCCGGCCACCCAGGTCGGCCCGTTGGTCGCCCGGCGGCAGCAGCAACGCAACCTCGACTACATCCGGATCGGCCAGGAGGAGGGCGCCAAGATCCTCACCGGCGGCGGCCGCCCGGCCGGGCTGGACAAGGGCTGGTACGTGGAGCCCACGCTCTTCGGCGGCGTCGACAACGCCATGCGGATCGCCCGCGAGGAGATCTTCGGCCCGGTGATCTGCCTCCTGCCCTACGGCGACGAAGAGGAAGCGGTGAAGATCGCCAACGACTCGGACTACGGCCTGTCCGGCAGCGTGTGGACGGCCGACGTCGAGCACGGCATCGAGGTCGCCCGCCGGGTCCGTACCGGCACCTACAACGTCAACACCTTCAGCCTCGACATGCTCGGCCCGTTCGGCGGTTACAAGAACTCGGGCCTGGGCCGGGAGTTCGGTCCCGAGGGCTACGGCGAGTACCTCGAGCACAAGATGATCCACCTGCCGGCGGGGGCCTAGGCATGGGCGACCGCTGGCACCTCGAGGTCGACCGGTCCGTGTGCATCGGCTCGGCCCAGTGCCTCCACCACGCCCCGGACGGCTTCCGCCTCGACTCGGCACGCCAGTCCCACCCCGTGGAACCGGACGCCGACGCGAGCGAACAGCTCCTCGAGGCGGCAGAGAGCTGCCCGGTGGAGGCCATCACGATCACGCTGCTGGGCAGCCGGGAGTCGGTGTTCCCGCCCGAGGAGTAGGGCCTTTCTTCCGGATCTGGCCGGCTCGGAGCGGCGGCGCCTGCTGTCCGCCCCGAGCGGGGTCTGGTGGGTGCAGCTGCAAGGCGGAGGAGTGCGTCGACGCGATGGGGGTGCCCCCGCGCGAGTGAAGCCGAGCGTGGGGGAGTCGGCAACCGACGACAACGCGGCGGATGTGCGTGCCAGACCCCGCGCCCCCGGCGAGATCCGAAAGGGAGGCCCTGGGGGCGGCGCGCGCGGCGCGTCCTCGGGATGGGCGAAAAATTTCCCATTTGGTGGGTTCCGTCAGCCTCGCGAGGATTATCCTGGTATCAGCCTACGAGGCGAGTGAGGGAGTCCGACCGGAGTAGCCGATTTCGGCGTGACGCGTCATGCATCCGCCGGTACCGACAGCGACGGTAGGGCTGAGAGGCCGGAAGGCAGCAGTCAGGCCGGAAAGCGACCCCCATCACCTGATCCGGACCATGCCGGCGAAGGGAACCCGTCTCGTAGGTCTTGTCGTGCCCGCCCCGCCCCCGGCGTGCCCGTGTCACCGCCGGGTCAGCGCCCGGACCCCGGTTCGGTCAGGTCGATCAGGCGGCAGACCGTCTCGATGTCGATCTTCACCTGGGCGATGGATGCGCGGCCCGAGAGCCAGGTGACGAGGGCCGAGTGCCAGGTGTGCTCGATGACCCGGACCGCGGAGAGCTGCTCGGGGCTCGGGTGCTCCTGCCCCATCGCGTCCAGGATGATCGCCGTGGTCTGCCGGGAGACCTGGTCGACCTCGGGGGAGACGCTGCGGTCGGCGAAGGTGAGGGCGCGGACCATCGCGTCGGCCAGGTGCGGCTCGCGCTGCAGTGCGCGGAAGGCGCGCATCAGGGTCTCCGCGACCCGCTCGGCCGCCGTGTCGCCCGTCGGGGGCTTCTTGCGCAGCGTGCCGTGCATGTGCTCGAGCTGGTCCTGCATGGTGGCGACCAGCAGATGCACCTTGGACGGGAAGTAGCGGTAGAGCGTGCCGAGGGCCACCTGGGAGGACTCGGCGACCTCGCGCATCTGAACGGCGTCGAAACCGCCCCGGCTGGCCAGCTGTGCGCTCGCGTGCAGGATCCGGCGGCGGCGGGCCGCCTGCCGCTCGGTCAGCGGCGCTGAAGGGGGCCGGACGCTACTGGCTTCCAGCTTGGATTCCGCAGGCATGGGTCCCGCTCCGTGACAGTCGGTGAGGGCATCTGTAGGGCACGTGATCATCCTGCACGGCGGGGGTCCGTGCCGTGGCGTGAATCACCTGATCCACTGCTCACAGGGCCCCTACCTGCCGGTAGATTCAGAGCCTCTTGAACGATCAAGTCTGGAACTTGTTCTAGATTAGCGTCCCGTCGTAGTCTCGCGGGACAGTGCAGGGAGAAGGGGGCCCAGAGTGACCGCTGAGGCCAGTCAGGCGGGTCCCCACCAGGACCTCGCCGCCGACGGCGAGCGACCGCTCCACATCGCGCTTCTCACCTATAAAGGGAACCCGTTCTGCGGCGGCCAGGGCGTGTACGTACGGCACCTCTCCCGCGAGCTGGCCCGCCTCGGCCACCGGGTCGAGGTCATCGGCTCACAGCCCTATCCCGTCCTCGACGAGGGGTACCCCCAGCTCACCCTGACCGAGCTGCCCAGCCTCGACCTCTACCGCCAGCCCGACCCCTTCCGCACCCCCGGGCGGGACGAGTACCGCGACTGGATCGACGCCCTCGAGGTCGCCACCATGTGGACCGGAGGCTTCCCCGAGCCGCTCACGTTCTCCCTGCGCGCCCGCCGCCATCTGCGGTCCAGAAGCGGCGAGTTCGACGTCGTCCACGACAACCAGACGCTCGGCTACGGTCTGCTGGGCGACATCGGCGTCCCCCTGGTCACCACCATCCACCACCCCATCACCGTCGACCGGCAGCTGGAGCTGGACGCGGCCGAGGGCTGGCAGCGCCGCTACTCCGTGCGGCGCTGGTACGCCTTCACCCGCATGCAGAAGCGCGTCGCCCGCCGCCTGCCCTCGGTGCTCACCGTCTCCGGCAGCTCCCGCCAGGAGATCGTGGACCACCTCGGCGTCCGCGCCGACCGCGTCCACGTGGTCCACATCGGCGCCGACACCGACCTCTTCGCGCCGAATCCGGCGGTGCCCGAGGTGCCCGGCCGGATCGTCACCACCTCCAGCGCCGACGTGCCCCTCAAGGGCCTGGTCTTCCTCGTCGAGGCGCTCGCCAAGGTGCGCACCGAGCACCCGGCCGCCCACCTCGTCGTGGTCGGCAAGCGCCCTCAGGAGGGCCCGGTCGCCCAGGCGATCGAACGCTACGGTCTCGAAGGCGCCGTCGAGTTCGTCAAGGGCATCTCCGACGCCGAACTGGTCGACCTGATCCGCTCGGCCGAGGTCGCCTGCGTGCCCTCCCTGTACGAGGGTTTCTCGCTGCCCGCCGCCGAGGCCATGGCCACCGGCACCCCGCTGGTCGCCACGACCGGCGGTGCCATCCCCGAGGTCGCCGGCCGCGACGGCGAGACCTGCCTGGCCGTGCCGCCCGGCGACGCGGGGGCGCTGGCCGCCGGGATCGGCCGCCTGCTGGGCGACCCGGACCTGCGCGTACGGCTCGGCACGGCGGGCCGGGCACGGGTGCTCGAGCGGTTCACCTGGGCCCGCGCCGCCGAGGGGACCGTGGCCCGCTACCGCGAAGCCATCGCCCGCCGCCAAAGCACCGGAAGCGTCCCGGCGGGCCCGGCGGTCGCCCCGGCAGCCGTACTCGAAGAACCACTCGCCTCCGAACGCGAAACCTCCGACCGCGAAAGCAGGGCCACGTGCTGACCGTCGACTTCTCCCGGTTCCCGGTCGCCCCGGGCGACCGTGTCCTGGACCTCGGCTGCGGGGCCGGCCGGCACGCCTTCGAGTGCTACCGGCGCGGCGCGCAGGTCGTGGCCCTCGACCAGAACGCCGGGGAGATCCGCGAGGTCGCCAAGTGGTTCGCCGCGATGAAGGAGGCCGGCGAGGCCCCCGCCGGCGCGAGCGCGACCGCGATGGAGGGCGACGCCCTCGCACTGCCCTTCCCCGACGAGTCCTTCGACGTCGTCATCATCTCCGAGGTGATGGAGCACATCCCCGACGACAAGGGCGTACTCGCCGAGATGGTGCGCGTGCTGCGGCCGGGCGGGCGGATCGCCGTCACCGTGCCGCGCTACGGCCCCGAGAAGGTCTGCTGGGCGCTGTCCGACGCCTACCACGAGGTCGAGGGCGGCCACATCCGCATCTACAAGGCCGACGAGCTGCTGGCCAAGGTCCGCGAGGCGGGACTGAGGCCGTACGGCACCCACCACGCCCACGCCCTGCACTCGCCCTACTGGTGGCTGAAGTGCGCGTTCGGCGTCGACAACGACAAGGCGCTGCCGGTGCGGGCGTACCACAAGCTGCTGGTCTGGGACATCATGAAGAAGCCGCTGGCCACCCGGGTCGCCGAGCAGGCGCTCAACCCGGTCATCGGCAAGAGCTTCGTGGTCTACGCGACCAAGCCCCACCTGCCCCGGCTCGCCGAGACGGACGGGGCGGACGCCAAGTGACCACCCCCCGGACAGAACACCTGGTCCTGCCCGGGGTCCTCACCGCCGAGCAGGCTGCCGCGACCGTCCGCGGCATCCTCGCCGTGCAGCGGGAGGACGGCGCGATCCCGTGGTTCCGCGGACACCACCTGGACCCCTGGGACCACACCGAGGCCGCCATGGCCCTGGACGCGGCCGGCGAACACGAGGCCGCCGAGCGGGCGTACACCTGGCTCGCCACGCACCAGATCGAGGACGGCTCCTGGCACGCCGCCTACGCCGACGGCGCCCACGACGACGTCACCGACCGCGCCCGCGAGTCGAACTTCGTCGCCTACATAGCCGTGGGCGTCTGGCACCACTACCTGTCCACCGGCGACGACACGTTCCTGGACAGCATGTGGCCCACCGTCTACGCGGCCACGGAGTGGGTGCTGCGGCTGCAGCAGCCGGGCGGCCAGATCGGCTGGCGCCGCGAGGACGACGGCACCCCGACGGCCGACGCGCTGCTCACCGGCAGCTCCTCCGTCCACCACGCCCTGCGCTGCGCGCTCGCCATCGCCGAGCAGCGCGAAGAGCCGCAGCCGGACTGGGAGTTGGCGGCCGGAGCACTCCGGCACGCGATCCGCCGGCACCCCGAGCGCTTCCTCGACAAGGACCGCTACTCGATGGACTGGTACTACCCGGTCCTCGGCGGTGCGCTGACCGGCGCGGAGGCCAAGTCGCGCATCGAGGCCGACTGGGACCGCTTCGTCGTCCCCGGTCTCGGCGTACGCTGCGTCGTGCCCAACCCCTGGGTGACCGGCGGCGAGTCCGCCGAACTCGCCCTGGCACTGTGGGCGATGGGCGAGTCCGACCGCTCCCTGGAGATCCTCCAGTCCATCCAGCACCTGCGCGACCCGGAGACCGGCCTGTACTGGACGGGCTACGTCTTCGAGGACGACGCGATCTGGCCCCGCGAACTCACCACCTGGACGGCGGGTTCCCTCCTGCTCGCCGTCGCCGCCCTCGGCGGCCACGACGCCACCTGCGCGGTCTTCGGTGGAGAGCACCTGCCGTCCGGGCTGGACCCCGACTGCTGCGACTGAGAACTCAGTGCCGGTGCATCCGGTTGGCGATGGCGTGGCCCACGAACAGGTAGACCACGGCGGCGAGGCCGTATCCGGCGACCACCCGGGCCCACGCCTCGTCGAACGTGAAGAGGTCGTGGGACCAGCCGGCCAGCCAGGCGGCGGCGTCATGGACGAACTGGACCAGGCTGTTCGCCCGGTTCGCGTCCAGCAGGTACATCAGAATCCACAGGCCGAGGATGAGGGCCATGATGTCGGCGACGACCGCTACGACCGTCCCGGCCTGATTCGCGCCAGTGCGATATCGAGACATGTCCTTCGGATTGCCGCTTCCGCAGCGGTGAAACAAGGCCGGGCACCCGGACGGAGCCGCCCGGGTGGCGCACACCCGCCGCCCGGGTGAGGCTTCCGGAGGAATCACCCGCTCGGGGACAACGTCCGGAGGACCCCGTGCCCGTACCGATACGGCGCCTCTGCGTGGCGCTCACCGTGTGCTGCGCCCTGTTGGCCGGCTCCACCGCCTGCGGTAGCAGCGAGAAGACCACCAGTACGAAGGCGGCCGCCTCGACGGTGGCCGCCGCCGACGAACAGGCCACCCCCAGCCCGAGCACGTCCGCCGAGCGCCAGAAGTTCGCCAAGACCCGCTTCGTGGCGAACGCCGGCCTCGCCGCCGGCGCCACCTACCAGTGGATCGTGAAGCCCTGGAAGGCGGGCAAGTTCAAGAAGGGCGCCAAGGGCCGCACGACCACCCTGATCAAGGCCGGCCTCGCCGGAGCCTTCGCCTACAACCGGCTGAAGGCGGCCCAGAAGAACGCCCAGGGCGACCCGCTGCTCACCAAGGCGCTCGCACCGCTCACCGCCGGTATCGCGGGCCTGAAGAGCCTGCCGGCCCAGCTGCGCAAGGGCGACGGGGACGCGGCCGGCTCCTTCGAGGACATCATCGGCAAGGTCAAGGACGCGGGCAAGAGCGCCGGCGCCCCGGTCAAGGACCAGGTGCCCTCGGCCTCCCAGCTGTCCGGTGGCTAGGCGTTCAGCTCCGCCAGCACCCTGAGGGTGTGCGGGTCCGGTGACAGGGCCAGCAGGTCCGTCACCGGGCCCTTGCGCCACAACTCCAGCCGTTCCGCGATGCGTTCGCGCGGACCGACCAGGGAGATCTCGTCGGCGAAAGCGTCCGGCACGGCCAGTACGGCCTCCTCGCGCCGCCCCGCCAGGAACAGCTCCTGGATCCGCCGGGCCTCCTCCTCGTATCCCATACGGGCCATGAGGTCGGCGTGGAAGTTGCGGGCCGCGTGCCCCATCCCGCCGATGTAGAAGCCGAGCATGGCCTTCACCGGCAGCAGACCCTCGGCCACGTCGTCGCACACCTTCACCCGGGTGAGCGGCGCCACCAGGAACCCCTCGGGCAACTCGCGCACCGCGTCCCCGTACACCTCGGGCCGGCTCGGCGCCCAGTACAGCGGCAGCCAGCCGTCAGCGATCCGGACCGTCTGGGCGACGTTCTTCGGGCCCTCCGCGCCGAGCAGGACGGGCAGGTCGCCGCGGAGGGGATGGGTGATCGGCTTGAGCGGCTTGCCCAACCCCGTGGCGTCCGGCCCCCGGTAGGGGAGGGGGTGGAAACGCCCGCCCGACTCGACCGGCGCTTCCCGCCGCAGCACCTGCCGTACGACGTCCACGTACTCCCGGGTCGCGGTCAGCGGGGACTTCGGGAACGGGCGGCCGTACCAGCCCTCCACCACCTGCGGCCCGGAAAGCCCGAGCCCCAGCAGCACGCGCCCGCCGGAGAGATGGTCCAGGGTGAGCGCGTGCATCGCGGTGGCGGTCGGCGTGCGCGCCGCCATCTGCGCAACGCCCGTGCCCAGCTTGATCCTCGACGTCTGCGCGGCGATCCAGGTCAGCGGGGTGAAGCAGTCCGAGCCCCAGGACTCGGCCGTCCACACGGAGTGGTACCCGAGCCGCTCCGCCTCGCGGGCCAGCGGCACATGACCGGCGTCCGGGCCGCGTCCCCAGTAGCCGAGTGCGAGACCGAGCCGCATTCTCCGCCTCCTGACGAGCTGTCAGATACTCCCCGCCGGGCGACTGTACGGCAACGGCCCCCCGCCCGGAAGGGTGAGGGGCCGTGCGCGACGGTGCGGGTGCGGTTCAGCCGCGCTGGATCCCGGAGGTGTCCTGCAGCACGCCACGGCGGCCGTCCTGCGTCTGCGCCACCAGCGCGCCACCGCGCTGCTCGACGGCCAAGTACCAGGTGCCCGGCGCCAGTTCGGCGATCGGCGTCGGCGAGCCGTCCTCCGAGAACAGCGGCCGCGTCACCGGCACGGCGAACCAGAACGGCGAGAAGTCCCCGGCGGCCGGCTGCGGCCCCGGAGCGGCGGCCTGCGGGGCCGGCTGCTGCTGCCCGAACGGCTGACCCGGCTGCGGCTGGGCGCCGTACGGCTGCTGCGGCTGGGCACCCGGGTAGCCGTAACCACCGGGCGGCTGGGCGCCGTAGGGCTGCGGGGCGGCCGGCTTGGGGGCCGGGATCAGGCCGGCCTGCAGGGCGGGGACGAGGGGGGTGGCGATGGCGGCGGCCGCCATGACCAGGGTGGCGACGAGGGCCAGGATCAGGCCCGTGCCGGCGCTCGGGCCGTCGCCGGAGCCACTGACGTTGTTCGCGCCGCCGGACGGGTCGATGACGTTGCCGAGAGCGCTCCACGCGGCGAACACCGTGAAGGCGACGCCGAACTGCCCGAGGTCCAGCCCCGCGACCTTGCGCGGCTCCGGCAGGGCCCGGGCGACGACTACGAGCGCGGCGCCGATGATCCCCGCCAGGACGACGCCGAGCAGAACCGGTCCGCTTTCCCAGAGGTTCGGGAGGTCGAAGTCGTCCGGCGCGCCGTCCACGGAGTAGTTGTCGAGGAACGACGCGATGAACAGCAACACCGCTGCTCCGATCACCACGCCGTCGCCTCTAGTGAGGGAGCGGATATTCACTTCAAGGGTCCTTCGTGAGTCGTCTCGTCGTCGGTAGACACTATCGTCCGCAAGATCGGGCTGTCCGCCCGGTTGCGCCCGACGGTCACGACTCGCGCAGGAAACTCACGATTCCCTCAGAGATCCCCTGCGCGGCCTTCTGCCGCCAGGCGCCGCTGGTCAGCAGTGCCGCGTCCTTGCTATCGCGCATGTTGCCGCACTCGATGAAGACCTTGGGAACCGTTGACAGATTGAGACCGCCCAGGTCCTGACGTGTGACGAGACCGGTACCGTCGCCGACGTAGTTGGAGGGTGGTTCGCCGGTGACGCGGAGGAACTTGCCCGCGACGCGCTCGCCGAGGTCGCGGGAGGAGGCGACGATGGGGCGGGTGTCGGCGCTGCCGGCGTGCACGGACGCCGGCAGGATGACGTGGAATCCGCGGTCGCCCTCGGCCGAGCCGTCGGCGTGGATGGAGATGGCGGCGTCCGCTCGCGCCGTGTTCCCGATCCGCGCCCGCTCGTCGACGCACGGTCCCCAGGGCGGGGAGTCGCCGTCGTGCGTCAACTTCACCGTGGCGCCCTCCTGTTCCAGGAGCGCGCGCAGCCGGTGGGCCACGTCCAGCGTGAACCGGGCCTCCGTGTAACCCGCGTTGGTGGACGTGCCGGTGGTGTCGCACTCCTTCTTGTTCGTGCCGATGTCCACCTGGCGGTTGATCTCGGCGGTGTGCCGGAAGTTGCCGGGGTTGTGCCCCGGGTCGATGACGATCACCTTGCCCTTGAGGGAGCCCGAGGCGGCGGCCGAGGTGGTGTGCGTCGGGCTCGGCTGCTTGGCGTCGTTGGCGGGCGTGCCCGTTCCCTTGGCCGCGGCCGACGGCGAGGACGCGTGGGAGGAGGACACGGAGGGCGAGGGGGTGCCCGCGGCCCCGGAGGAACCGCTGGAGCCGCCCACCGCCTCGTACACCAGCCAGCCGAGCAGCGCGCCGGGCACCAGCGCGGCGAGCGCGACGGTCAGCGGCCCGCGCCGGGGCCGGCGCGGCTGCGGGGGATCGAAGTCCGGGCCTACGTACGACACGCCTGCCACCCTAGCGGCCGCCCAGGGCCTCCACATGCGGGAGAGGGCTCAACGGGTGGCGGGGCCGGCACCGGACGGTCCCGGGAGCGGCCGGTGCCGGACGCCGCCTCAGAAACTGCCGACGATCAGCCACCAGGCGACCGCGAGCACCAGCAGGTACAGCCCGACGCCGATGGCCCTGCCCAGTCCCTTGCGTCCGCTGCCCGAGAGCGCGTTGCCGAGGAGGCCGACGAGCGGCGCCCCGGAGACGATCAGAACCAGTCCGAGCAGGAAACGCACGGCTCCACCCCCGTCGTGGACCGCCCTCCCCGGGGATCCAGGGCGAGCGTAGGTCAGACGCCCGTCCCGGTCCGCCGCAGCACGCGCAACGATCCGGTCACGGAGATTTCGGTGAACGCGCCCGACTCCAGGGCCCGGAGGTAGACCCGGTACGGCGCCTGGCCGGTGAACTCGTCCTCGGGGTGCGGGAAGACGTCGTGGATGACGAGCAGCCCGCCCTCGGCGACGTGCGGGGCCCAGCCCTCGTAGTCGGCGTTCGCGTGCTCGTCGGTGTGCCCGCCGTCGACGAAGACGAAGCCGAGGGGGGAGTTCCAGATGGCGGCGATCTGCGGGGAGCGGCCGACGAGCGCCACCACGTGGTCCTCCAGGCCCGCCCGGTGCAGGGTGCGGCGGAAGGTCGGCAGTGTGTCCATGAGGCCGATCTCCGGGTCGACCGTCTCCGGGTCGTGGTAGTCCCAGCCCGGCTGCTGCTCCTCGCTGCCCCGGTGGTGGTCGACGGTCAGCGCGGTGACCCCGGCCTCCCGGGCGGCGTCCGCGAGCAGGACGGTGGACCGGCCGCAGTAGGTCCCGACCTCCAGCAGCGGCAGCCCCAGCCGCCCGGCCTCCACCGCGGCCGCGTACAGCGCCAGTCCCTCGTCCACGGGCATGAAGCCCTTGGCGGCCTCGAACGCGGCCAGGATCTCGGGCTCGGGTGCCGCGGTCATGGGGGGTCCTCTCGGTCGTACGACTGTCCGGCCGCTCATGCTGCCGCACCCCCGGTCGTTCATCGACAGGGGGTGCGTGCAGCGCCCCGAAAGGACCGTGGGGCTGTGTCGACATGCGGCTCCGCCACGCGGACGCGACGGGCCGGGACGAAGCCGCAGACGCCGGACGGCGCATCGCGGCGGCCCGGTGGGCGCTACGCGCTGACCGTCTCGCCCGGAAGGGAGAGGTCCAGCTCGATCGCCCGCTCCTGACCGGGGTGGGTCGCGGAAGAGGCGAGCGGCCCATGGCCGGAGGCCCGTGCGGCCAGCACGTACGCCCCCTCACCCGGCACCACGAGGTGGTAGCTGCCGTCCGCCGCGGAGAGGGTCGCCCCCGCCTGCCGTCCCCGCCGGTCGATCAGCGTGACCTTGGCCCGGGCGACCGGGGCACCGCCGGCGTCCAGCACTCGTCCGCGGAAGCCGTGCAGCGCCTCCTCGGCCCGCTCCAGCGCGGCTTCCTCCTCGCTGCTCGCCCGCAGCTGGGTGTGCTGGGCCGGGCGGGAGGCCTTCGGCAGGAAGACGGCCAGCAGCAGGCCCACCGCGACGGCGGCCGTGGCGATGAGGAAGGAGACGCGGAAGCCGTGCATCGTGGGGATCTCGATGCCGCCCACGTCGTTCGCCGTGTTGGCCAGCACCATGCCGATGACGGCGCTGGAGACGGACGTGCCGATGGAGCGCATCAGGGTGTTGAGGCCGTTGGCCGCGCCGGTCTCCGAGGCCGGCACCGCGCCGACGATCAGTGCGGGCAGGGAGGAGTAGGCGAGGCCGATGCCGGCGCCGAGGACGACCGAGGTGACGATGGTCTGCCAGGCCGCGTCCATCAGGCCGAGGCCACCGCCGTAGCCGAGGGCGATGATCAGCAGGCCGATGATGAGCGTGACCTTGGGGCCGTATCGGGCGGACAGCCGGGCGTAGACCGGTGCCGTGAACATCATCGTCAGGCCCAGCGGGGCCACGCACAGACCCGCGACGACCATGGACCGGCCGAGGCCGTAGCCGGTGGCCTCGGGCAGCTGGAGCAGCTGGGGCAGGACCAGCGAGACGACGTAGAAGCTGACGCCGACCATGATCGAGGCGAGGTTGGTGAGCAGCACCTCGCGGCGGGCGGTGGTGCGCAGGTCGACCAGGGGTGCCTGGACGCGCAGCTCGTACACGCCCCACAGGAGCAGGACGACCACGGACGCGGCGAACAGGCCCAGCGTCGTACCGGCGGACCAGCCCCAGTCGCTGCCCTTGGTGATCGGGAGGAGGAGCAGGACCAGGCCGGTGGACAGGCCCAGGGCGCCCGGCAGGTCGAAGGAGCCCTTGGCCCGCATCGGGGACTCGGGCACCACGAGGAGGGTGAGGGCGATCGCGAGCACGCCGAGGCTGGCGGCGCCGTAGAAGAGGGAGTGCCAGTCGCTGTGCTGGGCGACGAGGGCCGCGGCGGGCAGCGCGAGACCGCCGCCGACGCCGATGGAGGAGCTCATCAGGGCCATGGCCGAGCCGAGTCGCTCGCGCGGCAGCATGTCCCGCATCAGGCCGATGCCCAGCGGGATCGCGCCCATGGCGAAGCCCTGGAGGGTGCGGCCCAGGATCATGGTGAGCAGCTGGCTGGTGAGCGCGCTGATCAGGGCGCCGACCACCATCACGGCGAGGCTGAGGATCAGCATCCGCCGCTTGCCGTAGAGGTCGCCGAGCCGGCCCATGATCGGGGTGGCCACGGCGCCGGACAGGAGGGTCGAGGTGAGGACCCAGGTGGCGTTGCTGGGGGCGGTGCCCAGCAGTTGCGGCAGGTCCTTGATGACCGGCACGAGCAGGGTCTGCATCACCGCGACCACGATGCCCGCGAAGGCGAGCACCGGGACCACGGCCCCGCCGGCCTTCCGGTCGGGCTGGTCGGTCGTCGTGTGCGTCATTGAGTGAGGCCTCCTGCGTGACATAAGTGCCGGGTAAACCTCGTATGCACAGGCAACTATTCCGTTGCTTCGGGCCTCTAATGAATTCTTGACCCTTCCATGGGTTTCTGATCCCCTGTCAGGGTCTGGTCAATTACTGGAACACGTTCTAATCTGGCGCGCCATGAAGGCCTATGTCGCCGGGGTCGGGATGACCCGCTTCGAGAAGCCCGAGACCCGAGCGTGGCAGTACTGGGACATGGTGCGGGAGGCGGGGAGCGCGGCGCTCGCGGACGCCGGGATCGCCTACACCGATGTGGAACAGGTTCCCGTCGGCTACTGCTTCCAGCCCTCGACCGCCGGCCAGCGCGCCGCCTACGAGCTCGGCCTGACCGGCGTCCCCGTCTACAACGTCAACAACAACTGCGCGACCGGCGCCACCGCCCTCATGCTGGCCCGTCAGCTGGTCGAGGGCGGCGTCTGCGACTGCGTGCTCGCGCTGGGCTTCGAGAAGATGAGGAAGGGCGCGCTCGGGGGAGGGACCGACGGCGGCGCCCGTGGCGGAGCCGCCGATGACTGGAGCTCCGCCTCACCCGTGGCCCGGCACTACCGGATCATGGCCGCCCGGCACGGCTTCGAGGCGACCCCGCCCACCGCGCAGATCTTCGGCGACGCGGCTCGTGAGCACATGGAGAGGTACGGCACCACCGAGGCGCAGCTCGCCGCGGTCGCCGCCAAGAACCACCGCCACTCGGCGCACAACCCCTACGCCCAGTTCCGGGACGTGTACGAGGTGGCCGACGTCCTCGCCGCGCGAGCCGTGCACCGGCCGCTGACCAAGCTCCAGTGCTCGCCGACCTCGGACGGCGCGGCGGCGGCCGTCGTGGTCTCGGAGCGGTTCGCCGAGGAGCGTTCCCCGAGCCGCCTGGTCGAGATCGTCGCGCAGGCCATGACCACGGACACCGAGGAGTCCTTCGCGTCCGGCTCGTGCATCGACGTCGTCGGGCAGCCGATGTCCCGCGAGGCGGCCCGGCAGGCGTACCGGCGGGCCGGGCTCGGCATCGAGGACGTGGACGTCGTGGAGCTGCACGACTGCTTCTCCGTCAACGAACTGCTGACGTACGAGGCGCTCGGCATGTGTCCGGCCGGAGAGTCCGGCAAGCTCGTGGAGTCGGGGGCGACCACATACGGGGGCCGCTGGGTGGTCAATCCCTCCGGCGGGCTGATCTCCAAGGGGCATCCGCTGGGCGCGACCGGTCTCGCCCAGGCCGCCGAGCTGGTCTGGCAGCTGCGCGGGGAGGCCGGGGAACGGCAGGTGCCCGGCGCCCGGGTGGGCCTCGCGCACAACATCGGGCTGGGCGGGGCGGCGGTCGTGACGCTCCTGCGGGCGGTCTAGGTCCCGCGACCCAGGACCGGGTGGTCCGAAAAGCCGATGCAAGGACCGTAACCGGGTTGAGAGCATGACGCCCATGCTCGAAGCCACCGATGTCTCCCGCGTGTCCCGCCGCACGGCACCCCCGACCTGGCTGGTGGTGGCGCTGGCCTGCGCCGGGCAGTTCCTGGTCGTGCTCGACGTGTCCGTGGTCAACGTCGCCCTGCCGTCGATGCGGACGGACCTCGGGCTGAGCGCCTCCGGTCTGCAGTGGGTGGTGAACGCGTACGCCATCGCCTTCGCCGGCTTCATGCTGCTCGGCGGCCGGGCCGGTGACCTCTACGGCCGCAAGCGGATGTTCCTGGTCGGGCTCGGCCTGTTCACCCTGGCCTCGCTCGGCGGCGGACTGGCCCAGGAGGGCCGGCAGTTGCTGCTGGCGCGGGCCGCGCAGGGGCTCGGCGCCGCGGTGCTCGCGCCGTCGACGCTGACCCTGCTGACGGCCGCGGTGCCCGAGGGGGCCGCCCGGGCCCGGGCGATAGCCACCTGGACCGCGGTGGGCGCCGGCGGCGGGGCCGCGGGCGGACTGGTCGGCGGGGTCCTGGTGGACGTGCTCTCCTGGCGCTGGGTGCTGCTGATCAACGTGCCCGTCGGTGCCCTGGTGCTCGCCGGCTCGCTGAAGTGGCTGACGGAGAGCCGGGCGGGCGACGGGCGGCGGCTCGACCTGCCGGGCGCCCTGCTGGTGACGGCGGGCCTCGCGACCCTGGCCTACGGCATCGTGCAGACCGAGGCCGTGGGCTGGACGGCCGCGGCCACGCTGCTGCCGCTGTGCGCCGGACTCGCCCTCATCGGCCTCTTCCTGCTGGTCGAGGCCCGTACGGCGGCTCCGCTGATGCCGCTCGGGCTGCTGCGACTGCGCTCGGTGGCCTCGGCGAACGCGGCGATGTTCGTCTCCGGCTCGGCGATGTTCTGCATGTGGTACTTCATGACGCTGTACGCCCAGAACGTGCTCGGCTACTCGCCGCTGGAGGCGGGTCTCGCCCTCGTGCCCAGCTCGCTGTCGGTGGTGGTGGGTTCGAAGCTGGCCCCGCGCCTGATGCGCTCGGCCGGGGCCCGCACGGTGGCGACACTGGGCACCCTGGTGGCCGCGGCGGGCTTCGGCTGGCAGTCCACGATGAACGCGCACGCGCCGTACGTCACCGGCATCATGATCCCCGGCATGCTGATGATGCTCGGCGCAGGCCTGGCCGGCACCCCGCTGGCCGCGCTGGCCACCTCGGGCGCGGCGCCGGGCGAGGCCGGACTGGTGTCCGGACTGATCAACACCTCGCGCACGATGGGCGGTTCGCTGGGACTCGCCGTGATGTCGACCGTCGCCGCGGCCGGCACGGGCAGCGGGCGCGGCACCGAGGCCCTGACGGGGGGCTATGCGCTCGCCTTCCGCACCAGCGCGGCACTGCTGCTGGGCGGGGCGCTGCTGATGCTGGTGTGGCTGCCGCGAAGGACTTCGGCGAATTCCGTGGGATGAGGCAACGGTCCGGGCGGTCCGTGGACTCCTTCTGATGTCTAGGAGGTGCCCATGGGGGATCGGAAGTCGGCTCGGGACGAGGAGTTCCAGAGCTTCATGGTCGGCCGCTGGCCGCGGCTGATGCGTACGGCGTTCCTGCTCACGGGGGAGCAGCACGCCGCCGAGGACCTGGTCCAGTCGACGCTCGAACAGGTCTACGTGGCCTGGCGCCGGGTCGGCTCGGCCGACGATCCGGAGGCCTACGTACGCCGCGTGATGATCAACGCGCACGCGCGCAGGCACAGAAGACGACTCAAGGAGTTCCTCGCCCCGAAGGACGACTCGGGGCTGGTGCGCGAGGTGGCCGACACGGGCGACCGGATCGCGCAGGCCGACGACCGCGGCGCGCTGCTCAAGGCGCTCGCCCAACTGCCCGCGCGGCAGCGGGAGGCGGTGGTCCTGCGCTACTGGGAGGACCTGACGGAGACCCAGACGGCCGAGGCGATGGGCTGCTCGGTCGGCACGGTGAAGAGCAACGCGGCCAAGGGCATCGCGAAACTCCGCGCACTGCCGGGGCTGGCCGAGACGGTGACGCAAGGAGGGCGGAAGTGATGAACGCGGACCGGGAGAACCACGAGATGACACACTCGGACCTCGCCTTCCTCCTCGCGGACGCCGCTGCCGAGGTGGAGATCGGCACGGCTCCGGTGCAGGCGGTGCTGCGCGGCGGCCGGCGGCGCAGGGCCCGGCGCTGGGCGGTGGCGGCGGCCACGGCGGTGGTGGTGGCCGGGTCCACGGGCGCCCTGGCGGTGACCGGGCTGCCGGGCGGCGGCCATGCCGACCGGCAGGCGAACGTGGCGAAGCCGCCCGCCTCGGCCGAGGCGCGGCACGTGTACGACCCGCAGCGGACCGAGATCGCGCGGGGGACCTACCGGGGCAAGAGGTGGAGCGTCACCGTCCAGGTGTGGGGAGCGCCGCGTGACGAGCACGAGGCGGACCGCCAGTTCGACGCCATGGCCGAGCTGGGCATCGAGCCGGCGGAAGCCCACAGGCCCGCCGACCTGATCGGCAGGACCTCGTTCTTCGCGGTGCGGGGCTGGGGCGAGTCGGGCCGTCCGCAGCAGGTGATGTTCAACTCGGTCGAGAAGTTCGAGCGGTTCTCGGGCACGGACCTGGAGGCCGCCGCCACCCGTCTGGGCACCGGCGGCGAGAGCTCCGGTCGGCTGGTGATCGGCATGGTCGCCAAGACCGCCCGGCAGGTCACCTGCCACTGGAAGGACGGCACGACGGCCGTGGCCGAGCCGGCCGAGGGCTTCTCCGCCCAGGACACGGGCGCGGCGATCCGCACGGTGGACGGCTTCAAGGGAGCGAACTGGTTCACCTGCGTGGCACCGGGAGGTACGTCCTACGCGTCGGCGGAGGTGACGAAGTAGCGGCTCCTCCGGGAGGTCACAGCCACCCCTGCTGCCTGGCCTCCCGCACCGCCTCCAACCTGTTCCGGGTCCCCGTCTTGCCGATCGCCGACGACAGGTAGTTGCGCACGGTGGACTCGGACAGATGGAGCTTGCCGGCGATGTCGGCGACGGTCGCGCCGTCCGCCGACGCCTGCAGCACCTCGCATTCCCGGGCCGTCAGCGGATTCGGCCCGGCGCTGAGCGCGGCCGCGGCCAGCGCCGGATCGACCACGGTCTCGCCGGTGAGCACGCGCCGGACGGCCTGGGCCAGTTCCTCCACCGGTCCGTCCTTGACCAGGAAGCCGACCGCGCCGGCCTCCATGGCCCGGCGCAGATAGCCGGGCCGGCCGAAGGTGGTCAGGATCAGCACCCGGCAGTCCGGCGCCTGCTCGCGCAGCTCGGCCGCCGCGTCCAGGCCGCTCATGCCGGGGAGTTCGATGTCCAGCAGGGCCACGTCCGGCCGGTGCAGCAGCGCGGCGTCCACGATCGCGTCGCCGGTCGCGACCTGTGCGACCACCTCGATGTCGTCCTCCATGCCGAGCAGCAGGGCGAGGGCGCCGCGCATCATGCCCTGGTCCTCGGCGAGCAGGACTCGGATGTTCTTCACGAGCCAAGCGTAGCCGCGGGCGTGCCATTAAAGACTCGTCATTGTTCGGGTCCGCGGGGCTTGACGGTTCACGGGGACGCGCAAACAATCGCCTCTGCATTTCCGGTAATTGTTCGGTATTTCGAAGCCGAATAGGTTCGGCATTTCGATCGAACGGCGTCCGGTATATCGACCAACACTGGCGCCGCCCTACGAGGAAGCGAAGAGGTGCACGTGTTCCCCAGACTCCCGCGCTCTTGTCCCCGGCGGCTCGAAGACGCCGCCCTCGCGGCGCTGGCGGTGTTGGCGGCCGTCGCCGCGCTCGTCGTCGGCACCGGCGCCCCGCGGGCCGCCGCCGCGAGTTCGCTGCCCTGTGACGTCTACGGCGCCGCGGGCACCCCCTGCGTCGCCGCGCACAGCCTGGTCCGGGCGCTGTACTCGTCGTACGGCGGCCCGCTCTACCAGGTGGGGAGGGCCTCCGACGGCGCCACCGCGAACATCGGCCCGCTGGCGACCGGCGGCTACGCCGACGCGGCCGCCCAGGACTCCTTCTGCGCCGGTACGACCTGCGTCGTCACCGAGATCTACGACCAGTCCCCGCGCCACAACGACCTCACGATCGAGGGCGCGGGCGGCGCCGGCACGGCCGACGTCGGGGCGCCCGCCGACGCCCTGCCGGTGACGGTCGGCGGCCACCGGGTCTACGGCCTGGAGATCTCCGCCGGCATGGGCTACCGGGACGACTCCACCTCGGGCGTGGCCGTGAACGGGCAGGCCGAGGGGATGTACATGGTGACCTCCGGCACCCACGTCAACAATCGCTGCTGCTTCGACTACGGCAACGCCGAGACGAACAACACGGACACCGGCAACGGCCACATGGACGCCATCAACTTCGGCACCGAGTGCTGGTTCGCACCCTGCTACGGACAGGGCCCCTGGGTGCAGGCCGATCTGGAGAACGGGCTGTTCCAGTCCGACGCCGGGTACAGCAGGAACACGTCCGACACCGGCACCGGGCCACTGCCGTTCGTGACCGCGCTGCTGAAGAACAACGGGCGGAACCATTTCGCGCTGAAATACGGCAATGCGCAATCCGGCGGGCTGACGACCACCTATTCCGGCGGTGAGCCGACCGCCGGCGGCTACGCGCCGATGCACCAGGAGGGCGCGATCGTGCTCGGCACCGGCGGCGACAACAGCAACGGCTCCATCGGGTCCTTCTTCGAGGGCGTGATGACCTCAGGCATTCCGACGGACGCCGCCGACGACGCCGTGCAGAGCAACATCGTCTCCGTCGGCTACGGCGGCCCGACCGGCGGCACCGGCACCCTGAGCCCCGGCTCGGAGATCTCGCTGCGTGCGACGACCGCCTGCTGCACCACCGACTACGTCCGCCACCAGAACGACGCCGCCGTCATCTCCCCTGTGACGTCGGGCAGTTCGTCCCTCGACAAGAACGACGCGACCTGGATCGTGCGCCGGGGGCTCGCCGACGGCTCCTGTGTCTCCTTCGAGTCGCGGAACTATCCCGGTGACTTCCTGCGCCACTACGACTACCGGCTCCACCGGCAGCCCATGGACGGCACCGCCCAGTTCCGGGCCGACGCCACCTTCTGCCCGCAGACCGGCAAGAGCGGCACGGGCACCTCGTTCGCGTCGTACAACTACCCGACCAGATACCTGCGCCACTACGACCTCGGCCTCTACACAGCGAGCGACGGCGGCTCCAACGCCTTCGACAGCGCCACCTCGTGGAGCGACGACGTGAGCTGGTCGGTCAGCCCGCCGTGGGCGCCGTAGCAGCTCCCACACCGGCCAACTCGGTCGGTTCCACCGGAAGTTCGGCGGTCACCGTGAAACCGCCGCGTGGCGACGGGCCGGCCGTGAGGGAGCCGCCCGCCGCCGCGAGGCGCTCGGTCAGACCCTTCAGACCGGTGCCGCCGATACCCTCGGCGGGGCGTGTGACGGCCTTGCCGGTGCCGTTGTCGGTGACGGTGAGCCGGGCCTGTTCGGTGGTGCTCTCGACGGTGATCTCGCAGCGGGTGGCGTCGCTGTGCCGGACGATGTTGGTGACCGCCTCGCGCACCACCCAGCCGAGCAGCGCCTCGGTCTGCGGTGCCAGCGGCGTCCCGGCCTGGCGCACCACCGGCACCATGCTCGCCGCGGACAGCGCCGAGCGGGCCCGGGTCAGTTCGGTGGCCAGGCTGCCCTCGCGGTAGCCGGTCACCGCCTCGCGGATCTCGGTGAGCGCCTGCCGGCCCACCGACTCGATGTCACCGATCTGCCCGAGTGCCGCGTCCATGTCCCGCGGGGCCAGCCGCCGGGCCGCCTCCGACTTCACCACGATCACCGACAGGGTGTGCCCGAGCAGGTCGTGCAGATCGCGCGAGAAGCGCAGCCGTTCCTTCTCCACCGCCCGCCGGGCCAGCTCCTCACGGGCGGCGCGCAGTTCCCGCACGGCCTCGGACAGACCCAGGATCGCCGCGGTCACCATACTCGACAGGAAGGTCGCGTAGGCGATGTTCACGGCGTCCCCCCAGTCGTCGCGTACGGCGGAGACGGCGCCCGCGTACACCGCGAGCAGCACACCGGTGCGGCCCAGCCACGGGCCCCGCAGGGTGGCGCCGGTCGCGAGACCCAGCAGCGGGAAGAACATCAGCCAGTTGCCGCCGTAACCGAGCCCCAGGCCCGTGGTCAGCAGGGCCATCAGCCCCAGCGCCACCCGGGTGGAGATCGCCTCGCGCCTGCTCCGGTCGAAGGAGCGGAAAGTGACGTAGATGTACAGCGAGTTGAAGGCGAGCAGGCCCAGACCGCCGATCCACGGATTCGAGGTCCGGCCCTGCAGCAGGTTGGAGAAGGACCCCATGCCCATCAGCAGCCAGGGCAGCAGGGAGAAGCCGGTGGGCGGCGGACCCGGGTGGTCGACGTCCGTGGCGCCGCCGTTCTCCCGGGCGGCTCGCTGCGCGGCCCTGAAGCGTTCCATGTCCGCCCGCCAGCGGGCCCGCGCCTGGCGCAGGGCCCGGAAATGGCATCTTGCTCCCGCCCACCACGACATGTCTCTGTTCCCCCGATCAGATGGTCCCCGCCCTGCGGCGGTACGACAGCACAGCGTACGAACCGAACGCCGGCAGCCAGATGGTCAGCACGATGATCGCACCGAGGGCGGGCCCGTGCCCCTCCGCGACCGCGGTGCCGAGCTGGGCGAACCGGCGGGTCGGGGTCCAGTCGGACAAGGCGCGCAGCCAGTGCGGGAACAGGGCCACCGGGAACCACAGGCCGCCCAGCACCGCGAGTCCCAGGTTGCACACCATGTTGACCACCCCGGTGGCGGGCCCGGTCAGCCGGTAGCCGTTGCCGAGGCCCAGCAGCGTGAAGGGGACCGAACCGAGCCACAGCAGCAGCGTGATCGCACCCCACTGCCAGGCCGCCAGCCGTACGCCGTTGACCAGTCCGCCCGCCGCGAGGACGGCGACCACCGCGGGCAGCACGGTCACCGCGCCCGTCAGGGCCCTGCCCGTCACCACCTCGCGCGGCGTCATCGGTGTCACGCGCAACTGCCGCAGCCAGCCGGTCGCCCGGTCCTCGGCGACCGCACCGCCGGTGTTCAGCGCCGAGCCGACCGCTCCGTAGGCGGCCATGCCGACCATCGCCGCCGTCCGCCAAGCGGCGTCGTTCTCGCCCAGGTTGGTGAACAGCAGATACATCATCACCGGCATCGCGATGCCGCCGATCACGAAACCCGTGTCCCGCAGGGTGCGGCGGACCTCCAGTCGTACGTAGTCGAGCATCACACCGTCTCCGGGTCGCGAAGGGCATGGGCGTCGTGCGAGGTGAGGGCCAGGAACGCGTCGTCCAGCGAGGCCGGGGCCACCTCCAGGCGCCGCACCGCGCCCAGGGCGGCGAGGGCGAGCACGGTCGCGTCGGAGTCGTCGGTGCGCAGTAGTGCCCGGCCCCCGCGCACCTCCACCGACCGCACGCCGGGCAGCAGGGCGAACTCCCGCGGATCGCGGCCGGCCGGGTCCACCGAGACGAGGTTGCCGCCCGCCGCGCGCCGCAGCTCCTCACCCGTGCCGTCGGCGACGACCCGCCCGCGGTCGAGGATCACGATCCGGTCGGCGTGGGCGTCCGCCTCCTCCAGGTAGTGCGTGGAGAAGAGCACGGTGCGGCCGCCGCGGGCGTAGGCGCGCATGGAGGCCCAGAAGGCGTGGCGTGCCTCCACGTCCAGCGCCGCCGTCGGTTCGTCGAGCACCAGCAGCGCGGGGTCCCCGGCGACCGCGACCGCGAACCGCACCCGCTGCACCTGTCCGCCCGACAGCCGGTCCACCCGCCGCCCGGCCAGGTCCGCGATCCCGGCCAGCTCCAGGGCCCGCGCCACCGGCATCGGCGCCGGATACCTGGCGGCGACGAAGCCGACCAGCTCGCCGACCGTGACCCGGGGCACCGGCCGGGCGTCCTGGAGCATGGCGCCCACCCGGCCCGCGCGCACCGCCCGCTCCGGCCCGGCGCCGAACAGCTCCACCGACCCGGCGTCGGGCACCAGCAGCCCGAGCAGCAGCGCGATCGCCGTCGACTTGCCGGCGCCGTTGCGGCCCAGCAGGGCCACGGTCTCGCCGCATCCGACGTCCAGGTCGACACCATTCACGGCGCGCACGGCGCCGTACGTCTTCACCGCCCCCGTGAAGGACACGGCGCTCAGCGTCTGTGTCATACCCACGATGCTAGGAATCCGGGCCCCCGTCCGGCAGATGCGCATGTACGGACTCCGGCAGTACAAATGTCACTGCCCCCGCAACCTGACACGGCGTCAGGAGCCTTCACAACTCGGGAGCGCTGGGCTATACAGGGGGCGCCGGACTGGAACGCGTTCTAGATCCGCCCGTGGACGACCTCGGTGCGGCCGACGGTGCGGACGTCCGCACCGAGGTCTTGAGACCCGTCAGGAGCCCCATGCCCATCGACGCAGCCAAGGCCCTCGCCGCCGAGCCCCGGACCGGCGAGATCTCCTGGACCGCCAAGGACGTCCAGCTCTACCACCTCGGCATCGGCGCCGGCGCCAACCCGGACAGGAACAGCCCCGCCACCGACCCCGACGAGCTGCGCTACACCCTGGAGTCCCGGCTGCACGTCCTGCCGAGCTTCGCCACCGTCGCCGGCTCCGGCGCGCCCGGTGTCATCGGCGGTCTGTCCCTGCCCGGCATCGAGGTCGAGCTGGCCAGGGTCCTGCACGGCGGCGAGATGCTTCGGATCCACCGCCCCATCCCGGTGACGGGCACCGCGACCGCCACCCGCCGCGTCGCCGCCGTGTACGACAAGGGCAAAGCGGCCGTCCTCGTGCTGCGCACCGAGGTCGGCGACGCCGACGGGCCGCTGTGGACCGACGACGCGCAGATCTTCGTACGGGGAGAGGGCGGCTTCGGCGGCGACCGCGGTCCCTCCGCACGCCTGGACCCGCCGGCCGGCGAGCCCGACAAGGTCGTCCAGCGCCCGATCCGCGCTGACCAGGCCCTCCTCTACCGCCTCTCCGGCGACTACAACCCGCTGCACGCCGACCCCGAGTTCGCCGCGCTGGCCGGGTTCGAGAAGCCCATCCTGCACGGCCTGTGCACCTACGGCATCACGCTCAAGGCGGTCGTGGACACGCTGCTCGACGGCGATGTGACCCGGGTGCGCGGGTACACCACACGGTTCGCCGGAGTCGTGTACCCGGGGGAGACCCTGCGGATCCGCATGTGGCGGCAGGAGGGCGCCGTGCGGGTCGCGGTGAGCGCGCACGAACGGGACGAGGCGCCCGTCCTCGCCGACACCATCGTCGAACACTCCTGAGTCCGAACGCCGTTGAGGGGAGCCGCACCATGCGCGCAGCCGTACTGCACGAGATCGGCCAGGACAAGCTGGAGGTCCTCGACGACGTCGAGGCGGTGGGCTTCGGCCCCGGCAGGGTGAGGGTCCGGGTGAGGGCCACCGGGCTGTGCCACTCGGACCTGTCGGCGATGAACGGGGTGCTGCCGCAGCCGGCCCCGTTCGTGCCCGGGCACGAGGGCGCGGGCGAGATCCTCGAAGTCGGCGAGAACGTGGGCCACTTGAAGCCGGGCGACCGGGTCGTCATCTGCTGGCTGCCCGCCTGCGGCGCCTGTCCCGCCTGCAAGCGGGGCCAGACCGAGCTGTGCCTGGCCGGATTCATGAACGCCGGCACTCCGAACTTCAAGCGCCCCGGCGGCGACGTCTTCGGCTTCGCGGGCACCGGCACCTTCGCAGAGGAGGTCGTCGTGGACGCGGGCTGTGCCGT
The DNA here is from genome assembly GCF_056434305.1 of Streptomyces sp. NPDC044061. Classification (NCBI taxonomy): domain Bacteria; kingdom Bacillati; phylum Actinomycetota; class Actinomycetes; order Kitasatosporales; family Streptomycetaceae; genus Streptomyces; species Streptomyces sp. NPDC044061. The sequence continues at coordinate 124,060 of NZ_JBWKFL010000002.1, read as the reverse complement.
GCCGATCCCGGACGACGTGCCCTTCGACATCGCCGCGCTCATCGGCTGCGGGGTGACCACCGGACTCGGCGCCGCCCTCAACACCGCGGACGTACAGGCCGGTTCGTCGGTCGCCGTCATCGGCTGCGGGGGCGTCGGCATCTCCGCGGTGCAGGGGGCGCGGCTGAAGGGCGCCGCCGAGATCGTCGCCGTCGACCCGGTCGCCTCCCGGCGCGAGTCCGCCCTCAGGTTCGGCGCCACCAAGGCCGTCTCGCCCGAGGAGCTGGTCGACGCCAAGCAGCAGGTCACCGGCGGCGAGGGCTTCGACTACGTCTTCGAGGTCGTCGGGAGGTCGGCCACCGCACGCACCGCGTACGAGACCACCCGGCGCGGCGGCACCCTGGTGGTCGTCGGCGCGGGCGCCATGGACGACTTCCTGCAGCTCAACATGTTCGAGCTGTTCTTCGACGAGAAGCGGATCCTGCCGTCCATGTACGGCGGCGGGGACGTGCTGCGCTCCTACGAGCGCACCATCGCCCTGTGGCGGGCGGGCCGCGTCGACCTGGCCGGCCTGATCACCCATCGGGTGCCGCTGGCGGAGATCAACGAAGCACTGGACCAGATGCGTACCGGGACGGCCCTGCGTACGTGCATCGAGATCTGAGGACGGACGCGCATGGCACTGCCACTTGACGGACTGTCCGCCGTCGTCACCGGCGCCGGGCGGGGTCTCGGCCGGGCCGAGGCGCTCGAACTCGCCCGGCTCGGCGCGGCCGTCGTCGTCAACGACTACGGGCAACCCGGCCGCGACGGCTCCGGCGAGGCCTCCGCCGGTCCCGCCGAACAGGTCGTCGCCGAGATACGGGACGCGGGCGGCCGCGCGGTCGCGCACACCGGGGACGTCTCCGACTTCCGGCAGGCGCGCGAACTCGTCGGCCTGGCGATCGCCGAGTTCGGCGGGCTGGACGTCCTCGTCAACAACGCGGGCATCCTGCGCGACCGCATGGTCTTCTCCATGACCGAGGACGAGTGGGACTCGGTGATCCGCGTCCACCTCAAGGGGCACTTCAACACCACCCACTTCGCCGCCGCACACTGGCGGGAGCGGTCCAAGGCGGCCGGGGGCCCGGTGTACGGCAGGGTCGTGAACACCTCCTCGGAAGCGTTCCTGGCCGGCTCCGCCGGACAGCCCAACTACGCGGCCGCCAAGGGCGGAATCGTCGGCCTGACCACCTCCACCGCCCTCGCCCTCGCCAGGTACGGCGTCACGGCCAACGCCATCTGCCCACGCGCCCGGACCCGGATGACCGAGGACGTGTTCGCGGGTCTCGGACGACCGGAGGAGGGCCTCGACCCGCTCGCCCCCGAACACGTCGCCCCACTCGTCGGCTACCTGGCCTCGCCCGCCGCCGCCCGGGTCAACGGCCAGCTGCTCGTCGTCCACGGCGGGACGGTCGCCGTCGTCGAACGCCCGCGGGTGCAGGCGAAGTTCGACAGCAAGCAGGAGACGTTCACGTACGACGAACTCGACGCGCTGCTCACCCCGCACTACGCGGACCGGCCGCCGGGGGAGACCTTCGCGGCGGCGGAGGTGCTGAGTCTCAGGCGCGGGTGGGAGAACGGGACAGAGAACGGGTGAGAGGACGGGTGTCAGGACGGTTGTGAAGAAAAAAGAGGGGCTTCCCGTCGGGTGACGGAAAGCCCCTCTCTTCTTGTACGGTCAGGCAGCCGCCTCGGCCGATTCCGCGGCCGGCTTGCGGTGCCGGCCGTGCGGAGCCGTCTCACTGTCCTGGGCCGCGACCGGGCCCCGGTGCCGGCCGTGGCCGACCGTGTCCTGAGAGTCGGCAGACAGCTGCTTCGTCGTGCTGGTGTCGCTCATCGGAAGAATTCACCCCGTCAACATGATCATTCGTACAGCCGGGCGAGTGTAACCGGCACACCACGGGCCGAATCCAGGCGCACACGCCAACCGGCACTACTTCGTTACAAGACGTCCCAGGGGAGCCTGCTGCAGCGGCACAGGACGGGCCGTCACCGGTCCCGGAGGATCCGGTTCCGGCGCCTCCCGGGACGCTCCGGGCGCCCCGGCAGCCGTGCCGTCCCGGACCGCGCCCTCCGGACCCGCGTCCCCCCGGCCCCCCGTTGCCGCCGGAGCCGTCGCGGCCGCACCGCGCGCGGCTCCCACGCCCCCCGTCTCCCCCCTGGGCGCCGTCAGCTCCGCCACGCCGCACGGGACTTCTCCCGTGGCGTACGGCAGCCGCAGCACCCCGTCCCGCGTCCACAGCCCGGCCCCGGCCAACCAGCCCTCGGGGGCGGGCAGATGGCACACCTGCCGCTCGGCCGGCCGCCAGGTGCCGACCCAGCTGCCGAACGGCCCGTCGATGCGCAGCGCCACCGCGCAGTTCTCCGGCATCAGCACCTGCCCCGGCTGGACCGCGAACGGCGTCACCACGCAGTCCGTGAGGCGCAGGCACTCGGGGAAGCGCACCGGCAGCGTGCTGCCCATGACTCCCCAGCCCAATCGTTCCTGCCCCGGGGAGGGCGCGTCCGAAGAGATCAGCAGCAGCCCGCTGTCCGGGTCGGCGAGCAGCAGCCGGTCGTCACTGGCGTCCGCGATCTGCAGCAGGGGCGAGATCTCGCCGCCGCGCTCCAGGTCGGCCACCACCGTCTTGGTGCAGTCGCCGAGTTCCCGGTCCAGCGCGAGCAGGCGCCCGGAGCGGTCCAGCCAGACCCCGCCCGAACAGCGGCCGGGGACCTCGGTCAGCTGCTCGGGCCCGAAGGCGCCGCCCGCCACCAGCCACACCGCCGTGGAGCGTGGCCCGACGGCGAGGGCGTACGCCCGGGCGCCGCCCGGCGCCGGCGGCAGCAGCCTGAGCCGGGTGCCGGGCTCCGGGCACTCCACCGCGCCGAGCGGCAGCTCGCCGGTGCCGGGGCCGCTCGGGTACAGCAGCGAGAAGATGTGCCGGGGCTCGATCGCGCGGTGGATCAGCACGCGACCGTCCGACATCGGCTGCACCTCGGTGCCGGGCTCCTCCGGCTGGTTGCCGGGCAGCGGCACCGTGTAGGGCTCCGGGCCGTCGAGGGTCCAGCGCTCCGGGAACCAGGAGTCGCCGTCCAGCGCGAGGCGGGCGGCGTACGCGCCGTCCGCCGTGATGGCGCACCCCGTCCCCGGCACACCGCCGTTCTCGCCGGTGGAGGGGGGTTCGATCGCACAGGCCGTCATCGTTCGGTCACCTCCGGCGACGAAGCTAGTTTTCGTACGCACAGACGTGGAGCCGGCCGACCCAGGCTTCACACATACGGGTGGTGCAGAAGCGATTCATCTGAGGGAATCGCGGCGTATGTGCTGACCCGGGCCAGAGGAAGCGGATGCGGTACATCCCGGCAGAACGGCCAGGTAGCCTTTTCCCCGTGCCCCGTCTGTCTGAAGTCATCGCCGCGCTGGAGAACCTGTGGCCCGCCGAGCGGGCCGAGTCCTGGGACGCGGTCGGCACGGTCGTGGGCGATCCCGACCAGGAGGTCACCCGGGTCCTGTTCGCCGTCGATCCCGTCCAGGAGATCGTCGACGAGGCGGTGAAGCTCGGCGCCGACCTGCTGGTCACCCACCATCCGCTCTATCTGCGCGGGACCACCACGGTGGCGGCGACGCACTTCAAGGGCCGGGTCGTGCACACGCTGATCAAGAACGACATCGCGCTGCACGTCGCCCACACCAACGCCGACACCGCCGACCCCGGCGTCTCCGACGCTCTCGCCGGTGCCCTCGACCTCCGGGTCGTACGGCCCCTCGTGCCGGACCCCACCGACCCGACGGGTTGCCGGGGCCTCGGCCGGGTCTGCGAACTCGACCACCCACTGACCGTCCGCGAGCTGGCCGCCCGGGCCGCCGAGCGGCTGCCCGCCACCGCGCAGGGCATCCGGGTGGCCGGCGACCCCGAGGCCGTCGTCCGCACGGTCGCCGTCAGCGGCGGCTCCGGCGACAGCCTCTTCGACCAGGTCCGCGCGGCCGGCGTCGACGCCTTCCTCACCGCGGACCTGCGCCACCACCCCGCGGCGGAGTTCCTCGGGGCTGTCGCCCCCCGCCCCCTCGCGCTGCTCGACGCGGCGCACTGGGCCACCGAGTGGCCCTGGTGCGAGCTGGCCGCGAGCCAGCTCGACGAGATTTCCGACCGTCACGGCTGGGACCTCAGGGTCCACGTCTCCAAGACGGTCACCGACCCCTGGACCGCCCACGCGGCGTCCACCGCCACAACGAACTAACGGGAGCCCCCAACTGAACGCCGCGCCCGCCGACCAGATCCGACTCCTCGACGTCCAAGCCCTCGACGTCCGCCTGCAGCAGCTCGCGCACAAGCGGAAGTCCCTGCCCGAGCACGCCGAGATCGAGTCGCTGACCAAGGACCTCACGCAGCTGCGCGACCTGCTGGTGGCCGCGCAGACCGAGGAGAGCGACACCGCCCGCGAGCAGACCAAGGCCGAGCAGGACGTGGACCAGGTGCGCCGGCGTGCCGCCCGCGACCAGCAGCGCCTGGACTCCGGCGCCGTCACCTCGCCGAAGGACCTGTCCAACCTCCAGCACGAGATCGCCTCCCTCGCCAAGCGGCAGGGCGACCTGGAGGACGTCGTCCTGGAGGTCATGGAGCGCCGTGAGGGCGCGCAGGAGCGGGTCGGCGAGCTGACCGAGCGGGTCGCCTCCGTCCAGTCGAAGATCGACGACGCGACCGGCCGCCGGGGCGCCGCGTTCGAGGAGATCGACGGCGAAGTCGCCTCGGTCACCAAGGAGCGCGAGGTCATCGCCGCCTCCGTCCCCGCCGACCTGCTCAAGCTCTACGACAAGCTGCGCGAGCAGCAGGGCGGCATCGGGGCGGCCAAGCTGTACGCCCGCACCTGCCAGGGCTGCCGCCAGGAGCTGGCGATCACCGAGCTGAACGAGATCCGCTCGGCGGCGCCGGACGCCGTGCTCCGCTGCGAGAACTGCCGCCGCATCCTGGTGCGCACGGCCGAGTCCGGGCTGTAGGGAGCCGGGGCGGTGCGGGAGTTCATCGTCGAGGCCGACGGCGGGTCGCGGGGCAACCCCGGGCCCGCGGGGTACGGGGCCGTGGTGAGCGAGGCGGCGACGGGGGAGACGCTGGCCGAGGCCGCCGAGTACATCGGCGTCGCCACCAACAACGTGGCCGAGTACCGGGGCCTGCTGGCCGGCCTGCGCGCCGCGCACGCCCTGGACCCCGGCGCCCGGGTCCACGTCCGCATGGACTCCAAGCTGGTCATCGAGCAGATGTCGGGCCGCTGGAAGATCAAGCACCCCGCCATGAAGCCGCTGGCGGCCGAGGCGAACGGCGTGTTCGCTCCCGGCCAGGTCACCTACGAGTGGATCCCGCGCGAACGCAACAAGCACGCCGACCGCCTGGCCAACGAGGCGATGGACGCGGGCGCCAAGGGCGAGCAGTGGTCCGCATCGACGTCCCGCGCGGCCCTGGACACCCCGCCCGCCGTCCCCGAGCCGTCCGGCCCACCCGGGGATGCGGCGGCGGGCGCGGCGAGGGCCCGAGCGGCCCTGACGGAGAGCCGAGCAGCCGACGTAGCCGCGGGCAGTCGTGCCGCTGGGGCGGCACGGGTGGGCGATGGGGGCACCTCCCAGGCCGTTCAGGCACTGGGGGAGGCACCTCCCGGCGAGCAGCGCCCCACGCCCCCCAGCGAGCAGCTGCCCTCCGGCTCCGGCGGGGAAGCCCTGGCCACCACCAGCGAGCAGCAACTCTCCAGCTCCGGCGGGGAAGCCTCGGTCACCAGTGCCCGGCAACAGCCCCCCGGCCAAGCCCAGCGCAGCGAACAGCGGCCCGGCTGGGGCGCGACCCCCGACATGGGCGCCCCCGCCACCTTCGTACTGCTCCGCCACGGCGAAACCCCCCTCACCCCTCAGAAGCGTTTCTCCGGCAGCGGTGGCACCAACCCCTCCCTCTCCGACGCCGGCCGCGAGCAGGCCCGCCGAGTCGCGGAGGCACTCGCCAGGCGCGGCACCATCCAGGCGGTCGTCGCCTCCCCGCTCGCCCGCACCCGCGAGACCGCCGGCATCGTCGCCGCCCGCCTCGGCCTCGACGTGGCGATCGACGAGGGACTGCGGGAGACCGACTTCGGCGCGTGGGAGGGCCTCACCTTCGGCGAGGTCCGCGAGCGTCACCCGGACGATCTGAACGCCTGGCTCGCCGACCCGGAGGCCCACCCCACCGGCGGCGGCGAGAGCTTCGCGGAGACCGCCACCCGGATCGAGGCCACCCGGGAGAAGCTGGTCGCCGCCTACGCGGGCCGTACCGTCCTGCTGGTCACCCACGTCACCCCGATCAAGACCTTCGTCAGGCTCGCCCTCGGTGCCCCTGACCAGGCGCTGTTCCGTATGGAGCTCTCCGCCGCATCCCTCTCGGCGGTGGCGTACTACGCGGACGGCAACGCGAGCGTGCGGCTGTTCAACGACACGTCCCACCTGCGTCCCTGAGCCCGTCCCGGAGCCCGGCTGCGGCCCGCGCCAGCTCCTCGATCCGGGCCCAGTCCCCGGCGGCCACCGCGTCCGCCGGGACCATCCAACTGCCGCCCACACAGCCGACGTTGGGCAGAGAGAGGTACTCCGGCGCGGTCGTGGGCCCGATCCCGCCCGTCGGGCAGAACCGCGCCTGCGGCAGCGGACCCGCCAGGGACTTCAGATAGGCCGTACCGCCCGCCGCCTGCGCCGGGAAGAACTTCATCTCGCGCACCCCGCGCTCCAGCAGCGCCACCACCTCCGAGGTGGTCGACACCCCCGGCAGGAACGGCACCCCGGACGTCCGCATCGCCGAGAGCAGCGCGTCCGTCCACCCGGGGCTGACCAGGAACCGCGCCCCGGCCGCCACGCACTGGCTCACCTGCTCCGGCGTGATGACCGTGCCCGCCCCGACCACCGCGTCCGGCACCTCGTCGGCGATCGCCCGGATCGCGTCCCGCGCCGCGGGCGTCCGCAGGGTCACCTCGATCGCAGGCAGCCCGCCGGCGACCAGCGCGCGAGCCAGCGGTACGGCGTCGGAGGCGTCGGAGACGACCACGACGGGCACGACGGGCGCGAGGTCCAGCACGGAGGCAGCCGAGGAGGAGGGCAGCGGTGAGGTCATGCCCCTCATCGTGCCCACATGGTGCAGCATACGCAAAGGGTGTTGCGCATGTTGCAACGCGATCAGCGGCCTCTCAGTGGATCTCCTCCACCAGCACGTCCAGCGACCACGGCTGCCCGGCCCTGCCCGGCGCCCGCGCCTCCACCTCGTACCCGAGGTCCCGCAGCGCCTCCACCAGCTCGGCGGGGTCCTTCGGCCCGGCCCCTGCCGACAGCAGGCTCCGTACGATCCGGCCCTTCGTGGCCTTGTTGAAGTGGCTGACGACCTTCCGCGTCGGCGCGTGCAGCACCCGTACGGTCGCGGTCCGCCCGGCGACCTCGCCCTTCGGCTTCCAGGCGGCCGCGTAGGCGGCGGAGCGCAGGTCCAGCACCAGGCCGCCCCCGGCCGCCTCGGGCAGCACCTCGGCCATCGGCGCACGCCAGTGCCCGGCCAGCGCGCCGAGGCCCGGCAGCTTCACGCCCATCGAGCAGCGGTAGGAGGGGATGCGGTCGCTCACGCGCACCGCGCCCCACAGCCCCGAGAAGACCAGCAGCGAGCGCGTCGCGCGCCTCTTCGCCGCCGCGTCCAGCGAGGCCAGGTCCAGGGCGTCGTACAGGACACCGGAGTAGATCTCCCCGGCGGGGCGGGCCCCGGCCGTGCGCAGTCCGGCGTTCTTCGCCACCTCGCCGCGCAGCCCCTCGCTCAGCCCGAGCACCTCGCGCGCCTTCTCCTCGTCGGCGGCGCACAGCTCCACCAGCTCCCCGAGCACGGCCTCCCGCGCGCCGGTCAGCCCCGGCAGGGACAGCGACTGAAGGTTCAGCGGGGCGCCGCGGCCCGAGTTCGCCTTGCCTTCGGAGGGCGGCAGCAGGACCAGCACCAGGTACTCCTTCTCTTCGACCTCTTCGGCTCCTTGGGCCTCTTGGGCCTCTTGGGCTCTGCGCCAGGGTACGGGGTGCTGCCGGGGCCCCCGCGCCCTACGCTCGACACATGCCCCGCCGCAAGATCCGTGTGACCGGCGCTCCCGAGGCACCCCTCAGGGCCGCCCTCGCCGCGCTCCGCGCCGAACTCGGCACGCCGGAGGTCTTCCCGGCCGAGGTCGAGGAGGAGGCCGAGCGGTCGGCGAAGGCTCCCGCCCCGCCGTCGTACGACGCCACGGACCTCCCCTTCTTCACCCTGGACCCGCCCACCTCCACCGACCTGGACCAGGCGATGCACCTGTCCCGACAGGGCACCGGCTACCGGGTCCGGTACGCCATCGCCGACGTCGCCGTCTTCGTCGCACCCGGTGGGGCACTGGACGCGGAGGCGCAGCGGCGGGTGAACACCCTCTACTTCCCCGACACGAAGGTCCCGCTGCACCCCACCGTGCTCAGCGAGGGCGCCGCGAGCCTGCTGCCGGAGCGGACCCGGCCGGCGGTGCTGTGGACGGTCGACCTGGACGCGGAGGGTCGCACCCGCGCCGTCGACGTGCGCCGGGCGCTGGTCCGCAGCCGGGCGAAGCTCGACTACGCGGGCGTGCAGCGGCAGCTCGACGGCGGTACGGCCGAGGAGCCGGTCGCGCTGCTCAGGGAGATCGGCCGGGCCCGGGAACGCCTCGAGATCGAGCGCGGCGGCATCTCGCTCAACGTGCCCGAACAGGAGATCATCGAGCGGGACCACACCTACGAGCTGAGCTACCGCGCCCCGCTGCCCGCCGAGGACTGGAACGCCCGGCTCTCCCTGCTGACGGGCATGGCCGCGGCCGACCTGATGCTGGCCACCGGTACCGGCATCCTGCGCACCCTGCCGGCCGCTCCGGACGGCGCCGTGGCCCGCCTGCGGCGCACCGCGGTCGCCCTGCACATCGACTGGCCGCACCACGTGTCGTACGCGGCGCTGATCCGCAGCCTCGACCCGCACCGACCGCACCACGCGGCCTTCCTGCAGGAGTGCACGACCCTGCTGCGCGGCGCGGGTTACACGGTCTTCCGGGACGGGAACCTGCCCGCGATCACCACGCACGCCGCCGTCGCCGCCCCCTACGCCCACTGCACCGCCCCGCTGCGCCGCCTCGCCGACCGCTACGCAGGCGAACTCTGCCTCGCGGCCGTCGCCGGCCGGACCCCGCCCGACTGGGTGCTCGCCGCGCTCGACCCCCTGCCCCGGCGGATGGCCGACGGTTCCCGCCTCGCGGGCACGGTGGAGCGGGAGTGCGTCGACATCGTCGAGGCGGCGCTGCTCAAGGACCGGGTGGGTGACGTCTTCGAGGGCTGCGTCGTCGACGTCTCCGAACACCGGCCGACCGCCGGCACGGTCCAGCTGACGTCCCCCGCGGTGATCGGCCGGATCGAGGGCGAGCACCTGCCCCTCGGCGAACCCCTGCGCGTCCGCCTCACCCGCGCGGACCCGGGAACGGCGACGATCCTGTTCGCCCCCGCGTGAGGACCCGCTCGAGGGTCCGTACGAGTTCGCAGTCCGCCGCCCCACCGGACCTCTTGACGGCTAACGCTGTTAGCCATACGGTCGTGGCCAACGGCGTTAGCCATCCCGGCTCGGACGCCGCACGACTCCGGAGGCAGTCATGTCCGGTACGACCGCAGGCGCGACTCCCGCCCCGACCACCCTGCGCCGCACCGCCTGGTTCGCGGTCGCCCTGTTCTGGTCGGCCTTCGCGGTGCTGGAGGCCGTGAACCACGGCCGGCTCGCGGGCGCCCTCGCCGTGCTCCTCTTCGTGCTCCCCGACCTGACCTTCCTGATCGGCCTCGACCAGGCACCCCGCATGGCGAAGGGACAGCTGGCGCCGCGCGCGGTGCCGTACTACAACGCGATGCACCGCGCCCTCGTCCCGCTGGCACTCGCCGTGCTCTACACGGTCACACCGCTCGACTGGGCCCCCGCCTTCGCCGCCCTGTGCGGCTGGCTCGCCCACATCTCGTACGATCGCGCCTTCGGTTACGGACTGCGGACGAAGGAGGGCTTCCAGCGTGGCTGACCGCCTCACCCCGAGGGCACGGGAGATCGCCGGGGCGGCCCGGGAGATCCTGGAGGAGTCCGGACCCGCGCAACTCACCATGCGCACCCTCGCCGACCGCCTCGGCATCAAGGCGCCCTCCCTCTACAAGCACTTCCCCGACAAGCACGCCGTAGAGGTCGAGCTGACGGCACAGATGCTGGCGGAATCCGCGGCGGCCCTCGAAGCCGCCGAGGCCCGGGTGCCGGGCTCCCTGGAGGCGCTGGCCGAGGCCTACCGCGCCTACGCCCTCGCCCACCCGCACCTGTACTGCCTCGCCACGGAACAGCCTCTCCCGCGCGCCGAACTCCCCCCGGGCCTGGAGGACCGGGCCGCCCTGCCGCTGCTGCGGGCCTGCGCCGGCGACCTGGACCTGGCCCGGGCCGTCTGGGCCTTCGCCCACGGCATGGTGATCCTGGAGATCCACGGCCGGTTTCCGTCCGACGCCGACCTCGACGCGGCATGGAAGCGGGGCCTGAGGGCGTTGCACCCGTAGGAGCTGCACGGCAAGGGGGTGTCCGATGGCGGAACAGGCACTGTGGACGAGGGCGCGACTCGGCCGCTGCGGCCCCCCGCTCGACCTCCTGACGGCGAGTTTCCGCCGGCACACCTACGCCCCGCACGCCCACGACGAGTACACGATCGGCGTCTGTGTGGGCGGCTCCGAGGTGATCGACTACCGGGGCGGGCACATCCGCACCGGCCCCGGCACGATCGTCGTGCTCGAACCCGGCGAGATGCACACCGGCGGCCCCGGCAACCCCACCGGCGGCTACGCCTACCGCGCTCTGTACGCCGAGCCGTCCCTGGTGGCCGAGGGGACCCTCGGCGGGCTCCCGCACTTCCGCGAACCGCTCCTGGAGGACCCCGAACTGGCCGCGGCGCTGCGCGCCGCCCACACGGAACTCAGCGTCTGCCCCGACCCGTTGCAGGCCGAGTCCGTCGTGCCCTGGCTGCTGACGGCCCTCGCCCACCGGCACTCCACCGCGAGACCCCTGCCGGACCACGTCCCCGGCGCCGTGGGAATCGCGCACACCGTCCGCGACCGCCTGGCCGACGAACTCACCGCTCCCCCCTCCCTCGCCCTCCTCGCCACCGACCTGGGCCTGTCGCGCTACCAGCTGCTGCGGGCCTTCCGTACGACGATGGGGATACCCCCCTACGCCTGGCTCGCCCAGTACCGGGTGACCCGGGCCCGTGCACTGCTGGCCACAGGACTGCGGCCGGCCGAGGTGGCGGGGCTGGTGGGCTTCGCCGACCAGGCCCACCTGACGCGCTGGTTCCGCCGGGTGCTGGGGGTGACTCCGGCGGCCTACCGCAACAGCGTTCAAGACAGCCGGGGCGCACGCGGCTGAGACTCGCCGCATGACTGCGCGTGGCTGGTTCCTGTTCTCCCTGATGGGAGTGGTCTGGGGCATCCCCTATCTGATGATCAAGGTGGCGGTGGACGACCTGTCCCCCTCCATGGTGGTGTTCACCCGCTGTGCCCTGGGCGCGGCGCTCCTGCTCCCCTTCGCGATACGGCAGGGCGGCCTGGTCCGGACCGTCCGCTCGCACTGGCTCCCCATACTGGCCTTCGCGTGCATCGAGATCATCGGGCCCTGGTTCACGCTCACGGACGCGGAACGGCACCTGTCCAGCTCGACCGCCGGCCTGCTGATCGCGGGCGTCCCGATCGTCGGAGTGGTCCTGGCCCGCTTCTTCGGGCTCGGCGACACGGAAGGGCTGGGCGCCAGGAGGGTGACGGGCCTGGCGCTGGGCCTCGCGGGCGTCGGCGTCCTGACCGTCCCGCACCTGACGGGAGGCGACGCCCGCTCGCTGGCCGAGGTGCTGCTGACGGTGCTGGGCTACGCGACGGCACCCCTGATCGCGGCTCGGCACCTGAAGGACGTCCCCTCGCTCCACCTCACGGCCCCCTGCCTGGCGCTCGCGGCCCTGGTCTACGCCCCCGCGGCGGCGGCGACCTGGCCGGCCGAGGTGCCCCCGTCCCCGGTCCTGGCGGCCCTCGCCGGCCTGGGCGTGGTCTGCACGGCGCTGGCCTTCGTGGCGTTCCTGGAACTGATCAAGGAGGTCGGGCCGACCCGCTCGACGGTCATCACCTACGTCAACCCGGCGGTGGCGGTGGCGGCGGGAGCGCTGCTCCTGGGCGAACGGCCGACGGTCACCGTGCTGGCCGCCTTCGCCCTGATCCTGACGGGCTCCGTCCTGGCGACGGCCGCCGCTGGTCCGCGCCGGCCCGCACGCCCGGTACCATGGTCGACACGGCAGACGAGCCGGGCGGACGGCCGCGTGGAGTCCCCCTAGGGGGCTTCCCGAGGAACGTCCGGGCTCCACAGGGCAGGGTGGTGGCTAACGGCCACCCGGGGTGACCCGCGGGACAGTGCCACAGAAAACAGACCGCCCGGCGCTCAGGCGCTGGGTAAGGGTGAAACGGTGGTGTAAGAGACCACCAGTGCCCAGGGTGACCTGGGCAGCTAGGTAAACCCCACCTGGAGCAAGGTCAAAAGGAGCCGCCGTGAAAAGCGGCTCTGCGCGGACGTTCGAGGGCTGCCCGCCCGAGTCCGCGGGTAGACCGCACGAGGTCGGTGGCAACACCGGCCCTAGATGGATGGCCGTCGCCGAGGGGACCCGCGAGGACCCCTCGGAACAGAACCCGGCGTACAGCCCGACTCGTCTGCCCTTCCCGCACCCTGCGGAACGCCGAAAGAGCCCCGCCGATCAAACCGGCGGAGCCATGGGCCGGTCGCGGATCCGGGACAGGTGGGAGTCGAAGACCTGCCCCGCCTCCGGCGTCAGCGTCCGCAGCGCCACCAACGCCGTGATCGCCACGTCGCACAGTTCGGACTGGACGTCGTCCCAGGTGTGGGTGACGCCCTTGCGTGGGTTCTGGCCGGTGGCGCCGATGACCGCCTCCGCGACCTCGCCGACCTCCTCCGAGAGTTTGAGGATGCGGAGGAGGACGCCCTCCGGGCCGGTGTGCCTGCGGGTCGCCTCCAGGCGGGACCAGAGTTCGTCGATCGTCGGCCAGAGGGCCGCGGCGGGGTCCGGTGCTGTCATGCACCGCAGCCTGCCACGCGCCGGACGGGCTACTCGCTACTCTTCGAACTCCTCGAACAGCATCTCCTGCTCCCCTTCCGTCTTCGCCCGCACCCGCCGGTTCCGCGTCCCCACGACCACCGCCGTGGCCGCCGCCGTCACCCCCAGCGCCACCGGCACCATCCAACCCCTGTCGAACACATGGCCGAGGGCGTGGTCCAGGGACAGGCGGCCGGGGCCGGTCACCGCGAGGCCCGCCGCAGACAGGCCGAGGCTCGCCGCGTACTCGTAGCCGCCCTCCTGGGCGAAGAAGCCGTTGGGCATGTGGACCGCCGCGGCCCCGGCCATCGCGCCGGCCGCCGCCGCGCCCGCCGCCGGGGTCGCGAGGCCGAGAGCCAGCAGCGTGCCGCCGCCCGCCTCCGCCAGCCCCGCTGCCGTCGCGCTCGCCTTGCCGGGCGCGTAGCCGACGGACTCCATGAACTGGCCGGTGCCCTCCAGCCCGTGCCCGCCGAACCAGCCGAACAGCTTCTGCGCGCCGTGCGCCGCCAGCACTCCGCCGGTCCCCAACCGGAGCAGCAGCAGGCCCAGATCACGTCGGTCGTAACAGGTCACGGTGACTCCCGGTCAGCAGGTAAGAGGTCCACCTCCGCGTTTCCACCGTCGCATCCCGCACACCACCGGGCCCGTCCTGGATGGCGTTCGGGTGGCGGGTCCAGGGGAGCGGTGTGAGCCTTGCGCCATGACGATTCAGCCAGCCAAGCTCAGGGATCCCTCCGTCCGGGCCTTCGTCAACGCCGTCAACTCCCACGACCGCGAGGGCTTCATGTCGCTGCTCGCACCGGGCGCGACCATGGCCGACGACGGCTCCGACCGGGACCTCGCCGATTGGATCGACCAGGAGATCTTCTCCTCGCACGGCCACATGGAGGTCGACAACGAGTCCAACGGCGGCCGCGCCCTCCTGGCCCGCTACCGCAACGACACCTGGGGCGAGATGCGCACCCGGTGGACCTTCACCGTCGAGGACGACGGGCGGATCTCGCGGTTCGAGACCGGGCAGGCGTAAGCACGAAGGGACCGCGGGGGCTTGTCCTCGTGTGCGCTTCAACTCCTGGTGTCCCGGGGCATGCAGACGACCACCAGGACACTGGGACGCAGCGGCATCGACGTGGGTGCGCTCGGCTTCGGATGCTGGGCCATCGGCGGTGAATGACAGGCCGCCGACGGACAGCCGCTCGGCTGGGGCAGGGTCGACGACGAGGAGTCCGTACGGGCGATCCACCGCGCCCTCGCCCTCGGCGTCACCTTCTTCGACACCGCCGACGATGGGGGTCCCCCCGCTCGAGCGAAGCCGAGAGTGGGGGAGGCACCGGACACAGCGAGGAGATCCTCGGCCGGGCGCTCGGCACCCGCCGGGAGGACGTCGTCCTCGCCACCAAGTGGGGCAACGTCTTCGACGCCGGCACCCGCACCCGCACCCTCACCGGCACCGACGACACCCCCGCGTACGCCCGCCGCGCCCTGACCGCCTCCCTGCGCCGCCTCGGCACCGACCGCATCGACCTCTACCAGTTGCACCTCTCCGACGCCGACCCCGGCCGGGCCGCCGAACTTCGCGACGCCTGCGAGGAGTTCGTCAAGGAGGGGCTGGTCCGCGCCTACGGCTGGAGCACCCACGACCCCGAGCGCGCCGCCGTCTTCGCCGAGGGCCCGCACTGCACGGCCGTACAGCACCGCCTCAACGTGCTCCAGGACGCGCCGGACCTCGTGGAGCTGTGCGAGCGACTGGAGTTGGCGAGCGTCGACCGCAGTCCGCTCGCCATGGGACTGCTGGGCGGCAAGCGGCGCGGACCGCTGGACGCCGGGGACATCCGGAGCAGGCCACCGGCGTGGCTGGAGGGGTTCCGGCAGGGCACGGGGGCCGAGTCGGAGTGGCCGGCCAGGGTCGACGCCCTGCGGGACATCCTCACCAGTGACGGCCGCACCCCCGCCCAGGGCGCCCTGGCCTGGCTGTGGGCGCGCAGCCCGCGCACCGTGCCGATCCCGGGTTTCCGGTCCGTCGCCCAGGCGGAGGAGAACGCGGGCGCGCTCGCCGAGGGGCCGCTCACCGCGGACCGGTCGGCCGAGATCGACCGCCGGCTCGGGCGATGAGCGGCCCCGGAACCGTACGGCGGGTTCAGTAGGCGTGACCGCCGTACCGCTGCGGCGCGTACTGCGCCTGCGCGTACTCCTGCCGCGGGTACGGGCCGGGTGCCTGCCGCCGGCCCCCGCCCTGCTCGGTGAGCGTGATCCGGCCCGCCTCGATGGTGGCCAGGCGCGGGGCGCGGCGGGCGATGGAGGAGTCGTGGGTGACCATGACGAAGGTCAGCCCGTGCTCCCGCCACAGCCCCTCCAGCAGGGCCATGATGTCGTCGCGGGTGCCCTCGTCGAGGTTGCCGGTGGGCTCGTCGGCGAGCAGCACCTTCGGGTTCTTCACCAGCGCGCGGGCGATGGCGACGCGCTGCTGCTGGCCGCCGGACATCTCGGACGGCACATGTCCGAGACGCTCGCCGAGCCCGACCGAACGCAGCGCCTGCGCCGAGCGCTCGCGGCGCTCGGCGGGCTTGACGCCGAGCGGGACGAGCGCCGTCTCCACGTTCTCCTGGGCGGTGAGCGTCGGGATGAGGTTGAACGCCTGGAAGATGATGCCGATCTTCTCGGCGCGCATCCGGGTCAGCCGGGCCTCGCCGATCGTGGCCAGGTCGACGCCGTCCAGCTCGACGCTGCCGGAGGACGGGCGGTCGAGACCGCCGATCATCTGCAGCAGCGTGGACTTGCCGCCGCCCGTCGGGCCCTGGATGACGAGTTGGTCGCCGTCGGCGATGGTGAGGTCGATGCCGCGCAGCGCCTCCACCGTCTCCTTGCCCCGCGTGTACCGCTTGGCAACGCCGGTGAGTCTGTACATGGGTTCTCCGTCAGGAACGTCAGGAAGGAAGGGGGGTGGGGGCGCCGCGTCCCGGGGGGAGTGGAGGCGGCGCCCCGGCTCGGGGGCGGGTGTTACGAGACGCTGCGCAGGGCGTCGGCCGGGCGCATCCGGGAGGCGCGCCAGCCGCCCATCGCGCCGGCGATCAGACCGCCGGCGACCGCGAGGCCGACGGCGAGCGCGATGGTGGTGAGGGAGACCGGCGCGGTGAGCGCGATCTCCAGCTTGCTCGCGGCCTGCTGACCGGGACCGCCACCGCCGGGCCCGCCGCCCGGGCCGCCGCCCGTGCCGCCACCGCCGCTGCTGCCGAGCTGCGCGGTCAGCTTGGGGCTGATGGCGGTGACCGCGTAGGCCGCGGCGAGGCCCAGGGCGATGCCGAGGCCACCGCCGATCAGGCCGTTGACCATGGACTCGCCGACCACCTGCCGGGTCACCTTGCGGCTCGGCCAGCCGAGCGCCTTCAGGGTGCCGAACTCCCGCACCCGCCGGGAGACGGCCGAGGAGGTGAGCAGCGCGGCCACCAGGAAGGCGGCGGCGAGGACGGCGATGGACAGCCACTTGCCCACACTCGAGGCCAGGCCGGAGGCCGTGGACAGCGAGCCGGAGACGGTGGAGGCGAGGTCGGAGGAGGTGGTGACGGTCGTACCGGAGATGTTGCTCTGGATCGTCTTCTTCACCGCCGCGATCTGCTGGGAGTCGGTGGCCTTGACGTAGATCGTGGTGACCTTGTTCTTGGCGTCACCCAGCGACTGGGCCTGCTTCAGGGGCAGATAGACGTCGGTGGTGGACTCGCCGCTGTCCGGGGTGGCGATGCCGATCACCGTGTACTTGGTGCCGGAGATCTTGAAGGTCGAGCCGACCTTGTACTTCTTCTCCTTGGCGTACGACTTGGCGACCACCGCGACCTTCGCGTTCGTCTGCGCGGAGGTGATGGTCCTACCCGAGGTGATCTTCATGGTGGCCAGCGGGCCGAGGGTCTGGTCGCTGACGTCGACACCGGCCACCGAGTAGCTGTTGACGTTGAAGTCGGCACCGCCGCCCTGCACCTGCGGCTGCCCGTTGCCGCCGCCCGGGCCGCCCTGCTGCTGGGAGCCGGACGAACCAGACGAGCCAGACGAACCCGATGAGCCGGATGAACCGGACGAATTCGCCTTGCCCTGCGTGAAGGAGCCGTCGACCTTGGTGACGTTCAGGGAGAGCGCGCCCACCGCGCTCGCCACGCCCTTCTGCGCCGCGACCTGCTCGACCAGCGAGGACTTCAGGGCCTGACCGCCCTGCGTCATCACCCGGTCCGAGCTCTGGCTGGTCTTGCTGCTCGACTTGGCGTCGAACCTGAAGTTCGGGCCCTGCGAGCTGCCGGCCCTGGGCGCCGACTGCGCCTTGGTGACCGTCATGTCGGTGCCGAGGCCGTACAGCGACTTCAGGACCTTGTCCTGCGCCTGTGCCATACCGGCCGACACCGAGCTGACGGTGATGACCAGCGCGATTCCGAGCGCCAGACCCATCGCGATGACCAGAGCGGCCTTCTTGCGGCGGCTCAGCTCACGCTTGAGATAGATGCCAAACATCCCGTTCCTCGAAGGTTCTTGGCGCCCGCTGTGGGCGCGGCCACAAGCTAGGGAGGAACCTTTGAGGCGCACTGGGTAAGAGATGTGCAAGGGCTGAGAAGCCGCGGTAACTCATCGGATTTTCATCAGACAGCAAATTCCTGGCCGCCGTCGGACCCGTGTGCGGAAACCCCTGTTGGGCGCGGTGTACGGTCCCGGGGTGCGCGATTGTTCCCGGCTCAGTCGGCGTGCCGTCCTCGGACTGACGGCCGCCGCCCTTCCCCTGTCCGCGGCCGCCCCGGCCACCGCCGCCGAGTCCACCGTCATCGGCGGTGAGCGGCTGTCCCGTACGGGCATCCAGGTGCGCGGTGCCACGGGGCTGCCCAAGAAGCTCTCCGCCCGCTCGTGGCTGGTCGCCGACTGCGAGAGCGGCGAGGTGCTCGCCTCCTTCAACGCGCATCGGCGCCTCGCTCCCGCGTCCACCCTGAAGATGCTGTTCGCGGACACCGTGCTGAAGAGGTTCGAACGGACCGCGCGGCACCGGGTCACCGACACGGACCTCGCCGACATCCCGGCCGGCTCCAGCCTCGTCGGCATCAAGCCCGGCATCACCTACACCGTGGAGCAGCTGTGGCAGGGCGTGTTCCTGCGCTCCGGCAACGACGCGGTGCATGTGCTCGCGCACATGAACGGCGGCGTCGGAAGGACGGTCGCCGAGATGCAGGCCAAGGCCGCGGACCTGCAGGCCCTGGACACCCATGTGGTCAGCCCCGACGGCTTCGACCACGCGGGGCAGCTCTCCTCGGCGTACGACCTCACGCTCTTCGCCCGCCACGGCCTGAAGGACGACGACTTCCGCGGCTACTGCGGCACGAGGACCGCCGACTTCCCGGCGGGAGGCAAGAAGACCTTCCAGATCCAGAACACCGACCGGCTGCTGACGGGAGCCTGGGGGCTGAACACGTACGACGGCCTGATCGGTGTGAAGAACGGTTACACCAGCCATGCCGGCAACACCTTCACCGGCGCGGCCACCCGGGGCGGTCGCACCCTGCTGGTCACCGTGATGCATCCGGCCGAGGGCAGCAACGCCGTCTACGAGCAGACCGCCGCACTGCTCGACTGGGGCTTCGGGCACGGGCGTTCGGCGCAGGCGGTGGGCACGCTCGTCGAACCGCTCAGCGAGGGCGGGGCGAGCGCGAGTCCCACGCCCGTGAGCAAGGCGGCGCAGGCAGCGGCCGGTGCTCCCGGCTCGGCGGTCAAAAGCCCCTCGGTATGGCGCTTGGTGGAAGGCGCCGCCGGCACGGCGGCACTGCTCGGAGCGGGCGCGTGGGCGCTGCGGCGCAAGGTCCGGGCGCGGGCGGCCGCGGGCGAGGCGGACCCGGAGAGCGAGTCCGGGGGACGGCACCGGCGCTGAGCGGCCCGGCTTCGGCGTACAGCGGCAGCCGTTCCACCGACCGGCGCGCACCTCGCGGTCCCACGCGAGGTCCACCCCCAACTCCGGTCCGGTGGAACGGCTGCCGTCTCCCCCCTCGGTGTGGCTGCGGAATCCACGTGCTCCAAGTGTGAAGCTCTCGTGGAGGAAAGTTGAGCATATGTGGCCGACCGGCCGCAATAGCGCGGATGTTTAAATTCCGCTTGTGTAAGTTGGGGAGTTTGGTTCGCCTGGCCACGCGTTCGGCCCTCAGCCCCGCCCGACATAGGGCATCGCCGTCGCCAGCACCGTCGTGAACTGCACGTTCGCCTCCAGCGGCAGCTCGGCCATGTGCCGCACGGTGCGTGCCACATCGGCCACGTCCATCACCGGCTCGGGGGCGACCTCCCCGTTGGCCTGCAGTGCCCCGGTTTGCATCCGGGCCGTCATGTCGGTGGCCGCGTTGCCGATGTCGATCTGCCCGACGGCGATGCGGTACGGCCGCCCGTCCAGCGACAGCGACTTGGTCAGGCCGGTCAGCGCGTGCTTGGTCGCGGTGTAGGCGACCGAGTGCGGGCGGGGCGTGTGCGCGGAGATCGAGCCGTTGTTGATGATCCGGCCGCCCTGCGGGTCCTGCTCCTTCATCCGCCGGTACGCCGCCTGCGCGCACAGGAACGCCCCGTTGAGGTTGGTGTCCACCACGTGCCGCCAGGCGTCGTAGGGCAGCTCCTCGACGGGCACCCCGCCGGGGCCGAACGTGCCCGCGTTGTTGAACAGCAGGTCGACACGCCCGAACAGCTCCACGGTCGCCGCGAACAGCGCCTCGACGTCCTCGGGCCGGGACACGTCGGTGCGCACGGCGAGGGAGGACCCCTCGGGCACCAGTGCCGCCGTCTCCTCCAGCGTCTCGACGCGCCGGCCGGCCAGTGCCACCGACCAGCCGGCGCGCAGCAGCTCCAGGGCGACGGCCCGTCCGATGCCCGAGCCGGCGCCGGTCACCACCGCGATCTTCGATTGCCTGTCAGTCATGCCTCCGCAGCGTAGGCGGGAAGTCCGCCATGCGGAATCAGGCGTCCGCCATACGGCTAGCCGACCACGGTGGCCACCTGGTCCCCGGGGTAACGCACCCCGATCCGCTCCCGGATCGTGTCCAGCGTGCGCATCACCGCGAGACTGCCCTCCAGCGGCACCAGCGGCGACTCCTTCTCGCCCGCCCGCAGCGCCCGCATGACCTCCACCGCCTCGTGCCGGAGGCTGGTGCGCGGGCCGTCGGCCGGGGCGGCGGTGAACTCCTCGGGGTCACGGCCGTCGCGGTGCAGCACGAAGCGGTCGGGGTGGAAGAAACCGGACGGGACGTCGATCCGGCCGCGCGAACCGGTGACCGACGCGGTCACCGCCGTACCACCGACGATCGAGCAGTGCACCGAGGCCATGGCCCCGCTCTCCCAGGACAGCAGGGCGCCCGTCTGCAGGTCGACGCCCTCCTCGGAGAGCACCGCCCGCGCGGCCACCTCGTCCGGCTCACCCAGCAGCAACTGCGCGAACGACACCGGGTACACCCCGAGGTCGAGCAGCGCCCCGCCGCCCAGCGCGGGGTCCCGCAGCCGGTGCGCCGGCGGGAAGGGGCCCGCCAGCCCGAAGTCGGCCTGCACCGTCCGCACCTCGCCGATCGCCCCGTCCGCCACCAGCGCCCGCAGCCGCCGGACCAGCGGGTTGCAGTACATCCACATCGCCTCCATCAGGAAGCGGTCGTGCTCCCGCGCCAGCGCCACCAGTTCCTCGGCCTCGCGGAGGTTGAGCGTGAACGCCTTCTCGCACAGCACGTTCCGCCCGGCCGTCAGGCACAGCCCGGCCGCCGCCCGGTGCGCCGAGTGCGGGGTGGCCACGTAGACGACATCGATGTCCGCGTCCGCGGCCAGCGACTCCCAGTCGCCGTAGGCCCGCGTCACCCCGAACCGCTCGGCGAACGCCTCCGCCGACTCCCGGCTGCGCGAGGCCACCGCCACGATCTCCGCGTCCGCCAGGTCGACCAGGTCCGCCGCGAACGCCGCCGCGATCCCGCCCGTCGCCAGGATCCCCCACCGCACGCTCTGCTCCGCCATCCCCGCCCACCCTCGTTCACGTGTACCTCGGCAGTGTGTACGAGCTGAGAGCATAGGTGCCGATCAGTACGAGAGGGAGGGACACATGCCCGAGCACGTGGCGGTGCCGACACCGGAAACGAAGCACGAGTCCACCACCGCACAGTCCTCGGTCGCCTCCCGACGCCGCACCGGCCCGCTGGTCACCCTCCTCCTCGGCGGCCTCACCGCCACACCACCGCTCGCGATGGACATGTACCTCCCGTCGCTGCCGGAGGTCACCCGCTCCCTGCACGCCCCGGCCGCCACCGTCCAGCTCACCCTCACCGCGTGTCTGGCCGGCATGGCGCTCGGGCAGCTGGTCGTGGGCCCGATGAGCGACCGCTGGGGCCGCCGCCGCCCGCTGCTGGCCGGCCTCGCCGTCTACCTCCTCGCCACCGCCCTGTGCGCGCTCGCGCCGAACGTCGAGACACTGGTCGCCTTCCGCCTGGCACAGGGTCTCGCGGGCGCCGCCGGCATCGTCATCGCGCGGGCCGTCGTACGCGACCTGTACGACGGCGTGGCCATGGCCCGCTTCTTCTCCACCCTGATGCTGATCTCCGGGGTCGCGCCGATCGTGGCCCCGCTGATCGGCGGACAGATCCTCAGGGTGACGGACTGGCGGGGCGTGTTCGTCGTCCTCACCTTGGTCGGCGCCGCGCTCGCCGCGGTCGTCTGGCTGCGGCTGCCCGAGACCCTGCCGCCCGCCACGGGGGCCACCCCGCCCGAGCCGAGCCGAGAGCGGGGGAGGCACGACGGGGAAGTGCGGGAGGCCCTGCGCGCCATGCGCGGCCTGCTCTCCGACCTGCCCTTCACCGGCTACATGCTCGCCGGCGGCTTCGCCTTCGCCGCGCTGTTCGCCTACATAGCCGCCTCCCCCTTCGTCGTCCAGGAGATCTACGGCGCCTCCCCGCAGACCTTCAGCCTGCTCTTCGGCCTCAACTCGGTCGGCCTGGTGATCGCCGGGCAGGTCAACGGCAAGGTGCTCGTGGGCCGGGTCAGCCTCGACAAGGTGCTCGGCACCGGACTCGCCGTGATCGTGCTCGCCGCGGCCGCCCTGCTGCTGATGTCCGCTGGCGCGTTCGGCGAGGTCGGCCTGGTCCCGATCGCCGTCGCCCTGTTCGTCCTGATGTCCGCGATGGGCATCACCCTGCCCAACGCCCAGACCCTCGCCCTGCTGCGCACCCGGCACGCCGCCGGCTCCGCCTCCGCCCTGCTCGGCGCCTCCTCCTTCCTCGTCGGGGCGGTCGCCTCCCCGCTCGTCGGCGTCGCCGGAGAGCACACCGCCGTACCCATGGCGATCGTCCAACTGGCGGGAGCACTGGTCGCGACGGCCTGCTTCGTGGGAATGTGCCGTCCCTGGAACACACGTACGGGGCCGGAGGGAGACCAGAACTGAGCGCACCGCGACTGCGCGTCGGCACACCCGAGCGAGCCGGGCTCGACCCCGTGGCACTCGGGCGCCTGGCCGACGAGGCACACGCCCTCACCACCGGAGCGCGCCCCTGGGCGGCCGGTGCCGTCGTGCTGGCCGGACGCGGCCCCGTGATCGCCGTCGCCGAGGCCGCGGGCTGGGCGGTGCGCTACGCCTCCTACGACCCCGGGTCCGACACCGGTGTCGAACTGCCGCCCGCCGCCCGGGTCCCGGCCACCGTCGACACCCCCTTCGACCTGGCCTCCCTGACCAAGCTGTTCACGTCCGTCGCGGCCGTGCAGCAGATCGAGCGCGGCACCCTCGGCATGGACGCCCGCGTCGGCGCCTACCTGCCCGAGTTCACCGGCGCCGCCGAACACGGCGTCACCGTACGGCAGCTGCTCACCCACACCTCCGGACTGCGCCCCGAACTCCCGCTGTACGACTGCCCGGACGACGCCGCACGCCTCGCCCTGCTCCGCGCCGAGGCACCCACCGGCGAGCCCGGCAGCCACCTCTACTCGGACCTGAACATGCTCCTGCTCCAGTTCGTGCTGGAGCGGATCACCGGCCGTACGCTCGACATCCTGATCGAGGAAGGCATCACCCGCCCGCTCGGGATGACGGCGACCGCCTTCGGGCCCTGCCCCGGCGCGGCGGCCACCGAGGACCAGCGGCGTCCTTGGGCCAAGGCGGACCGCGGGATGCTGCGGGGCGAGGTCCACGACGAGAACGCCTGGGCGCTCGGCGGGGTGGCCGGCCACGCCGGCCTCTTCTCCACCGCGGGCGACCTCGCGGTCTTCGGCCGCACCCTGCTGGCCGGCGGCGCGTACGGCCCCGCCCGGATCCTCGGCCCCGACTTCGTGGAACTCCTGCTGACCCCGCCGGGCCTGGGCTTCGCCGTGGACCGCCCGTGGTTCATGGGCGAGCTCGCCGGGCGGGGAGCGGCGGGTCACACCGGATTCACGGGGACCTCGCTGGTCCTCGACCCGGCGACGGACACGTTCCTGGTGCTGCTGGCGAACACCGTGCACCCGAGACGCCGGGCACCGGACAGCGGGCCGAGGGCGAGACTGGGCACGCATCTGGCGCGGGCGGTGATCTGAGCGGCGGAGCCCCCGGCGGTCCGGCACCGGCACCGCCCAGCCATACAATCGGCAGGTGAACGACCCCGCATCCCCGGCCGAAGCCCTCCGCGCCTCCCTGGCCGCTCTCCTGGACGGACTTCCGCCCAGGCAAGCCGCCGGAGCCGTGGAACGGCTGATCGCCAACTACCGGGGCGACACCCCCACCCACGCCCCGATCCTCCGCGACCGGGCCGACGTCGCCGCCTACGCCGCCTACCGCATGCCGGCCACCTTCGAGGCGGTCCGCTCGGCCCTGGACGCGTTCGCCGAGGCCGTACCCGACTGGACGCCCGGCAGCCATGTCGACGTCGGCGGGGGCACCGGCGCCGCCACCTGGGCCGTCACGGCGACCTGGCCCGGCGAGCGCAGCGTCACCGTGCTGGACTGGGCCGAGCCCGCGCTCGCCCTCGGCCGGGAGCTCGCCACCGCCAACCCGGCGCTGCGCGACGCCCGCTGGGAGCGGGCCCGGATCGGCACGGAACTCACCCTCGACAGCGTCGATCTCGTCACGGTGTCGTACGTCCTCAACGAACTCGCCGAGGCCGACCGCGCCGCCCTCGTCGACGCGGCCGCGACCGCCGCGCGGTCCGTCGTCGTCGTGGAGGCCGGCACCCCCGCCGGCTACGCCCGGATCATCGAGGCCCGCGACCGGCTGGTCCGCGCCGGGTTCCGCGTCGCCGCCCCCTGCCCGCACAGCGCCGACTGCCCCATCGCACCCGGCACCGACTGGTGCCACTTCTCCGCCCGGGTCAGCCGCTCCTCCCTCCACCGCCAGGTCAAGGGCGGCTCCCTGGCGTACGAGGACGAGAAGTTCAGCTACGTCGCCGCCACCCGGCTGCCGGCCGAACCGGCCCCGGCCCGGGTGGTGCGGCGCCCGCAGATCCGCAAGGGCCAGGTGCTCCTCGACCTGTGCGAGGCGGACGAACGGCTGCGCCGCACGACCGTCACCAAGCGCCACGGCGACCTGTACCGGGCGGCCCGGGACGCGGACTGGGGCGACCCGTGGCCACCGGAGGTCCCGCCCGCCTCCGTCGACGACGCTCGTGATCGGAACACCTAGCCGGGGAGCTTGTTAGCGTCACCCCATGGTCAAGAAGCCCGCCCCCGACGCCACCCGCCGCAGCGAGAAGTCCCGCCGGGCGATCTACGCCGCCGCCCTCGCCCTCGTCGGCGAGGTCGGATACCCGAAGACCACCGTCGAGGGGATCGCCGCCCGGGCCGGCGTCGGCAAGCAGACCATCTACCGGTGGTGGGGATCCAAGGCCGACGTGCTGCTGGAGGCGTTCCTGGATCTCGGCGAGGAGACCGCGCGGGCGGCGGGGCAGGAGCCGTACGCCATCCCGGACACGGGCGACCTCGCCGCCGACCTCAAGGCCGTGCTGCGGGCCACCGTCGACGAGCTCCTCGACCCGCGCTTCGAGGTGCCCGCCCGCGCGCTGGCCGCCGAGGGCGTAGTCAACGAGCAGCTCGGCCGCGAGTTCGTCACCCAGCTCCTCGAACCCCAGCTCCAGCTGTACGTCGACCGGCTGCGCTCCGCACGGGACGCGGGGGGCGTACGGGCCGACATCGACCCGCGCATCGCGCTGGAACTGTTCGTCTCGCCCCTCGCGCAGCGGTGGCTGCAACGCACGGGACCGATCTCGTACGAGTACACGGACATCCTGGTCGAGTACGCGCTGCACGGGATCGCCCCGCGGTGATCCCGCGTGTGAGGCACGTCTCGCCCGCTTCCTCCGGATCCGCCCCGGGACCCCCCGAAGCAGAAGAAGATGGGACGATGAGGCATGCTGTCCGCACAACAGCGAGGCGACCAGCGAAATCAAGGGGTTAGATGAGCGCGACGTTCGGCGGCCGGAGCGGCCGGCAGGGCAAACTCTCCCAGTGGCTGCTCGGACGGCGCCCGAAGGAGTCCGCCGCCGACGACGGCGGCCGTGAGGCCCTGCTGCTCTCCACCGCCGCAGCGGGACTGCCCCTGGCGCCCGCCGCGCACCCCGCTCCCGGCTACCGCTGTTCCTGCGACCGCGTCGGCTGTCCCACCCCGGCCCGGCACCCGGTGTCCTTCGCGTGGCAGACCCAGTCCACGACGGACCGCGCGCAGATCGAGCGCTGGGCCCGGCACCAGCCGGAGGCCAACTTCATCACCGCCACCGGCATGGTGCACGACGTCCTGGACGTGCCCCTGCGGGCCGGCCGGGAGGCGCTGGACCGGCTGCTCGGCACCGGTGTCGAGGTCGGCCCGGTCGCCGAGAGCGACGACGGCCGCATGCTGTTCTTCACCCTCACCCGGGGCACCCCCGAGGACGAGGACGAGTGGTGGCCCTGCGAGCTGGACTGCCACCCCGAGACCATGGACGAGCACCCGGGGCTGCGCTGGCACTGCCGCGGCTCCTACGTCCTCGTACCGCCCGCCCGGCTGCCCGGCGACGACCAGCGGGTGCACTGGGTCCGCGGCCCCGAGCACCCGCTGACCGACCCGCTGAGCCTGCTGGAGGCGCTCACGGACGCCTGCGCCCGCCACGTCGGCACGGAGGCCGACCGGACGGGCGCCGCCTGGCCGCTGCGGCACTGAGCCCCCGGCCCCGGACCTGCCGGCCTACTCGCCCTGCGCGGCCGTCAGTCCCCGGACCTGCCCGAGGACAGACACCCGGCCGCTGCCCGCCGGGTCGAGCGCGGCCTCGTTGGAGATGATCTCCAGCGTCAGCGACTGCTTGATCTCGCCCTTGGTCAGCGCCTGCACGTCCTTGTTCGGGGCCGGCACGGAGGTGCCCGCGGCGGCGGTCTGCTTCTCGTAGTGGTGCGTGGTGAAGAACACCAGCGCGCCCCCGTCCGCCGTGCGCAGCGCGAGCGGCGCGTAGTCGCCGTGGGTCAGCGGCTCGTCGATGTACTGCCGGACCAGGCCCGGCTTGTTCGCCTGCTTCGCGCGGTCCGCGCGCCAGCCGCTGGTGTTCCGGCCGGCCGCGAAGGTGTTCCCGCCGCTCTTCAGATAGCGCGCGTAGGCCTTGCTCAGGCCGGAGGGCGGAACGGCCAGTTGCGTGGAGTCGGCGGGCACGGCCTCGGCGAAGCCGTCCGCGTCCTTCTTGAACCGCGGTACGTCACCGGGCGCGACCAGCGTCAGATACGCCACCTTCCACGGCTCGCCGAGGTCGTGGCGGGTGAACACCAGCAGCCAGCGGGCGTTGCCGGTCCCCTTGTTGCCCTTGGCGTCCGCGACGAACCAGCGGGGCCAGCCGGCCTTCTTCGGGATAGTGAACTTCGCGTCCGTCAGCTCCAGCGGCGAGTGGTTGACGTTGCCGGACGGGCTGTTGGCGTGCCCGGCCTTCAGCCGGGCCCCGTCGATGTCGGCGAGGGCGCCGGTGACGTGGTCCGCGTCCAGGGAGCGGTCGTAGGCCTTGTCGGCCTCGTTGTACGCGTCGGTGAACTGAGTGAGGGCCTTGGCGGCCTCGGCACGGGTGGCGGCGGGGAGCACCTCGCGCTCCCCGTGCACCACCACGCATCCGCTCGCCGTCACCGACAAAGCGGTCAGCGAGGCCGCTATGAGTGCGTTCCGGTCCCGCCTGCGAAGCCCACGACGACTGCGATCCCTGCTCATGAGGTGCCTTCACCCTCCCCTTTCCGGAGGCGAACCCTACCGGGACGGGGAGACGCGCGGGTGGCCGGTTCCCGCAACTCGGTGCCGTCACTCGGACGCCGGGACCCGCTCCTCGACCGCGGGAGCCGTCCCGTCGCTCCGTCCGCCCTTCAGCCGGGCGACGAACTCGGGGGTGACGAGGAAGACGGCCAGGGTCGGCACGAGATACAGGGCCCACACCGTCAGCTGGACGACCGTCGGGTCGGGCTGGAAGTTGAAGACGCCCTTGAGCAGGGTGCCGTACCAGCTGTCGGGCGGGATCGTGTCGCTGATGTCGAAGGCCTGGTCGCCGATGCCCGGGATCCAGTTGGCCTCCTGCAGGTCGTGGAAGCCGTACGCCAGTACGCCCGCCGCGACCACGACCAGCATGCCGCCGGTCCAGGTGAAGAACTTGGCCAGGTTGATCCGCAGCGCGCCCCGGTAGAACAGCCAGCCGAGCAGGACCGCCGTGGCGATGCCGAGCGCAGCGCCGATCAGCGGGCGCGGGGTGCCGTCGGAGGCCGCGTGCACCGAGGCCCACACGAACAGGGCGGTCTCCAGGCCCTCCCGGCCGACGGCCAGGAACGCGGTGGCGACCAGTGCGCCCGTGCCCATGGCGAGGGCCGCGTCCAGCTTGCCGTGCAGCTCGGACTTCAGGTGCCGGGCGGTGCGCCGCATCCAGAACACCATCCAGGTCACCAGACCGACGGCGACGATGGACAGCGAGCCGCCGAGCGCCTCGCTCGCCTCGAACGTCAGCTCCTGCGAGCCGAATTCGAGGGCGCAGCCGAAGGCCATCGCGATGACGATGGCGACGCCGATGCCGATCCAGATCGGCTTCAGGGCGTCCCGGCGGCCGGTCTTGACCAGGTAGGCGATCAGGATGCAGACGACGAGGCTGGCTTCCAGGCCCTCGCGCAGGCCGATCAGATAGTTGGAGAACATGGGCTACGCCTCCTCGGAGAACAGCGTCCGGCCCCACCAGTCGTCCTTGTCCCGGACGCCGGGCGGAACCGCGAAGACCGCCGAACCCACGTGCTGGATGTACTCGTTGAGCGCGTCCTTCGCCGACAGCTGCCGCTGCAGCGGGATGAACCCCTTGCGCACGTCACGCTGGTAGGCGAGGAAGAACAGGCCCGCGTCGAGGCGGCCGAGACCGTCCGTGCCGTCGGTGAAGGAGTAGCCCCTGCGCAGGATGGTGATCCCGTTGTTGGAGTCGGGGTGCGCGAGACGCACGTGGGCGTCCGGCTTCATCGCCTTCAGGAACGGCGCGTCGTGCTCCTTGGCCTTGCCGACCGGGGCGCCCTCGCCCTTGTCCCGGCCGAAGACGTCCTCCTGCTCCTGCAGCGAGGTCCGGTCCCAGGTCTCGATGTTCATCCGGATGCGGCGGGCGACGAGGTAGGACCCGCCGGTCATCCAGGCCTCGTCCTTGCCGCCGTCGCCGTCGCCGACCCACACGAACTTCTTCAGCCGGTCCGTCTCGGTGCCCGCGATGTTGCGGGTGCCGTCCTTGAACCCCATCAGGTTGCGGGGCGTCTGGGCGTCCGGGGTGGTGGACGAGGTCTTGCCGAAACCGAGCTGGGACCAGCGGATGGCGACCTTGCCGAAGCCGATGCGGGCCAGGTTGCGGATGGCGTGCACGGCGACCTGCGGGTCGTCCGCACAGGCCTGGATGCACAGGTCGCCGCCCGTGCGCGCCCCGTCGAGGTTGTCTCCCGGGAACTTGGGCAGGTCGACCAGGGCATCGGGCCGCTTGTCCGCCAGTCCGAACCGTTCGAAGAAGGACGGTCCGAAGCCGATCGTCAGCGTCAGCCGCGAGGGCTTGAGCCCCAGGGCCTCACCGGTGTCGTCCGGCGGCGCCTCGGCCAGTCCGCCGAACGCGCCCTCGCCGACCGCCTTCCCGGTGGTCATCCTGCGCGCGGCCGCCGTCCAGTCCTTGAGCATCCGCACGAACTCGGCGCGGTCGTCGGTCTTCACGTCGAACGCGGCGAAGTGCAGCCGGTCCTGCACCGGCGTGGCGATGCCGGCCTGGTGGGCGCCGTGGAACTCCACGGCGGCGCCCGCCTCGGCGGCGGCCGGGTCCACGTCGTCGCCCACCCGGCTCGCCGCGACGGCACCGCCGGCCGCGACGGCACCGAGCGCGAGCCCGGCGCCGCCCCAGCCGATCAGCGCGCGGCGGGAGGGAGAGGTGCTGCCCTGAGTCTCGGTCATGCCCGTTCCCCCTACTTCACGACCGCGGCGGCGAGCTTGGACAGCGGCTCCGCGAGGGCGTTGACCGCGTCCGACAGCTCCTTGCTCTGGTCCTTGGTGACCTTGTCGTACGAGACGAAGTCGTACGAGTCCTTGTCGGAGCGGTACTTGTCGAGCAGCGTGTCGAGCGCCGCGAACTGCTTGTCCAGCTCCTTGGTCAGCGCCGGGTCGTTCTTCGAGGCGACGGGCCGGAGCAACTGGTACGCCTTCTGCGCGCCCTCGACGTTGCCCTTGAAGTCGACCAGGTCGGTGTGCGAGTAGCGCTCCTCCTCGCCGGTGACCTTTCCGGTGGCGACCTCGTCGAGCAGCTCCTTGGCGCCGTTGGCCATGGAGGACGGGGTGATCTCGGCCTTGCCGACCCGCTGCTGCCAGTCCTTCAGGTCGGTCACCAGCTGGTCGGCGAGGGTCTTCTCCTCGTCACCGATCTTCTTGTCCGCCCACAGTGCCTTCTCCAGGCGGTGCCAGCCGGTCCACTTCTGGCCGTCCTCCAGGCCGTCCTCGCGGACGTCGACCTTCGGGTCGATGTCACCGAAGGACTCCGCGACCGGCTCGGTGCGCTCCCAGCCGAGGCGCGAGGGGGCGTACGCCTTCTTGGCGGCCTCCAGGTCGCCGTCCTTGACGGCCTTCACGAACGTCTCGACGAGCGGCAGCGTCTGGTCGGCCTGGTCCTGCGCGTACTGCCGGTAGTCGGCGACGGCCTTGTCGAGCCTGGGGTCCCGCTTGGCGCTGGTACCGCCACCGGTCACGGTGAGCTTCTGCCGGACGCCGTGGCCTTTCATGCCGGGGCGGCACGCGATCTCGTACGAGCCGGCCTTCACCTCGGCGGTCAGCGTGTACTTGGTCCCCGGGCCGATGTTCTCCTTCTCGGAGACGATCCGGTCGTCCGGGAACACGATCTCGACCTCGGTGGCCTTGGAGCCCTTGTTCTCTATCTTCAGCGTGACCTGACCGGCCGGCACCGACTTGGCGGAGGTCTCGCACCTGGCGTCGGCGGCGGTGACCTGGATGGCGTCGCCGTCCTTGGCATCGCTCTTCGCGGTGCAGGCCGTGAGGGCGGTCAGAGCGGCCGCGGTGGCGGCGGCGGTGACGGTCAGTCGGACGGCACGCATGCAGGCTCCAAGCGGATCTGGTGTGGTGAGGCTGGCCTAACTTACCTGAGGCTTACCTCAGTGCTACCCGCCCGGGTCGTGATTCAGCTCTCATGGAAATCTCACAGACACGGCTTGATCTCATCAACTCAAAAGGGGCGCCAAGAAATGGTAAAGGGAGAGTCAAGTGATGGGAGGGCGGGGACGCGCGCGCAGGGAGTCGATGGGGCCGGGTTACCTGGTCCTGGACGTACGGAACCGGCCCGAACGGCCGGCGCTGCGATTCGAGACCGCCGGGGAAGGGCGGCTGAAGGTGCTGCGGCAGGGCGGGCGGCCCGTGCTGCTCGGCGGGCTCACCGGTGAGGGCTGCTGCCACGACCTGCGGCTGCACCGCCGCGACGGCTACCGCTCACCGCTGCCCCCGATCCGTGCGGCGGACATGCGATCGGACGTCGACTGGACGCACCGGTACGCCCGTTGGCTGGAGCGGGCCGAGGGGACGCCCCTGTACGACGGCCGCCGGCAGCTCGCGGTGCGCACGACCATCCCCCTGCCGATCTGGGCCGCCGACTTCGTCCGTGAGTGGCCCGGCGGCAGCCTGGAGCTCTACTGCGGCGGCGGCCGGCACGGCATCCTGCCCCTGCGCAGGCTCTCCGTGCCCGAGGCCCCGCGGGAGGCGTACCGCAAGCACGCCCGTGACGGCACGCTCGCGCCCGTCCTGCTGTGGTGGGTGCCGTTCCTCGACGGCTGGCTGATCCTGGACGGTCACGACCGTGCGGTGGCCGCACTGGCGGAGAGGCGGACACCGGAGTGTCCGGTCCTGACCCGGCTGCGGGACGAGGAGCTGTGGCGCCGGGACGCGGCAACCCTCACCGAGGGCCACCGGCACCGCCTGGAACGCCTCGCGGCACACCCTGCCACCCCGACGACGGCCGAACGCCCCTGGAGCGGGGCTACGGCTGCGCCATGGCCGGCCTCCCGCGCGACCCGTCGGACATTCGCTCCTGGCCGCTCCCCGGCGGCGCCCCCGCCTGGGACGTGCTCGCCGGGGCGACGATGTTTCAATTTCGGAGTGACTGATTACGACGTGCTTCGCGTCTTCTGTGCGCCGAACGGTGGGTACGGCAACGAACTCGGTGTCGTTCGTGACGGCTCGGTGCTGCCCGAGCGGGGTGACCGGCAGGCCCTCGCGGCGAAGCTCGGCTTCAGTGAGACCGTGTTCGTGGACGACCCCGAGCGCGGAGTGATCGACATCTACACGCCCACTCTGCGCCTGCCCTTCGCCGGTCACCCCTGCGTCGGCGCGGCCTGGCTGCTTGACGTGCCCGAACTGGTCACGCCCGCCGGAGTGGTGGGCGCCCGCCTGGACGGCGAGTTCAGCTGGATCGAGGCCCGCGCGGAGTGGGCCCCGCCGCGCACCCTGCGCCAGTACGCCACCGCCGCCGAGGTCGACGCCCTGCCCGTGCCCCCGCCCGGCGAGCGAAGCGAGATGGGGGTCCCCCCGGACGAAGTCCGGGGGAGGATCTACGCCTGGGCCTGGGAGGACGAGGCGGCCGGCCGGGTCCGCGCCCGCGCCTTCCCCGGCCGCGGCGACGGCATCGAGGAGGACGAAGCCACGGGCGCGGCGGCCCTGCTCCTCACCGACCGGCTGGGCCGGGCGCTGAACATCACGCAGGGCAGGGGATCGCAGATCCTGACGGCTCCGCAGCCGCACGGCTGGGTGGAGATCGGCGGGCGCGTGTTCCTGGAGCGTTAGGGCGAGCGCTCACGCGCTGAGCGGGAACTCCTCGCCCAGGGCCCGGAAGACCCCGGTGTTCAGGGCGAACGCCCGCTTGCACTCCGCCACGATCCGCTGCCTCTCCAGTTCGTCCGCGTCGACCGCGTCCAGCAGCTCGCGGTAACTCCGCTTGAACGCGGCAGGGTTGGAGATGCCCTCGAAGACGTAGAAACGGACTCCGTCGCCCTTCTTCGCGAAGCCCCACGCGCGCTCCGCCCAGTCACGGATGATCTGGCCGCCGGAGAGATCGCCGAGGTAACGGGTGTAGTGGTGGGCGACGTACCCGCCGGGCCAGCGCTCGGCGCACTCCCGCACCCGGTCGGCGTACCCCTGCGTCGCGGGCAGGGCGGACAGGCCCGAGCGCCACTCGGGTCCCCGCAAATGCGCCAGGTCCCGCTCCAGCGCGGGCAGCCGCAGCAGCTCCGGCCGGATGAACGGCCCCGCCACCGGGTCCGCCGCCAGCCGCTCGGCGGCGCTCTCCAGCGCCTCGTACACGAACCACAGCTGCTCGGTGTAGCGCGCGTACGCGGCCACGCCGAGCCGGCCGCCGAGCAGGTCGCTCATGAACGTCGACGTCTCCGCCTCCACGTGCTGCTCGTGGGACGCCGTGCGGATCACGGTCGAGAACGACTCCATGGACTCTCCTCGGTTTGCCGACCTGCTGTCGGTAAGTTTACCGACAGGCTGTCGGAAAAACATCAAGGAGGCGGAGGGGCTGTGGATGCGCGCACGGAAAAGCCCGCCCCGGGGTCGGGGCGGGCTTCGCGGGGAGGCGGCGGCCGGCTACGGCAGGGTGAGGATCTCCGCACCCGTCTCGGTCACGACCAGCGTGTGCTCGAACTGGGCCGTGCGCATGCGGTCCTTGGTCACGACCGTCCAGCCGTCGTCCCACATGTCGTACTCGTGCGTGCCGAGCGTCAGCATCGGCTCGATGGTGAAGGTCATGCCGGGCTGCATGACGGTCGTCGCGTGCGGGCTGTCGTAGTGCGGGATGATCAGGCCCGAGTGGAAGGACGAGTTGATGCCGTGGCCGGTGAAGTCCCGTACGACCCCGTAGCCGAAGCGCTTGGCGTACGACTCGATGACCCGGCCGATGACGTTGATCTGCCGTCCCGGCCTGACCGCCTTGATCGCCCGATTGAGGGACTCCCGGGTCCGCTCCACCAGCAGCCGGGACTCCTCGTCCACGTCCCCGACCAGGTACGTGGCGTTGTTGTCGCCGTGCACCCCGCCGATGTACGCGGTGACGTCCAGGTTGACGATGTCGCCGTCCCTGAGGACCGTCGAGTCCGGGATGCCGTGACAGATGACCTCGTTCACCGAAGTGCACAGCGACTTCGGGAAGCCGCGGTAGCCGAGCGTGGAGGGGTAGGCGCCGTGGTCGCACATGTACTCGTGGGCGACCTTGTCCAGCTGGTCCGTGGCGACGCCGGGCGCGATGATCCGCGCCGCCTCCTCCATCGCCTGCGCGGCGATGCGGCCGGCGACGCGCATCGCCTCGATGGTCTCCGGGGTCTGCACCTCCGGTCCGGTGTACGGCGTCGGCGCGGGCTTGCCGACGTACTCGGGGCGGCGGACGTTCCCGGGTACCGAACGGGTGGGAGACAGCTCCCCTGGTACGAGCAGTGACTGGCCAGACATGCCAGCGAGTCTATCCAGGCGGAGTTGGGGGAACATGTCGGTGGCGAGAGGAGCTGGTCATGCCCCTGTTCAAGAAGCGCACCGTCGGTAAGCCGGGCGAGTGGTACTACTGCCTGGAGCACAAGAAGGTCGAGGAAGGCCCGGACTGCCCGGGCAAGGACCGCTTCGGGCCGTACACCAGCCCGCAGGAGGCGCAGCACGCGATGGAGACCGCGCAGGAGCGCAACCTGGAGTGGGACACCGATCCGCGCTGGCACGACGCCCAGGCGCGAGGCCAGGACGCCGACGAGGACTGATCACACCCCGGTGGGCGCGGCGGCCGCCCGCCGCTCGCGCAGCCGCACCGCGTGCTCGTTGGTACGGGCGTCGTAGGTCATCAGCCCGGGCAGGCACAGGGCCAGCAGTCCCATCGCGCCCACGCACAGCAGCCCGCCCGACCACACGGACGTCCGTACGCCCGCCCACGCGGCGACGCCGCCGGAGCGGACCTGGCCCAGTTGCGGACCCATCGAGTAGGACAGAAGTTCGATGCCGGCGAGGCGGCCGCGCAGCTCGTCGGGGATGGTCTGGTTCCACATCGCGCCCCGGAACACCCCGCTGACCATGTCGCAGCCGCCGGCGACGGTCAGGAGCAGCAGCACCAGCCAGACGTTGCCGACGAGGCCCGCGACCGTGACCGCGAGGCCCCACAGCGCGGCCGAGAGCACCACCGTGCGGCCGTGGCGGTGCACCCGTGAGGTCCAGCCGCTGGTCACGCCGACCAGCAGCGCGCCCAGCGGGAAGGCCGCGTACATCAGACCGAGGGACCACTCGGCGTGCAGCTCGTCGGCGAGGAACGGCAGCACCCCGAGCGGCATCGCCAGGAACATCGCCGCCAGGTCGACGGCGTAGGTGCCGAGGAGCTCCTTGCGGCTCCAGGCGTAGCGGGCGCCCTCCGCGACGGCCCGCAGGTCCGGCCTGGCCGCGGTGGGGGTCCCCCCGCTCGAGCGAAGCCGAGAGTGGGGGAGTGCGGCGGGGGAGGGGGCGATACGGACGACGTACGCCAGGGACAGGGCGAAGGTCAGCAGGTCGGCGGCGTACGCCCAGCCGAGGCCCGCGTAGGCGACGACGACGCCCGCGACCGCCGGGCCGGCCACTCCGCCGACGGTCCAGCGCAGCGAGTTCAGGGAGGCCGCGGCGGGCAGGTCCTCGTGGGCGACGATCCGGGGCAGCAGGGAGTCCAGGGCGGGCCGCTGGACCGACACGAGGGCGGAGGAGAGCGCCGCGACCAGATACAGCGGCCATACGGCCGGGCGGGGGAGCAGCGCGTTGAGCAGCAGGGCGGCGCTGAGCAGGCCCTGGCCGGCCTCCGTCCACACGATCAGCCGCCGCTTGTCGAGGGCGTCGGCGAGGGCGCCGCCGTACAGGCCGAAGACGATCAGCGGGAGCAGTTCCACGGCGCCGATCGCGCCCACGGCCGCCGCCGAGCCGGTCAGGTCCTTCAGCTGGACCGGCAGGGCGACGAAGGTCAGGAAGCTGCCGAAGTTGCTGATCAGTCCCGAGGCCCACAGCCTGCGGAAGTCGGCGGAGGCCTTCCAGGGGGCGAGGTCGGGGAGGAGTGCGGGCACCGCAGCATGCTCCGCTCGACCTCGGTGCCCGGCAACCGCTTTTCCCACCCGCTCGGCGGTCTCGGTCGGCTGTTGCCGTTCTGCCGAAGACAGGTCGCCGACCGAGTCGGGTGGGCGGGTGGGAAAGTCACCAAGGGGCAGCCGGCGGTGCCGTCAGGATCTCCGCCAGCCTCGACAGACGGTCCCGGAACCCCCGCCGAACCCTCGGAGAACCCCCGTTCTCGCCCGCCGCCGCGCTCACCAGGTGCTGCACGCTGTCCAGGTCCAGCTCCGCCCCGTCCGGCACGGCCAGCGCGTCGTGGGCCATCGCCGCCAGCTCACCCCCGTCCGCGCCCAGCGCCAGCACCGTCACCCCGGCCCGGCGTGCCGCGTGCACCCGCTCCAGCAGCTCCGCGGGCTCCTCGGGGGCGACCACCAGCAGGGTCTCGCCGCGCCGCGCCTCCTCGATCCGGCCCGGTCCGACGGCCAGGTGCGCGGGATCGGAGGGGCGCGCGTGGTGTCGTACCAGCGTGGGAGCCAGTTCGGGCGTGCCCGACCAGGCCGCCTCGTCCACCAGATGCGCAGCCAGGTGCCAGGGCTCGTAGTCGGGCGTGCCCACCAGCAGCAGCCCGCCCCCGTGCGTCACCACGGACCCGCGCAGCACCCCCGCGAACCGCCTGGTGGCCCCCAACCACTCGGTCCCGGCGAGCACTTCGCGCAGCAGCGCGACCCGTACGGCGTCCATGCGACGGCATCCTGCCCCAACCGGTGACTTGTGACGCGGAGTTCACCCCGAATTCGCCCGACCCGGGGATGTAGACGGCCCGTCCCCGTCCGTGTGAGGAGCCCACCTGATGACCGACGTGACCGTCCCCTTCCGCGCCGGCCACGAGGGGTACGCCAGCTTCCGTATCCCGGCCGTCGTGGCGAGTCGTACCGGCACGCTGCTCGCCTTCTGCGAGGGACGGGTCGGCTCCGCCGCCGACCACGGGCACATCGACATCGTGCTGAAGCGTTCCACCGACGGCGGCCGCACCTGGGGGCCGCTCAAGGTCGCCGCGAGCAACGGCGGGAACCTCGCGGGCAACCCCGCCCCCGTCGTCCTCGACACCGGCCGGATCCTGCTCGTGCACGTCCGTGCGGCGGCCACGGCCACCGAGGCGGCGATCCTGCGCGGCCAGGTCAAGGACGCCGACGGCCGCCGGGTGTGGGTGCGGCACAGCGACGACGACGGGGTGACCTGGTCCAGGCCCGAGGAGATCACCGGACAGGTGAAGAAGCCCGGCTGGCGCTGGTACGCCACCACCCCCGGCCACGCCCTCCAGTTGACCTCCGGCCGCGTCCTGGTCCCCGGCAACCACACCCTCCCGCCCACCGGCACCGACACCGGCGCCGAGGCCAAGTACAACGGCGGCCACTGCCTGCTGAGCGACGACCGCGGCGAGACCTGGTACCTGGGCTACCTCGACGACAACACCGACGGCTACATCAACGTCAACGAGACCACCGCCGCCGAACTCCCCGACGGCCGCGTCTACTTCAACACCCGCAACGACTCCCCGTCCCCCGGCAACCGCGCCGACGCCCACTCCGGGGACGGCGGCCGGACGCTCGTGAAGCGCTTCCGCCCGCAGGCCGGACTCACCGCCCCGGTCTGCGAGGCCTCCGTCCTGCAGCTCCGCGATCCCGACCTGCTGCTCTTCTCCGCCCCGGCCGACCCCGCCGCCCGCGCCCTGATGACCGTCCGCGCCTCCGGCGACGGCGGCACCACCTGGCGCAAGGCCCTCACCGTCGACGGACTGCCCGCCGCCTACTCCGACCTGGTCCGCGTCGACCGGAGCACGGTCGGACTCCTCTACGAGACAGGGGACTTCAGCGCCTACGAGACCATCACGTTCCGCCGACTGCCCGTGACGCGGCTCACCTGACCCGGTGCCGTCCGCCCCACGGACGTAGAGTCGGCCCATGACCTCTACCGACAGCGCACAGACCCCCGCCAAGGCCCCCGCCAAGGACCCCTGGGACCTGCCCGACGTCTCCGGGCTGGTCGTCGGCGTGCTCGGCGGCACCGGCCCGCAGGGCAAGGGCCTCGCCTACCGGCTCGCCCGGGCCGGCCAGAAGGTGATCATCGGCTCGCGGGCCGCCGAACGCGCGCGGGCCGCCGCCGAGGAGCTGGGGTACGGCGTCGAGGGCGCCGACAACGCCGAGACCGCGCGCCGCAGCGACATCGTGATCGTCGCCGTGCCGTGGGAGGGCCACGGCAAGACCCTGGAGTCCCTGCGCGAGGAACTGGCCGGCAAGCTCGTCGTCGACTGCGTGAACCCGCTGGGCTTCGACAAGCAGGGCGCCTACGCGCTGAAGCCGGAGGAGGGCAGCGCCGCCCAGCAGGCCGCCGCCCTGCTGCCGGACTCCCGGGTCGCCGCCGCCTTCCACCACCTGTCGGCGGTGCTGCTCCAGGACCCGGAGATCGAGGAGATCGACACCGATGTGATGGTGCTCGGCGATGCGCGGGCCGACGTGGAGACCGTCCAGGCCCTGGCCGGGCGCATCCCCGGCATGCGCGGCATCTTCGCGGGCCGCCTGCGCAACGCCCACCAGGTCGAGTCGCTGGTCGCGAACCTGATCTCCGTCAACCGCCGGTACAAGGCACACGCCGGGCTCCGCGTCACGGACGTATGAGCCCATGGGGGACACTGGTCGGCGTAGCAGTGTCCCCCGACAGGAGCCACCCCTCATGCCCCGCATCGCCCTCTACACCCTGATCGTCTGCATCCTCGCCACCGCCGCGGCGGTCGTCTCGTTCGTGCAGGGCAGCTGGCTGGGGATCGTCTGGGTGCTGCTGGCGGGCCTGTCGTCCAACATGACCTGGTACTACATCAAGCGCGGCCGGGGCGCGGCCGACCGGAAGTCCGTCACGGGCTGACCGCGCAGTAGGGGTCGCTCCCCCGCCAGAACCGGAACAGGTCGAAGCCGCAGTACGTCTGGACCTCGTCGATCCCCAGGCCGCGCAGGATCGAGTGGATCACGTCGAAGAACGCGGTGTTGACCGACGGCACCCACAGCAGCGCGAACACGAACAGCAGCCCGAACGGCGCGAACGGCTCCACCTGCCGCTTCACGTTGTACGACAGCCACGGTTCGACCACCCCGTATCCGTCCAGACCCGGCACCGGCAGGAAGTTCAGGATCGCCGCCGTCACCTGGAGCAGGGCGAGGAACGCCAGCGCGTACTGGAAGCCGCGGGGGACGCCGTCCAGGGCGTGCAGCCAGAAGGGCGCGGTGCACACCGCCGCGAACAGCACGTTCGTCAGGGGGCCCGCCGCCGAGATCAGGCTGTGCCGCCAGCGGCCCCGGATGCGGTTGCGTTCGATGAACACCGCGCCGCCCGGAAGGCCGATCCCGCCCATGATCATGAACACCAGCGGGAGCACGATGCTCAGCAGCGCGTGCGTGTACTTCAGCGGGTTCAGCGTCAGGTAGCCCTTCGCGCCGACCGTGATGTCGCCGCCGTGCAGGGCGGTGCGCGCGTGCGCGTACTCGTGCAGGCACAGGGAGACGATCCAGGCCGCCGTTACGAACAGGAACACCGCGATGCCCGGCTGCTCGGCGAATCCCGTCCAGGTGGCCCAGCCGGTCACGGCGGTGACGGCCACGATCCCGAGGAAGACGGGACTGATCCTCCGGTCGCCTCGACGGGTGGTGACGGTGGTCATCGTTCGGGCTCCTGAGGGGCGTCGACGGTCGGGAAGCCCGACCGTACCGGCACGGGACTCGCGGGGAAAACGTCTCGCGGCCGCCGTTCGGTTCCTGAAGGCTGGGACCATGGCACGGAAGAGGGTGTTCTACGAGGACTGGCAGATGGAGTGCTGCGGCACGCCGTTCGCGGTGGGCGACGAGGTGGCCTGGAAGCTGGTCGCCTACGGCAGGAAGGACCGGCGCAGGGACGCCGGACACGGTGCCGAGGCCTGGGTGGAGAACCACGGCGGACCCGACCGCGCGACCGTCGGCCGGGTCCGCGCCATCGAGCTGGTGCACCAGCGGTACCTGGTGCACACCGACCCGCGCATCCGCGAGCTCATGGATCGCGCCCAGGAACCCACCGACGGCGAGCCCGGGCTGGTCATCCTTCCGTCCCCGTACCGCATGGAACCGGTGCCCGGCGCGCCGACCCTGGAACCCGCAGGCACCTGCCCGAAGTGGTTCGAGAACGAGGAACCCGGCAGGAACCCGGGCCCGCAGCAGGTCCGCCGCACCGTCGGCGCCCTCGTCACGCTGGACGTCACGGGGGAAGCGGACGTCCCCCCGCAGGCCACCGACGCCTCGGCCGGCGCCACGGCCGGGGCCCCCGACGCCACCCCGCGGGTTGGCGGCGCCACGCCGTCCGAACCCGGTGACCGCCGCTGACGGCTCCGGAGAGAATGGACCCCGTGCGTTATCGCCTCCTAGGTCCCACCCAGGCACTCCGTCCCGACGGCACGCCCGTCCCGGTCGGCGGGGCACGGCTGCGTGCCCTGCTGAGCGTGCTCGCGCTGCGGGCGGGCCGGACCGTGCCGGCCGGCGTGCTGGTGGACGAGGTGTGGGGTGCCGACCCGCCCGCCGACGCCACCGGCGCGCTGCAGGCGCTGGTCGGCCGGCTCCGCCGGGCGCTCGGCGCCGACGCCGTCGCCTCCGCCGAGGGCGGCTACCGGCTCGCCGCCGCCCCCGACGACGTCGACCTGGGCCGGTTCGACCGGCTGACCGGCGAGGGCCTCGGCGCCCTGTCCGACGGCGACCCGGCCAAGGCCGCCGCCGTCCTGGACGACGCGCTCGCCCTGTGGCACGGTCCCGCGCTGGCCGACCTGCCCGACCGCACCGCCGAGGCGGCCCGCTGGGAGACCCGCCGCCTGGACGCCCTGCGCGCCCGGCACACCGCCGCGCTCGCCCTCGGCCACGCCGAGCAGTCCCTGCCCGAGCTGGCCGCGCTCTGCGACGACCACCCCCTGGACGAGCCGCTCCAGGCGCTGCGGCTGCGCGCGCTGCGCGACGCGGGCCGCCCCGCCCAGGCACTGGCCGGCTACGAGGACGTACGCCGGCTCCTCGCGGACCGGCTCGGCTCCGACCCGGGCCCCGAACTGCGCGCCCTGCACGCCGAACTGCTCAGCGAGGAGCCACCGCGTGCGGCCCCGGGACCCGCGCCCCGGCCCGGCAACCTGCCCGCCCGGCTCACCTCCTTCGTCGGCCGCGAGCCCGACATCGAGGCCATCGGCGCCGACCTCGCGGCGGCGCGTCTGGTCACCCTGCTCGGGCCCGGCGGCGCAGGCAAGACCCGGCTCTCGCAGGAGGCCGCCGAGGCCGTACGGCACTTCGCCCCGGACGGGGTGTGGCTGGCCGAGCTGGCGCCCGTGGACGACCCGGACGCCGTGCCGCAGGCCGTGCTCACCGCGATCGGCGCCCGCGAGACCGTGCTGCACGGTGCGGGCGCCGAGAGCATGCGCGCCGTCGCCGACCGGCACGACGACCCGGCCGAGCGGCTGGTGGAGCACTGCGCCCGGCGCCGGATGCTGCTGATCCTGGACAACTGCGAGCACGTCGTCGAGGCCGCCGCCCAGCTCGCCGAACGCCTGCTGGCGCACTGCCCGGGGCTGACCCTGCTCGCCACCAGCCGGGAACCGCTCGGCGTCCCCGGCGAGCTGGTGCGGCCCGTGGAACCGCTGCCCGAGCCGGTCGCGCTGCGGCTGCTCGCTGACCGGGGCGCGGCCGCCCGGCCCGGCTTCCGGGTCGAGGACGACCCGCACGCGTGCGCCGAGATCTGCCGGCGGCTCGACGGACTGCCCCTCGCCATCGAGCTGGCGGCCGCCCGGCTGCGCATGCTGACGCCCCGCCAGATAGCCGACCGGCTCGACGACCGCTTCCGGCTGCTCACGAGCGGCAGCCGCACCGTGCTGCCCCGCCAGCAGACCCTGCGTGCCGTCGTGGACTGGTCCTGGGACCTGCTCGACACGGACGAGCGCGACGTTCTCAGCCGGCTCTCGGTGTTCGCGGGCGGCTGCGACCTGGCCGCCGCCGAGGCCGTCTGCGGCCCGGTCGCGCTGGACGCGCTCGGCTCCCTGGTCGACAAGTCCCTCGTGGTGGCCGCCCCCTCGGCCGACGGCCAGATGCGCTACCGCCTGCTGGAGACCGTCGCCGAGTACGCGGCCGAGCGGCTGGACGAGACCGGGCGCCGCACCGAGGCCGAACGCGCCCACCTGACGTACTACCGCGAACTCACCCGCACCACCGACCCGTTGCTGCGCGGTCCCGGACAGCGCGCCGCCGTCGACCGGCTCCAGCTCGAGTACGAGAACGTGCGCACCGCCCTGCGGCACGCCGTCGCCGCCCGGGACGAGCAGGAGGCGCTCTGCATCATCCACGGCCTGGTCTGGTACTGGCAGATGCGCGACCTGCGCGTCGAGGCCCGCAACCTGTGCCGTGAGGTCATGGCCCTGGGCCCCGACCCGTTCGAGGAGCCGGTGCGCCGTGCCGCGCCGGTGTGGCAGCGCTGCACCGACATCCCGCCCCCCTACACCGGCGAACTGCTCGACGAGGCCCGGCGCGGACTGCACCTGGCCCATCTGGCCTGCATGGACACCGAACTGGAGACCTGGCAGACCCCGGCCGCCCAGGCCAAGATGCGCGCCATCACCCGGGTCTACGAACCCGGCATGCCGCAGACCTGCCGCGCCCCGGGCATGCTCTGGTTCTTCGCCGAACTGCTGACCGGCGGCATCGACCGGCTGCGCAGCATCCTCGACTCCTGCGTCCGCACCTGCCGGGACACCCCCGGGTTCGAGTG
Source organism: Streptomyces sp. NPDC044061 (assembly GCF_056434305.1). Classification (NCBI taxonomy): domain Bacteria; kingdom Bacillati; phylum Actinomycetota; class Actinomycetes; order Kitasatosporales; family Streptomycetaceae; genus Streptomyces; species Streptomyces sp. NPDC044061. The sequence goes on along the minus strand of NZ_JBWKFL010000002.1, from coordinate 81,600 downwards.
GGAGCTGGCCGGCACCCTGCAGATGCGCGCCAACATCCTCGCCAACCGCACCGAATGGGCGGGCGACGCCACCCGCGACGCCGACGAGGCGCTGGAGATCTTCGAGCGCCTCGGGGACGCCTGGGGCGCCGCCGAGGCGCTCTCCGCCCGCGGCGAGTCGTACGAGCGCAAGGGCGACTACGAGGCGGCCGCCGCCGACTTCCGGGCGGCCGTCGCGTACGCGGAGCGCCTCGGCGCCCGCGCCCAGGCCGCCGTGCTGGGCATCCGCCTGGGCGCCGTGCTGTTGGAGACGGGCGAGCCGGAGCAGGGCGAGCGCCTGCTGCGCGAGATGATCGCGCGCACGGACGGCACCCACAGCGAGGCACTGCCCATGGCCCGCCTCTTCCTGTCCTCCCAGCTCTGCCTGACCGGCCGGGTCGCGGAGGCGCGCGAACAACTGCGGCTGCTGCGCGAGGGTTTCGGCATCGCCCACTTCGTCGTCTTCGACGCCCTCATCCTCGGCCAGGAGGCCTGGGTGGACATCGTCGACGGCCATGTCGAGGACGCCCTGGACAAGATCCGGCAAGCGCTGGCGCGCGCCCGCGACCCGCTGTCCCTGGCCATCGCCCCGCAGCTGCAGCCCCTGTACCTGACCATCGCCTCGGCCGCCCTCGCCGAGGCCGACGGCGGCAGCCACGCCGCCAATGCCGCCCGCTGCCTGGGCGCCGCCCACGCGCTGCTGCCCCCGGGCCATGTCGCCACGACCGTCGAGCGGGCGACGCGCGCCCATGCCGAGGGGGCCGTCCTCGCCGTGCTCGACCGGGCGGCGTTCGACGCCGCGTACGCCGAAGGCGGTGGCCTCTCCCTCGCGGAGGCCACCGCCCTGGTCTGACCGTTCTGGCGGGTCAGGACTTGGTGCGGAACTTGTGGATCGCGACCGGCGCCATGACCGCGGTGAGCCCCACGGACCAGATCAGGGTCACCCACAGGTCGTGCGCGACCGGGCCGCCCTCCATCAGGCCGCGCGCGGTGTCGGCCAGCGCGGACAGCGGGTTGTAGTCGGTGAACGACTGGAGCCAGCCCGGCATCGACGCGGTCGGCGCGAAGATCGACGAGCCGAACTGCAGCGGCATCAGCACGAGGAAGCCCATCGCCTGCACCGACTGGGCGTTCTTCATCACCACGCCGAGGGTCAGGAACACCCACATCAGGGCCGAGCCGAACACCACCGACAGGCCGACGGAGGCCAGCAGACCGCTCCAGCTTTCGATGTCGTAGCCCACGAGGACGGCGACCACCATCAGCACGCAGGTCGCGAACAGCATCCGCAGCAGCTCCACCGCGATCTTCGCGAAGAGGACGGAGCCGCGCCCGATGGGCAGCGAGCGGAAGCGGTCCATGACACCGGAGTTGAAGTCCTGGTTGAACCCGGTGCCCACGCCCTGGGCCATGTTCATGCCCATCATGGCCATGAGTCCCGGGATCACGTACTGGACGTACCGGTCCTGGCCGCCGCCCAGCGACTGCCCGATGGAGCCGCCGAAGACGTACACGAACAGCAGGGTGAAGATGACCGGGAACAGGATTGCGTCGAACATCGACTCGGGGTCCTGCCGGATCCACAGCAGGTTGCGGCGGATCAGCGCACCGGTGTGCCGCAGATGGGCCCGCAGGGTGATGGGCGTGTCCGCCTTCACGGCGGCCGGGGACAGGGTGGCGGTACTCATACGGCGACCTCCTGGCGGTCGTCGGCGGGCGTGGCGTCTTGCGGGGCACCGGCACGGTGGCCGGTGAGGGACAGGAACACCTCATCCAGGCTGGGCAGTTCGGTGGTGATGGAGGAGATCGTGATGCCGCGCGCGGTGACCGCGCCGACCACGGCGGTCAGCTGCTCGTCGCTGAGGATCGGCACCAGCAGCGTCCCGGTCTCGGCGTCCACGGTGGTGGTCGCGAGGCCGGTGATGCCCAGCTCGTCCAGCATCCCGGCGAGCGGGCGCAGCTGCAGCGGATCCACCGGCCGGACCCGCAGGGTGCGGCCGCCGACGCGGGCCTTCAGCTCCTCGATGCCGCCCTTCGCGATGACCTTGCCGCGGTCCACGACGGTCAGCTCGGAGGCGAGCTGCTCGGCCTCCTCCATGTACTGGGTGGTGAGCAGCACGGTGACCCCCTCGCCGACCATGGCCTTGACCTCGTCCCACACCTCGTTGCGGGTACGGGGGTCCAGTCCGGTCGTCGGCTCGTCCAGGAACAGCACGGCCGGACGCCCGATCATCGAGGCGGCCAGGTCCAGCCGCCTGCGCATGCCGCCGGAGTACGTGCCCGCCGGGCGCTTCGCCGCCTCCGTCAGGGAGAACCGCTCCAGCAGCTCGTCGGCGCGGGCGCGGGCGTCCTCGCGGGGCAGGTCGAGCAGCCGCCCGATCATGTACAGGTTCTCCCAGCCGGGCAGCTTCTCGTCCACCGAGGCGTACTGGCCGGTGAGCCCTATGACCCGGCGCAGCTGGCGGGGCTGCCGTACGACGTCGTAGCCGGCCACGGTGGCCTGCCCGGCGTTCGGGGTGATCAGGGTGGACAGGATCCGTACGAGGGTGGTCTTGCCGGCGCCGTTCGGCCCGAGCACGCCCATCACGGTGCCCTCGCGCACGTCCAGGTCGACCCCGTCCAGCGCCTTGGTCTCGCCGTAGTGCTTGACCAGCCCCCGTACGGTCACGGCGGGGCGTCCGCCGGCGGGGTTGTCGTCGATTCGCGTCATGCCGAGAAAGGTGCCAGGGTCTGCCGACAAACCACCGACAGCCCACCGACACCCACCGACAGCCCACCGACAGCGGTCAACAGGGGGGGGGGGGGGGGGGGGGGGGAGGGGGGGGGGGGGGGGGGCGGGGGGGGGGGAGAAAAACCCAGGTCGCCGAGGGGAGGGGA
>NZ_JBWKFL010000002.1:69071-78695 GCF_056434305.1 Streptomyces sp. NPDC044061 | reverse complement strand
TGTCGTCAATCCGCGCCAGGCGAAAAAGGGTGCCAGGTTCTGCCGAAAAACCACCGACACCCCACCGACACCCACCGACAGCCCACCAACAGCGGTCAACACCGGGGGCTCCCCCCCCGGGCCCCCGTTTCTCGGTCTGCTCAACAGGCAGGCACCGCACCTTCTCGGCCGACCGAGTCGGGAAGGGGGTGGGCACAGGCCGGGGTGTGGGGCGGAGCCCCAGGGGCGTGCGGAGCCGCAAAGCGGCAGCCCCGCCGACGGGGGACGGTCAACGGGGCTGCCGGGGTGTTGCCGCAATGGCTCAGTGGACGGAGTGCTCCTCCAGCGGGAACGTCCCGCCGACGACGTCCTCCGCGAACTCCTTCACCGCGTTGCCCATGACCTCACGGAGATTCGCGTACTTCTTGACGAACTTCGGGACCCGGCCGGACGTCAGCCCCAGCATGTCGGTCCACACCAGCACCTGCGCGTCCGTCTCCGGCCCCGCGCCGATACCGACCGTCGGAATGTGCAGCACCCGCGTCACCTCGGCCGCCAGCTCCGCCGGGACCAGCTCCAGCACGACCGCGAACGCGCCCGCGTCCTGCACGGCCTTCGCGTCGCGCAGCAGCTGCTGCGCCGCCTCCTCGCCGCGCCCCTGCACGCGGTAGCCCATCGCGTTGACGGACTGCGGGGTCAGCCCGATGTGCGCCATCACCGGGATGCCGGACTCCACCAGCAGCCGGATCTGCTCGTGCGACCGCTCGCCGCCCTCCAGCTTGACCGCGCCGACCCCGGCCTCCTTCACCAGCCGGGTCGCCGAGCGCAGTGCCTGCACCGGGCCCTCCTGGTAGGAGCCGAAGGGCAGGTCGCCGACGATCAGGGAGCGGGTCGTACCGCGTACGACGGCCGCCGACAGCATGGTCATCTCGTCGAGGGTGACGGGCACGGTGGTCTCGTACCCGAGGTGGCAGTTGCCCGCCGAGTCGCCGACCAGGATCACCGGGATCCCGGCCTCGTCGAAGACGGACGCGGTCATCGCGTCGTAGGCGGTGAGCATGGGCCACTTCTCGCCCCGCTCCTTGGCGAGCGCGATGTCGCGGACGGTGATGCGGCGGGTGCCCTTCCCCCCGTACAGCGCCTTGCTGCCGTCGGAAGGCTGGTTCTGGGCAGCCGAAAGCTGCGTCATGGCAACGGCTCCTTCAGTCATCTCGAGGCGCCCTGACGGCGTCCCCGGATCGTCTCCATGGTGGCACCTCGTGCCAGAGAGGGCCAGAGGGACCCTCTGTGATCCCTTTCGCGTCCGGTCAAACCCGGTTGTGTAAGGCCTGAGTAAAGAAAATAAGATACGAGACGGTTCCGTATCGGAATGGTCGTAGGGTCGAACACATGACAACTTCCGTCCCTGCCTCACGGATACCGGAAGCGGTGCACCGGCGCCGCTGGGCGATCCTGGGCGTGTTGATGCTGAGCCTGCTGATCGTGGTGCTCGACAACTCGATCCTGAACGTCGCCATCAAGACCATCTCCACCCCGGCGCCCACCGGCCTCGGCGCCACCCAGAGCGAGATCGAGTGGGCGATCAACGCCTACACCCTCGTCTTCGCCGGCCTGCTGTTCACCGCCGGTCTCGTCGGTGACCGCCTCGGCCGCAAGAAGGTCCTGCTCGGCGGCCTCCTCGTGTTCGGTATCGGTTCGGCCCTGGCCGCCGAGTCCGGCTCCCCGGACCAGCTGATCGCCTATCGCGCCCTGATGGCCCTCGGTGCCGCCTTCGTGATGCCGGCCACCCTCGCCGTGCTGATGAACGTCTTCGAGCGCGACGAGCAGCCCAAGGCCATCGGCATCTGGGCGGGCGGTGTCGGCCTCGCGATCGCCATCGGCCCGATCACCGGCGGCGCGCTCCTCGACCACTTCTGGTGGGGCTCGGTCTTCCTCATCAACGTGCCGATCGTGCTCGTCGCGCTCGCCCTGATGATGTGGCTGGTGCCCGACTCCCGCGACCCGAGGCCGGGCCGTCTGGACCCGGTCGGCGTGGTCCTGTCCGTCGTCGGCCTGGTCCTGCTCGTCTACGGCATCATCAAGGGCGGCGAGCTGGCCGACTTCACGGACGCCAAGGTGCTGGCGACCATCGTCGCCGGTCTCGTCGTCCTCACCGCCTTCGTGATCTTCGAGAAGCGCAGCGACCACCCGTCCCTGGACGTCACCTACTTCAAGAACAAGGTTTTCTCGGCGGCCATGGCGGCCATCGCGCTGGTGTTCTTCGCGCTGATGGGCGTCACGTTCTTCTCGGTCTTCTACACCCAGAGCGTGCGCGGCTACTCGCCGCTGCAGTCCGGTCTGCTGATGCTGCCGCTGGCCGCCGCGCAGATGATCTTCGCGCCGCGCGCCCGGCTGGTGGTGGACCGCTTCGGCAACAAGGCCACGACCACCGCGGGCCTGGTGCTGATCGCGGCGACGCTGGCCGCGTTCGCCACCTTCGAGGCCGACACGCCGATCTGGCTGCTGGAAGTCATCTTCTTCCTCATGGGCACCGGCATGGCGCACATCATGACGCCGACCTCCGTCGTCATCATGCAGGCCCTGCCCCGCGAGAAGGCCGGTTCCGCCTCCGCGCTCAGCAACACCTTCCGCCAGGTCGGCGGCGCCCTCGGCATCGCCGTCCTCGGCTCGGTGCTCTCCACCGCCTACCGCAACGGCATCGAGGGCAAGCTCGGCCTGCTGCCGCCCGGCCTGCGCGACACGGCCGGCGAGTCCATCGAGGCCACCCTCGGCATCGCCGAGAAGCTCGGCCCGCGCGGTCAGGGCCTGATCACGCCGGCCAACGACGCCTTCCTGCACGCCATGCACATGACCGCCCTGTGCGGTACGGGCGTCGCGTTGATCGGCGCCGTGGTGACGGCCCTGTTCCTGCCGGGCAGGCCGCCGGCCGGTCAGGAGGGAAAGAAGGAACCGGAGTTGGTCGCCGCCACGGACTGAGCTCAGGCGGAACTCCACGGGGGAAGGAGGCTGCTGCGGGACAATCACCGCAACAGAGTGGAAGGACGGAATGACGTGAGCCTTGCCGACAGCCGGCCGCGACCGGACGGGCCCGTGAGGGGCCGACCGCGCAGCGAGGCCGTGGAACGAGCCATCCTCGAGGGCGTGATGAAGCTCCTGGAGGAGGGCGTACCCCTCGCCGAGCTCTCCATCGAGCGCGTCGCGCGCACGGCCGGGGTCGGCAAGGCCACCATCTACCGCCGCTGGAGCGGGAAGGAGGAGCTGTTCGTCGACGTCGTACGCGCCGCCGAACCCCCCGACCCCGAACTCCCCGGCACCTCCCTGCGCGACGACCTCGTCGTGCTGCTGGAGTCCCTGCGCCAACGCGGCCTCGCGAGCCGCTCGTCGGCGATCCTGCACAACGTGTACGCCCAGATGAAGTCCAGCCCCAGGATCTGGGCGGCGTACCACGCCAGCGTCATAGCGCCCCGGCGCGTCCTCGCCCTGGAGGTGCTGCGCCGCGCGCGGCAGAGCGGCGAAATCCGGCCGGACGTGGACCTGGAGCTGGCCAACGACATGTTCGTCGGCCCCATGCTGGTCCGCTCCGTCATGCGCCCCGACGCCGACCTGCCCGAGGGACTGGCGGAGCAGATCGTCGACACGGTCCTGGAAGGCCTACGGCCCGTCAGCTCGACATCCTCGTAGCGCGTATGTGCGCGTTTCGTCACAGACCGCGGCCGTCCCGGGGGTAACCGGAACTCCTGGCCCCGCCTCTTTCGTCCTCGTCTTCCGTACGGCCGTCATGGGACGGCGGGAACGGAGCCGATCATCCCCTAGGGTCGGATGAACACGGGGGGAACGACGGTGTGTGCACGGCGGGCAGTGAGGCAGACGGTATGGCGCAGCAGGCGTACGTGACGGAGACGGACAACGGCGGCTCGGGGCCCGAGCGACCGGGCTCCCGGCTTCGGCGCCTGACGTACCGCCTGCTCGACGGCTGGCGCGGCGATCCGCGCGTCTGGCGCCGGGGCTCCGTCCTCGCCGCCCTCGCGCTGCTGCTCGCGCTGGTGATGCTGCTGCACTCGCGCATCCCCAACCGGGTGGGCAACCTCGGCAGCCTCTCGGAGACCTTCCTGCCCTGGCTGGGGCTGGCCATCCCGGTCCTGCTGGTCCTCGGTGTGCTCCGGAAGTCGGCGACCGCCCTGATCGCGGTCCTGCTGCCGGCGATCGTGTGGCTGAACCTCTTCGGCGGCCTGCTCACCGACAAGTCGGGCGCAGGCGGTGACCTGATGGTGGCCACCCACAACGTGAACGCCGACAACCCCGACCCGGCCGCGACCGCCCAGGACGTCGCCTCCTCCGGAGCCGACCTGCTGGCTCTGGAGGAACTGCCCGCGTCCGCCGTCCCGGTGTACGAGAAGGCGCTCTCCTCCACGTACCCGTACCACGCGGTCGTCGGCACGGTCGGTCTGTGGAGCAAGTATCGGATGACCGGCGTCGAGGCCGTCGACATCAAGCTCGGCTGGAAGCGCGCGATGCGCGCGACCGTCGCCACCCCCAAGGGCCCGGTCGCGGTCTACGTCGCCCACATGCCCTCGGTGCGGGTGAAGGTGGAGGCCGGGTTCACCGCCCGGCAGCGCGACAAGAGCGCCGACGCGCTCGGCGAGGCCATCGCCGACGAGACGCTGAAGCGGGTCGTGCTGCTCGGCGACCTCAACGGCACGATGAACGACCGTTCGCTCAACGCCGTGACCTCCCAGCTGCGTTCCACGCAGGGCGCGGCGGGCAGCGGCTTCGGGTTCAGCTGGCCGGCGTCGTTCCCGATGGCGCGGATCGACCAGATCATGGTCAAGGGCATCGAGCCGGAGAGCTCCTGGACCCTGCCGCGCACCAACAGCGACCACCTGCCGGTGGCCGCCCGTGTGAGGCTCGACACGTCCTCGTAACCGCCTGGAATACTGGGCCTGAGAGACTTTGTTCCGTTGCTGAACATATACTGTACGGAACTCCGCTCTCCCCTGAAAGGCACAGGCCCTTCATGCCTCTGGCCCTGCTCGCCCTGGCCGTCGGCGCTTTCGGTATCGGCACGACCGAGTTCGTGATGATGGGGCTGCTCCCCGACGTCGCGGACGACCTGCACATCTCGATCCCCACCGCCGGGCACCTGGTCTCGGCGTACGCGCTCGGTGTCGTCATCGGCGCCCCGCTGCTGGCGGCGGTGACCTCGCGCATGTCGCGCCGCCACGTCCTGATCGGCCTGATGGCCCTGTTCGTCGCGGGCAACGCGCTCTCCGCGTTCGCCCCCGGCTACGACTCCCTCCTGATCGCCCGCTTCCTCAGCGGTCTGCCGCACGGCGCCTTCTTCGGCGTGGGTGCCGTGGTGGCCACGAACATGGTCGCGCCGGAGCGCAAGGCCCGCTCCGTGTCCCTGATGTTCCTCGGCCTGACCGTCGCCAACATCGCGGGCGTGCCCGTCGCCACGCTGATGGGGCAGCACCTGGGCTGGCGGGCCACCTTCCTCGGCGTCAGCGCGATCGGCCTGGCCGCGATAGCGTCCCTCGCCCTGCTGATCCCGCACGACCACACCCACGCCCCCGCCACCGGCCTGCGCGGCGAGCTGGCGGCGCTGCGGTCGTTGCCGGTGTGGCTGGCCCTGGGCACGACGGTGGCCGGCTTCGGCGCGCTGTTCGCCGCCTACAGCTACATCACCCCGATGCTCACGGACGCGGCGGGCTTCGCCGAGAGCAACGTGACACTGCTGCTGGCTCTGTTCGGCGTCGGCGCGACGGCCGGCAACCTCCTCGGCGGCCGCCTCGCGGACCACTCCCTGCGCGGCACCCTGTTCGGAGGCCTCACCTCCCTGGCGGCCGTCCTGCTCCTCTTCCCCCTCCTGATGCGGGCGGAGTGGAGCGCGGCCCTGGCCGTGGCCCTGCTCGGGATGGCCGCGTTCATCACCGGCTCGCCCCTCCAGCTCATGGTCATGGAGAAGGCCTCCGCGGCCCCCTCCCTGGCATCCTCCGCCAACCAGGCAGCCTTCAACCTGGCGAACGCCGGCGGCGCCTGGATCGGCGGCCTGGCCCTGGCGGCGGGCTTCGGGGTGACGTCGCCCGCGTCGGCGGGGGCGGTGCCGGCGGTGCTCGGCCTGGCCGTGGCGGGGCTGGCGTACGCGGTGGACCGGCGCCGGGAGGTCGCCCGGGTGGGCCGGGTGGTCGTCACCCACGTGCCCGAGCAGCCGGGCGTGCTGCATCACTGACGCTCAAGCGCTGAGCCCTCCTCGGGACCAGGGCCTGTCCGGCGGGATCCGTCGGACAGGCCCTGTCCCTGCTCCGTGCTCTCCGCACGGCGGAGCCATGTGACAGTACGGATGCACGGTCGTGATGTCCTCCTGGCAGGGTGATCACGGTGGACACGTGTGAGGGAGCCAAGTGCCGTTGCAGGGCGGGGCGAAAGGGAGCTGCCGCCCCCACCGGATCACTCCGTGCGGCCGTCGGGCCGATCCTTCTCCTGGCCGCGGTGCTGGCGGGCCTCGTCGGCTGCGCGCCGTCCTCCGAGCCCGAGCTTGTCGTGCCATCGGTCTTCTACGTCTCGCGCGACTCCCACAGCGCCACCCAGTTGCACATCGAGGAGAGGGGGGCCGCCCGCGTCACGGTCACCTTCGACGCCGGCGACCTGAAGGGCGTCGCGATCATCAAAACGGCGATGGATGTCTGTCCTGTCCATCTGCCGGTCTTCCACTGCGAGGGGCAGGACGACGCCTCCCGGGGAGGAATCCGCCAGTACTTCCGTCTGAGTCCCGCGCAGGGCGCCACGGCGGGTGACTCGGCGGTGCTGCGCTATCGGATGACCTCGCCCGGCCGGCCCACCGTCACCGGAAGCTCCCTCATCACGATCGGCAGGCCGGAGTTGGTGGTCGACGCACACCCCGATCGACCCGCCGTCGACCCGGGCGGCAGCCTCGCCGTCTCGCTGACCATACGCAACACCGGCGACGTGCCCGCCCGCGGAGTCGCGCTCTTCATGGACACGCGAGACGGCATCGCGCCGACCGGCAAGCACAGCAACTGCCGTTACCGGGGCAGCACGACGTGGTGCCGCCTGCCGGCCGCCGATGCGGTCATCCCCCCTGGCGCGTCCTACCGCCTCGCCGCGCGGGAAGTCCTCAGGGCCGGCCGTGACGCCACGTACCCCAGCGTCTCGTTCCGGGCCGCCGCCCTCGGCACCGACTACGTGCCCCCGGACGAACTGGCGCGGCAGTACAGACCTGGCGACGGATCCGCGCTCCGCCTGGTACCCGCCGGCCCCCGGGGTGCGGGCACGGAGAACAGAGGCTCGTCCGAACTCAAGGTGTCGGTCCGCAACAAGACCGACTTGGCCGCCGTCGCCGGCACCGCCAGAGGACCGATCGGCAGCCTTGCCACGGTGCGCGTCGGCGTGCGCAACGACGGCCCAGGTGCGCTGCCCGCCCCGGTGCGGATCGAGTTCACGGTGCCGCCGGGCACCACCGTCGTGTCCTCCCCCTACGAATTCGAAAGGGATGAGGAACTGATCGACCAGGACTGCCGCGCGCTCGCCCCGGACGGCACGCCCCTGACCGCTCCGTCCGCGAGACAGCCGGGAGCACGTCGGTACGTGTGTACGGCGAGGGCCGGAGCGGTGGGAGCCACGACGACCTTCCCCTTCACCCTCCGCATCGAGAAGGATGTCGCCCGCCATGGTGGGCGGGTCACCGTCTCCGACGGCCGGGCCGGGCGTCGCAGCCATGACGCCACGACCGCCAATGACACCGCCGAGGTGGCCGTGGCGGTCTGGCCGGGCCCGTCCTGGGCCACTCCCGGCCACTACGTGGCGGCGGCGATCGTCCTCGCGACACTCGTCCTCGCCACGGCCCTGGGCGCATGGCGCCGCAAGCGCTCGCACCGACGCGGCGGGCCCGCCGTCGGCCGATGAGTTTTCCCGTGATCCGCAGTCAGAGACAGTGGTTGGTGCGTTACGGCGACGACGGTGGTCGAAGCGTGTACGGACCGAACTGGCCGAATACCAGACACGAGACACTGAGGAACCACAGATGCGCACCCTGATCAGCACCGCCTTCATCTCGCTCGACGGTGTCGTGGAGGCACCGGGCGGCGAGTCCGGCTACCGAAACGCCGGGTGGACCTTCAAGGACGTCGACTTCCTGCCCGAGGCGTTCGAGATCAAGGGCCGGGAGCAGAAGGAAGCCGCCGCGATGTTGCTGGGCCGGACCAGCTACGAGGCGTTCAGCCCGGTGTGGCCCGCCATGGAGGAGTTCGCCGACTACAGGACGATGCCGAAGTACGTCGTCTCCACCACCCTCGGCGAGGACGCCCTGGTGTCGGACTGGGGCGAGACGACGATCCTCCGCTCGCTCGACGCGGTCGCCGCGCTCAAGGAGACCGAGGGCGGGCCGATCATCATTCACGGCAGTGCCTCCCTGCACCGGGCCCTCTCCGACGCCGGTCTGATCGACCGCTACCACCTGCTCGTGTTCCCGCTGCTGCTCGGTGCGGGCGAGCGGCTGTTCAGCGCCACGGACAAGGACGCGCAGAAGCTGAAGCTCGTCGAGCACGAGGCCTACGCCAACGGTGTGCAGAAGAACGTCTTCGACGTCGTCCGCTGACCGGCCGGGCCGGGTAGTTCGCACCAGACCGTCTTGTGGTCGGGCCCCTGTTCCACGCCCCAGCGCCGGGCGAGGGCGTCGACCAGGGTCAGGCCGCGGCCGGACTCGGCGGTGTCGGTGGCCGACAGCAGGACGGGGAGGGTGCGCGCGTCGGGGTCGGTGACCTCGACGCGGGTGTGGCCGTGAGGTGTGTCCGTGACCCGGACGGTCACCGGGGTGCCGTCGCCGAGGTGGTCGATGACGTTCGTCAGTAACTCCGTGGCGCACAGGAGGACTTCGTAGTCGAGTGCGCGGAGATGGTGGCGCAGTGCCGGTACGGCCCTCGGGGTGGCGAGCAGGTCGAGTTCGAAGGTCATCGCTCGGCCGCCGTCCCGCGGAGGGCGGTGGCGAGCGCCTGGGCCGTGGCCGTGTTGCAGTTCCCGAGCGCCACGAGGCCGGCGGGTTGGGCGTACGTACCGGCGAGGCCCGGCAGGTCTGCGCGCAGGGAGGGCAGCGTGATGCCGTGCAGGGCGAGGGCGGTGCGCAGGTTCTCGACGCAGAGCGTGACGTCGTAAGCGGTGGGGGAGCGGTCGGGCATGGGGGCTACGGCCTTCTGTGCGGTGAGTTACGAACACCTCACAGAGTGTCGCCCAACTCGCTACCGTGGAAGAGGGTTCGCGTCCGCGACGCGAGCAGCGGAAACGGCACGGTGAGTTACGGCGGTGAGCGCGTGGTCCGGCGCAAGGACATCGACGGTTCGATCAGCGTCCCCGACTTCTACGGCAAGGAGTTGAGGTGGAAGCGGGAGGCTGCGGGGCTGTCGCTGGAGCGTCTGGTCGAGGGCAGCTTCTACGGCAAGTCGCACCTCAGCGACATCGAACACGGCAAGCGCCGCATGCCGATGGATCTGGCCCGGCACGTGGATCGGGTGCTGGGTACCGACGGCTACTTCGAACGGCATTGTGAGGATGTGCGGAGGGCGCGGCGAGGGCCGCATGCCGCCTACTTCGAGAAGGCTTTGGAAGCGGAGAAGCACGCCGAGTCGATCGAGT
>NZ_JBWKFL010000002.1:65882-68972 GCF_056434305.1 Streptomyces sp. NPDC044061 | reverse complement strand
GGCATTGTGAGGATGTGCGGAGGGCGCGGCGAGGGCCGCATGCCGCCTACTTCGAGAAGGCTTTGGAAGCGGAGAAGCACGCCGAGTCGATCGAGTTCTGGTCGCCGAGTACCTTGCCTGGGCTGCTGCAGACAGCGCCCTACGCACGTGCGCTGGTCCATTCCGCTCATCCGTCCGCCTCGGACGAGTGGGTCGAGGAGAAGGTGCGGGCGCGGCTTGATCGCACCCGCCTCTTCGAGGACGATCACGCGGTCCCGGAGTACTGGGCCGTCCTGCACGAGTCGCTGCTCATGGACGCCGTCATGTCGCCCGAGGACATGGCTGCACAGCTCGACAGCATCGCCGAACTGGCGGACCGGCGCCGAATCGTTCCGCAAATCGTTTCGCGGAGGAGCGGCGCGTATCCCCTCATGGCCGCCTCCATCATGATCATGACTTTCCCGGATGCCCCGCCGCTGGTCTACACCGAGGCGTCCTACAGCGGAGACACCATCGATGATCCGGCTCTCGTGAAGCAGTATCGCAAGGCATACGATCGGCTCAGGGCCGTCGCGCTGTCACCAGGCACGTCCCTCGCCATGATCAAGGCAGCCGCAGAGGATTACCGAAATGGCAAGCGACCGGATCGACTTGAGTGACGCGCTCTGGCTCAAGAGCAGCTACAGCAATGGCGATGGCGGGGAGTGCGTCGAAGTGGCCAGCGACTTCCCCGGCGCCGCCCTCTGGCGCAAGTCCAGCTACAGCAACGAAGACGGCGGCAACTGCCTAGAAGCAGCCCACAACATCCCCGGCCTCGTCCCCGTCCGGGACTCCAAGACCCCGGACGGCCCCGCTCTCATCCTCAGCGCCGCCGCCTGGGCCCCCTTCGTCGAGGCGCTCAAGTCGTAGGGTCGTCGAACCGGGCCAAGTCCCGCAGCCAGGCCCGCGCGTTGCTGTCCGACGGTGCCCGCCAGTCGCCGCGCGGGGACAGCGAACCGCCGGCCGAGACCTTCGGCCCGTTCGGCATCGCCGAGCGCTTGAACTGCGCGAACGCGAAGAAGCGGCGGCAGAAGACCTCCAGCCAGCGCCGGATCTCCGACAGGTCGTAGGCCACCCGCTTGGCCTCCGGGAAACCGGGCGGCCAGGCACCGGCCTCCGGGTCGTGCCAGGCGTGCCAGGCCAGGAAGGCGATCTTCGACGGCCGGAAACCGTACCGCAGCACGTGGAAGAGCGTGAAGTCGTGCAGCGCGTACGGCCCGATCTTCGACTCCGTGGACTGCATCTCCTCGCCCGGGACCAGCTCCGGGCTGATCTCGGTGTCGAGGATCGCGGCGAGCGTCTCGCCGGTCTCCTCGTCGAACTGCTCGCTGCTGATGACCCAGCGGATCAGATGCTGCATCAGCGTCTTCGGCACGCCCGAGTTGACGTTGTAGTGGCTCATCTGGTCGCCCACGCCGTACGTGGACCAGCCGAGCGCCAGCTCCGACAGGTCACCGGTGCCGAGCACGATGCCGCCGCGCTGGTTGGCGAGCCGGAACAGGTAGTCGGTGCGCAGCCCGGCCTGCACGTTCTCGAAGGTGACGTCGTACACCGGCTCGCCGGACGCGAACGGGTGGTCCATCTCCTTCAGCATCAGCCGTGCGGTCGGCGTGATGTCCAGCTCGGCCGCCGTGACGCCGAGCGAGTTCATCAGCTTGTGGGCGTTGTCCTTGGTGTGGTCGCTGGTGGCGAAGCCGGGCAGGGTCCAGGCCAGGATGTCACTGCGCGGGCGGCCCGCGCGGTCCATCGCCCGGGCGGCGACGATCAGCGCGTGCGTGGAGTCCAGGCCGCCGGACACCCCGATGACCACCTTGGGGCCACCGATCGCCGCGAGCCGCTGCTGGAGGCCCTCGACCTGGATGTTGTACGCCTCGTAGCAGTCCTGGGCGAGGCGGTCGGCGTCGGCCGGTACGAACGGGAAGCGCTCCAGGCGGCGGCGCAGCCCCAGGTCGGTGAGCGGCGGGTCGAGCTCGAAGGAGACCGTCCGGAAGTCACCGGTCCGCGCGCTGTGCGTACGGCGGTTGTCGTCGAACGTGCCCATCCGCTGCCGTTCCTGCCGCAGCAGGTCGAGGTCCACGTCGGCCACCGCGTGGCTGTCGCCGAGCGGGAACCGCTCGGTCTCCGCCAGCAGCAGGCCGTTCTCGTAGACCATGGCCTGGCCGTCCCAGGACAGGTCGGTGGTCGACTCGCCGAGGCCGGCCGCCGCGTAGACGTACGCGGCGAGGCAGCGTGAGGACGCCGAGCGGCACAGCAGCTTGCGGTCCTCGGCCCGCCCGACCGTGATCGGGCTGCCCGAGAGGTTGACCAGGACGGTGGCGCCGGCGAGGGCCGCCTCCGCGCTCGGCGGCACCGGAACCCACATGTCCTCGCAGATCTCCGCGTGCAGCACGAGACCAGGGACGTCCTCGGCCGTGAACAGCAGGTCCACGCCGAAAGGCACGGTCTCGCCGCCGACGCGGATCGACCCGCCGCGCTCGTCGGCGCCGTCGCCGATCTGCCGGCGCTCGTAGAACTCGCGGTAGTTCGGCGGGTACGACTTGGGCACGACTCCGAGGACACGGCCGCGGTGCACGACCACCGCGCAGTTGTAGACCCGGTTGCGGTGGCGCAGCGGGGCACCGACGACCAGGACCGGCAGCAGCCCCGCCGACCCGGCCACCACCTCCTGGAGCGCCTCCTCGACCTGGTCGAGGAGCGCGTCCTGCAGCAGCAGGTCCTCGATGGAGTAGCCGCACAGCACCATCTCCGGGAAGACGGCGACGGCGACTCCCTCCTCG
Source organism: Streptomyces sp. NPDC044061 (assembly GCF_056434305.1). Lineage (NCBI taxonomy): Bacteria > Bacillati > Actinomycetota > Actinomycetes > Kitasatosporales > Streptomycetaceae > Streptomyces > Streptomyces sp. NPDC044061. Next base: position 66,177 of record NZ_JBWKFL010000002.1, on the reverse strand, counting down.
GCGCACCGGCGTGCGTGGCGCAGGACCGCTTCGGCGTTGGCGTGCGGGTCCGCGATGACGGTGTGACCCGTACACGCGGCGACGCGCGCGAAGCCATGCTGATAGATCGACCAGAAGTTCAACGGAGGCACGCGCCCAGTGTAATCGTCAGAGCGACGCAATGGGGGCGGGGGGGGGGGGGGGGACCCCCCCCCCCCCCGCCACCCCGAGGCCCGCGGGGGAAATCGTAACCGGACCAACAACCCCTGGGCGAGGAAACGCACCCGGCACCGCCCTCGCCCCCCCCCCCCCCCAA
>NZ_JBWKFL010000002.1:51541-65874 GCF_056434305.1 Streptomyces sp. NPDC044061 | reverse complement strand
CGGGGGGGGGGGGGGGGGAGGGGGGGGAGGGGGGGGGGGGGGGGGGGGGGAGGGGGGGGGGGGGGGGGGGGCCCCCCCCCCCCCCCCCCGCCCCCGGTCACCTGCTGAGATCAGTGGCGACGGTACGACTGGACGTAACCGTTCGCGGGCGAGCCCACGCCGGTGACGTCGTCATAGCCCTTCACCGCGGACAGCGAGCTGTCCTTGCCGAGGCTGCGGACCGAGGTCGCGAGGCCGCCGGCGGCGTCGAAGCCGTTCACGAAGTCGATACGGGCGACCGCCAGGCCGGAGCCCGTCGGGTTGTCCGTGACGTCGTGGAAGGCGCCCTTCTTGCCGTACTTGGCGTAGATGGACGGGTTGGCGAAGCCGATCGCCTTGCCGCCGCCCGCCTCCTGGGCCAGGGCCTGGACCGCCGCGATCACCGGGGCGGCCAGCGAGGTGCCGCCGATGCGGTACTCGCTGTACTGCTCGGTGCCGTCGGGGAAGGTCTGGGTCTGGCCGACCAGGAAGCCGGTGTTCGGGTCGGCGATGGCCGCGATGTCCGGGACGACGCGGTTGCCGGCGGCGTTGTTGGCCGTGGCCAGCGCCTTCGGGACGACGCCCTTCTGGTAGTACGGCTGCGGCACGGTCCTGCTGGTGCCGCCGCCCGCGCCCGAGGTGAACGCGCCGGGGAAGTTCGTCCAGCTCTTGCCGTCGGCCGACAGGGTCGCCTTCTCGGTGCCCCAGCCGGTCTCCCACTGGTACTTGTCGCCCTTGCCGACGGCCAGCGAGGTACCGCCGACCGCCGTCACCCACGCCGAGTTGGCCGGGGTGTCGACCTGCTTCGTACCGGTGTGGGCGACCTCGTCGCCGTTGTCACCGGAGGAGAAGTAGAAGCCGATGCCCTGGACCGCGCCCAGCTGGAACACCTGGTCGTAGGCGGCCAGCAGGTCGGGCGTCTGGTTGGCCTCGATGTCGCCCCAGGAGTTGGAGACGATGTCGGCCAGGTGGTTGTCGACGATCTTGCTGAGCGAGTCCAGCAGGTCGTCGTCGTAGCAGGACGCGGCGCCCACGTACGTGACGTCGGCGTTCGGCGCGACGGCGTGCACGGCCTCGACGTCGAGGGTCTCCTCGCCGTACCAGCCGGCCGCGCCGCACTCCTCGGTCTTGGTGTAGTTCTTCGGCAGCACCTGGTGCAGCTGGCCGGTCTTCCAGGCCGCGTCACCGTTCTTCACCGCGTACTTGCCCGCGTCGAAGGCGATGGTCGGCGAGGCGTACGCGTCGGTGATCGCGACGCGGACGTTCTTGCCGGTGTAGTCGCCCGCGCCGTAGGCGGCGCGCAGCTGCTTGCCGGTGTAGCCCTTGATCGCGTACGGGATCTTCTGGCCGTACGCGTCGGGCAGCGTGGTCGCGATGTTCGAGCCGTAGTACGAGGAGAACGGCCCGGAGTTCTTGAACACGGCGTCCGGGGGCGGCAGCTGGTCGTCGTGGGTCGACTTGTGCGGCGCGTTGTCCAGGCCGGTGACGGTCAGGACGGCGCCGTTCAGGCCGGTCGGGACCGACGCGGTCCGCGACGGGGCGCGGTAGGTCTTCGACCCCTTGGTGAAGTTGTGCAGCTGGGTGCCGAACGCCTTCTCGGCGGCGGCGACGTCACCGGAGACGGTGACGTAGTGCGAGGTGACCTCGGTGATCTCGAGTCCGGCCGACTTCAGCCAGGACTTGACCGCGGCGACCTGCGCCTTGGTGGCCCCGAAGCGGGCCTGCGCCTTCTTGGCGCTCAGGTACTTGCCGTACAGCGGAGAGCTGGGGTCGGACACGGCCTTGGCGTAGGCGGCGAGTCCGGCCCGGTCGCGGCCGGCCAGGTAGACCCGGGCCTTGACCTGGGCGCTGTCGGCGGTGGCACCCTTGTCCGCCTTGGCCGTGGCCCACGCGGGCTTGGTGCCCGCCAGCGCGTCACGGGCCGGGGTGTCCGCGGCGTGCGCCGCGGGTATGCCGAGGGCCAGTGCGCCGGCGATCATGGGCAGCGTCGCTGCCATGCCCACGCCGGCGCGCACCTTGGCGCGGTTGGATCTCATAGAACCCCCTGCGATGCGGTTCGCATGCATGTAGTGGTTGAAACGTCGTGGATCCGCACACCGGCCCGCGGCGGCGTCGGCCCGCGAATGGATCACACGATGGGGGCCACTCTTGCGATGAACCGTTCATGCCAGGGGAACGTAAGAGTCAAGAGAAGCTCAAGTGCTGGTCAGGTGGGGCGAATTGCGCCTTTAGTCCCTCACGGTTGGGTAACGGAACGGCCTGCCGGCTGTTCACGAACGCGGCTGCGCTCCCCGCTCCTCGAGCATGTCGGCCATCAACTGGATCTCCGACTGCTGCGCGTCGACCATGCCCTGGGCGAGCCGCTTCTCCACGCCGACGGCGCACTTGGCGACACAGCCCTCGGCCATGTGGATGCCGCCCTTGTGATGGTCCGTCATCAACTGCAGATAGAAGACCTCGGCCTGCTTCCCGCTCAGGGTCTGCAGCTTCTTCATCTCCGTGTTGGTCGCCATCCCGGGCATCAGCGCCCCGTCCTTGCCGGAGGCCATGTCACCCATGCCCATCCAGGTCATCGGCGGGTCGGCCGACACCTTCGGCAGCCCCCACAGGTCGAGCCAGCCCAGCAGCATGCCGCGCTGGTTGGCCTGTGTCTGGGCGATGTCGTAGGCGAGCCGCCGCACTTCCTCGTTCTTCGTGCGGTCCCGCACGATGTACGACATCTCGACGGCCTGCTGGTGATGGACGGCCATGTCCCGTGCGAACCCGGCATCGGCGGACCGGGCGTCCGGCGTCCGCGTGCCCGAGCCGCCGTCCTCGGCGACCGCGTACGTGATCGCCCCGGCCGCGACGAGCACCGCCGCGGCGGCGCCCGCCACCCAGCCGACGTGCTGCCGCCTCACTTCATCATCCCGCCGGTGCACGAGGCGCCCGGCTCGGGCGTCTGCGGGCCCTGCACGTAGGCGGCGAAGAACTTGTCCACCTCCGGGTCGCTCGCGCTCTTCACGGTCACCTGGTGGCCCCAGGCCGACAGGACCAGCGGGGCGGCCTGGTTCTCGTACGGGCTCATCAGCGAGTACGGCGTCTTCTTGACCTTGGCCGCGAGCGCGTCGACGTCCGCCTTCTTCGCCTTGCCGGTGTACGTCACCCAGACCGCTCCGTGCTCCAGCGCGTGCACGGCGTTCTCGTCCTGCACCGGCTTGGGGTAGACGTCGCCGTTGCAGTTGAGCCACACCGGGTTGTGGTTGCCGCCGACCGGCGGGTGCATCGGGTACGACACCTTGGTCGCCACGTGCGTCCGCGACAGCTTCCCGGACCACGTCTTCACCCCGTCCTTGCCGGTGGTGAAGTGCCCGGAGTCCCCGGAGGAGCCACCCTTGGCGTCGCTGCTCGCGCTCGAGTTCTTGCCGGAGTCGTCCGACTGCGAGTTCACGAGCACCACACCGCCGACGGCGAGACCGGCGACGACCACCACGCTGGCGGCGACGGTGAGCACCCGGTTGCGGCGCTCGCGGGCCTGCTCGGCGCGCCGCATCTCCTCGATGCGCGCCTTGCGCGCCGCGGTGCTGCTGTTCTTGGCGGAACCCATGAGGCGAGTCCTTCTGGGGAAAGGGACGTGGACGGTGGGGCGCACCGATCGTAGTGCGCAGGCCGCCCCGCTCCGTAGCGAGGGCGCGGCAACCGGATAATTTGAACCTCGGATGCGTATTACCTAGGCTCGAGGCATGCGGCTGCTGCGCTCCACCGACCTGGCCCTGCGCGTCCTGATGCGACTCGCCGTCGCCGGTGACGCCAGCCCGACGACCCGCCAGGTCGCGGCGGACATGGACGTGCCCTACACCCACGCGGCCAAGGTCGTCGCCGAACTCCAGCACCTGGGCCTCGTCGACGCCCGCCGGGGCAGGGGCGGCGGACTGACCCTCACCGAACGGGGCCGTACGGCGTCCGTGGGGGCGGTCGTCCGCACGTTCGAGGGCGAGGGCGACGTCGTCGACTGCGAGGGCGCGACCCCGTGCCCCCTCAACTCCGGCTGCCGCCTGCGAGGCGCCCTGCGCCGGGCCCAGGAGGCGTTCTTCGCGGCGCTGGACCCGGTGACCGTGCGGGACATCGTGACGGATCCGACGGGACCCCTGCTGCTCGGCATCTCCAGGGCGCCGCACCACGGCTGACGGGCACCGCGGGACCGCGGCCCGCTTGGCCGGAACCGTCGTTGATCGCGGGCGCCGCCCCGATGGAGGCTGGAGCCCTCGCCCGGATCGACGACAGGGGTACCCATGAAGATCCTGATCTCCGGCGCGAGTGTCGCCGGACCCGTACTGGCCTGGTTCCTGCACCGCGACGGACACGACGTGACCGTCGTCGAGCGGGCCCCGGCCCTGCGCGACAGCGGCTACGCCGTCGACTTCCGGGGAGCGGCCTTCGAGGTGCTCGAGGAACTGGGCATCCTCGCGGAGGTGCGCGCGCACGCGACCGGGATGACCGGCACGGACCTGCTGGACGCCGACGGCGACCGCGTCGGCGAACTGCCGGCCGAGACCTTCGCCGGGGAGCTGGAGGTCCCCAAGCGCGAGCTGACCCGCATCCTCCACGCGCGCACGGCCGGTGCGGTGCGCTACTTCTTCGACGACTCGATCAACCACGTCGAGCAGGACGCGGACGGCGTCCGGGTCGGCTTCGAGCGGGCCGAGCCGGACAGCTACGACCTGGTGGCCGGCGCCGACGGCATCCACTCCGTGGTGCGCCGTCTGGTCTTCGCCCCGCACAGTGAGACGATCCGCCACCTCGGCCTGTCGGGTGTCGGCTTCAGCACGGCCAACCACCTGGGCCTCGACCACCGGGGCGCGCTCTGGCAGACCCGCGGCCGGGCGGTCTACATGTTCAGCGCCGCGGACCCGGACCGGGCGGCCGTCAGCCTCTCCTTCGCCGGCGACTCGCCCGCCCTGGACCTGCTGGACCGCGCCGAGCAGGAGCGCGTCACCCGCGAGCGGATGGCCGGCGCCGGCTGGCTGGTGCCCCGCCTCCTGGAGGACATGGCCGCCGCCACCGACTTCTACTTCTCCTCGGCCTGCCAGGTGCACCTGGACCGCTGGTCCGAGGGCCGGATCGTGCTGCTGGGCGACGCCGGCCACTGCGCCGCCCCCACCTCCGGCATGGGCACCTCCCAGGCGCTGATCGGCGCCCGCACCCTCGCCCGCCACCTCGCGGCGGCGGGCGAGGACCACACCAAGGCCTTCGCGGCCTACGAGGAGGAACTGCGCCCGTACGTGGCCGAGAACCAGCGGATCGGCCGGGAGGGAGCGCGGCGCTTCGGCGCCTGAGAGGCCGTGTCTGCTAGTGCCGGGGCACTAGCTCTGCGCCAGCCACAGGTCCGGACCGAACACCTCGTAGTGGATGTCGGCCGGGGCCACGCCCCTCTCGATGAGCTGGGTGCGCACCGCGCGCATGAAGGGCAGCGGGCCGCACAGGTACGCGCGCGTGCCGGGCCGTACGGTGACGCCGGTCAGGTCGACCAGGCCGGTGCTCGTGCCCGGCTCGGCGTCGCGCTCGTAGAAGAGGTGGACGGACGCGTCCGGGAGCTTCGCGGCGTACGCCTCGTGGTCGGTGCGCAGGGCGTGGTCCGCGGGGGAGCGGTCGCCGTGGACGACCGCGACCGGGGCCTGGTGGCCGTCGGCAGCCAGCGCGGCGAGCATCGCGACCATCGGGGTCACGCCGATGCCCGCGGAGGCGAGCAGGAGGGGCCGGTCGGCGGTGTCGCCGAGCACCAGGTCGCCGTACGGCTCGGAGAGCTCCAGGACGTCGCCCTCGCGCACGCGCGCGTGAAGGTGGTTCGAGACCTCGCCGTCGGGCGCCGTACCGTCGTGCACGCGCTTGACGCTGAACTGCCGGACCGTCTCGCCCGCAGCCCCCGAGAGGCTGTACTGCCGGATCTGCCGGGCCCCGTCGGGCAGGGCGACGCCGACGGAGACGTACTGCCCGGCGCGGAAGCCCGCCACCGGCCCCCCGTCCACCGGGCGCACCCGGAAGGTGACGACGTCCGCGGTCTCCGCGACCCGCTCCACCACCTCCCACTGCCGCAGTTCACGGCTGCCGCTCTCCTCGTACAGCCGCTTCTCGACGGCGATCAGCGCGTTCGCCATCAGCCAGTAGACCTCGTCCCAGGCCGCCGCGACCTCGGGCGTCACGGCCTCGCCGAGGACCTCGACGATGGCGGCGAAGAGGTGCTCGTGGACTACGTCGTACTGCTCGGGTGCCACACCCAGGGAGGCGTGCTTGTGCGCGATGCGGCCGAGCATGGCGTCGGGCCGCTGGTCGGGGTGGTCCAGCAGGTGGGTGGCGAAGGCGGCGATCGAACCGGCGAGGGCCTGCTTCTGGGCGCCGGAGGCCTGGTTGCCGCGGTTGAACAGGTCCCGCAGGAGTTCGGGGTGGGCGGCGAAGAGCCGGGCGTAGAAGCGCTCGGTGATCTCGCCGATGGCCGCGCCCACGGCGGGAAGGGTGGCGCGGACGGTGGCTGCGGACTGTTCGGACAGCATCGGGACTCCTCAGGCTCGACTGATCAAAACCTAGGAAAACTTGCATCTGAGATGCAAATTAAAGAGGCGTGTTGTCGGTCACGTGGGAAGCGGACCGGCCATTACGGATGTCGGCCCGAGCAGGCAAGATGGGCGACAGAGCAGTACACCTGCCGTATGAGAGGCGTTCAGGCCGGGGACGCTCGGGCGATCAAGGTCCGCAACGCGCATGAAATGGTGTTGTGGTGGGATGCTCAGGTGCCCGACCGCCTCCCGTCACACGGGGGCACAGGCGGCCTGACCAGCAAGGATGGGGAAGCGGAAGATGGACAAGCAGCAGGAGTTCGTGCTCCGGACCTTGGAGGAGCGCGACATCCGGTTCGTACGGCTGTGGTTCACGGACGTGCTGGGCTTCCTCAAGTCCGTGGCCGTGGCCCCCGCCGAGCTGGAGCAGGCCTTCGACGAGGGCATCGGCTTCGACGGCTCCGCCATCGAGGGCTTCGCCCGGGTCTACGAGTCCGACATGATCGCCAAGCCGGACCCCTCCACCTTCCAGGTCCTGCCCTGGCGCGCGGAGACCCCCGGCACGGCCCGCATGTTCTGCGACATCCTCATGCCGGACGGCTCCCCGTCCTTCGCCGACCCGCGCTACGTGCTCAAGCGCGCCCTGGCCCGCACCTCCGACCTGGGCTTCACCTTCTACACCCACCCGGAGATCGAGTTCTTCCTGCTGAAGGACCGCCCGCTGGACGGCTCCCGCCCCATCCCGGCCGACAACTCGGGCTACTTCGACCACACCCCGACCAACGTCGGCATGGACTTCCGCCGCCAGGCGATCACCATGCTGGAGTCGATGGGCATCTCGGTCGAGTTCTCCCACCACGAGGGCGCCCCCGGCCAGCAGGAGATCGACCTGCGCTACGCCGACGCGCTCTCCACGGCGGACAACATCATGACGTTCCGCCTGGTCATGAAGCAGGTGGCGCTCGAGCAGGGAGTCCACGCCACCTTCATGCCGAAGCCTTTCTCCGAGCACCCCGGCAGCGGCATGCACACGCACCTCTCCCTCTTCGAGGGCGACCGGAACGCGTTCTACGAGTCCGGCTCGGAGTACCAGCTCTCCAAGGTCGGCCGCTCCTTCATCGCGGGCCTGCTCAAGCACGCGGCGGAGATCTCCGCGGTCACCAACCAGTGGGTGAACTCCTACAAGCGCATCTGGGGCGGCTCCGAGCGCACCGCCGGCGCCGGCGGCGAGGCCCCGTCCTACATCTGCTGGGGCCACAACAACCGCAGCGCCCTGGTCCGCGTCCCCATGTACAAGCCCGGCAAGACCGGCTCCGCGCGCGTGGAGGTCCGCTCCCTGGACTCCGGCGCGAACCCGTACCTGGCCTACGCCCTCCTGCTGGCCGCCGGCCTGAAGGGCATCGAGGAGGGCTACGAACTCCCGCCCGGCGCCGAGGACGACGTCTGGGCCCTCTCCAACGCCGAACGCCGCGCGATGGGCATCGAGCCCCTCCCGCAGAACCTCGGCGAGGCCCTGACCCTCATGGAAAGCAGCGACCTGGTGGCCGAAACCCTGGGCGAGCACGTCTTCGACTTCTTCCTGCGCAACAAGCGGCAGGAGTGGGAGGAGTACCGCTCCGAGGTGACGGCGTTCGAGCTGCGGAAGAACCTGCCTGTGCTGTAGACGCAGGTCGGAACGGGTTCGCCGAGGACTGCAGCAGTGGGGCTGACGGCCGCGACCGTGGGCCCCACCGCGTCACACGGTCGGGGCCCTCTCCGGGCCGTCGGAACGATGCGCGCCCAGGGTTCGGGGCTCAGGCAGGCGGCCGCGTGCGGTCCGGGTTGGCGCGATCGGGCTGAGCTACGCACAGGGCCCAGATGACCACTCCCGAGAAGGCGATCATCAGGGTGGACCACGCGGGGGAGTAGGGCAGGGACAGGAAGTTCGCGATGATGATCAGACCGGCGATGACGATGCCTGAGATCCGTGCCCATTTCGCTGTCTGGAACAGCCCCAGGCTGACCACCACGGCGACAGCTCCCAGGATCAGGGTGACCCAGCCCCAGCCGGTCAGGTCGAAGCGGAAGACGTAGCCGTTCGTCGCGACGAACACGTCGTCCTCGGCGATTCCCATGATGCCGCGGAAGATGTCGATCACTCCGGCGACCATCAGCATGACGGCGCCGAAGAGCATCAGGCCGCCGGCCCACCGCTGTTTGCGGGTCTGTGTGATGTGTGTCGTGGTCATTTCCTGGCCCTCGCTTGGTTTCGACCGGCGATCAGCGCGGGTTACGCGTGGTCACTGATGTGGCGCTTCCTGCGGGGCGGCCGTCAGACGTGGGAGTCGAACGCATCGCGCTGGTCGATCATTTGCTACAGCCACAGTGCGCCGGGAAAAGACCGTTGGGGCTCACACGGTCCGGGTGATTTCGCGGCCGACGCCGAATCAGCGGACCGGTTCCGGCCGTCCGGCTCGACGCGCGCCACCGTCGGAGGATGCCTACGCTTGATTGGTCACCGCCGGGCATTCGGGGGATCCCCGCATTGAGCGGGTGGCGGTTCAACTCCTACAGCACCGGAAGGCAGTCCCCTCATGGCCAGTGCACACGACACTCCCGTACTCGACACGATCGCCGCCATGACCATCGACTCCATCGAGCACTGCCACATGGACGAGCGAACGCTCATCCTCAGCCGCATCGCCGCACTCGTCGCGATGGACGCACCGGCGATCTCGTACCTGGCTCACATCAATCCCGCGATCAAGGCCGACTTCACGGTCGAGCAGCTGCAGGACCTCCTCGTCGCGATCGCACCCGTGGTGGGTACGGCACGCGTCATGTCGGCCGCGGGCCACATCGCCCAGGCGTTCGGTGTCGCGCTCGAACTGGCCGAGAGCGAAGCCGAAGCCATAGCCCAGGCCGAAGCCGCGAGCCGTAGCACTTCCTAGAGCGCACACAGCCTCGGCGACCGTCGCTGCAGTTCGGATCGAGGTGCCCAAGGAGCCTCCGTCGGTGTGGACTGACGGAGGCTCGGCCGTTCTCGCCGGCGTCCAGCAGGACCGGGACGTGGAAGGCTCGCCGATCGGTGTGGACCGTCGGTGCCGGGGCGCGGTCGGTCAGGGGATCGGCCGGCCGATGCCCAGGAGGTCGCCCTCGCTGTCGTGGAACCAGGCGCCGCGTTCGCCTCTGGCGCCCTTGGTGGGGCAGTTGCCCTCGATCTGGGCGATTCCGTCGTGGGTGTGGAAGCCGGGTACGTCGACCTCCTCGAAGGTCACCCCGCGCCGCCTCAGTTCCGAGACGGTCGCCTCGATGTCGGCCACCTCCCAGGTCATCTGCGTGAAGGTTCCGGGAGAGGCGCCCGCCGAGCGGAACAGGACGAAGTCCACGCCCCCGCACCGGTACAGCAGGCCGCCGGGGCGTTCGTCGACGGGCTCCAGGCCGAGCCGCTCGGAGTAGAGGCGGCGCGCAGCCCGGTCGCCACCCGGCCCCGGGCCAGGAGGTTCCTGTCGTCCTCGCTCACGCCCCTACTGTGACCCGGCCGGCGCCCCGTTCAGGGCAGATACGCGGGCGACACCGCCGCCGGGCTGATCCGCCGCGCCTGTCCGGAGCCGTCCGCCGGGACTTCGTACAGGTCCGCGCCGTAGTCGCCGGGCAGGGCGTAGACGACCGTACGGGCGTCCTTCCACACCGCCTGGTCGTCGACGCTCCTCGGCTCGGCCAGCGGGGTCTCGCGCATCGTGCGCAGGTCGAGTACGTACAGGTGCCACGGGGCGTCCTTGGGCAGGCCCCTGACCCGCTTCTTGTACGCGACCCGCGTGCCGTCGGGGGAGAGGGACGGGCACTCCACGTCGGCGTGCAGGGTGGTGACCGTGCGCCTGCGCAGGTCGCCCCGGACCAGGTAGGTGCTCCCCCCGGTCGCCAGCGTGGCGTAGAACGTGCGGTCGTCCGAAGCGAACGTCACGCCCCAGAAGTTGGCGTCCGCCGCACGGTGGGCACGGCCGTCCCGGACGATCCGGAAGGCCTCCAGGGACGGGATCAGCTCGCCCGTGCGGGTGTCCACGATCGCCGTGCGCGTGGAGAAGTTCGTCCCGGCGTACGAGTCACCGCCCACGAACGCCGTCCAGGCCGCGAAGTGCCCGGTGGGGGAGACCCGGGCGCGGGAGGGGATGCCCGGGACGTCGTACCGGTGGCGGGTGCGCAGGCGGGCGTCCAGCACCAGGGCGCGGTAGGTGTCGGAGACCGGGCCGTGCACCGCCTGCAGGCACACTCCGGTGCCCGAAGCGGCGTAGAACCGCAGGCACTTGACGCCGGAGGCGGTGCGCGGGCCCGCCGGGTCGGCCGCCGGGACCGTGGTCAGCTCGTCGCGGTGCGGGCCCCACGCCATGTTGCGGAAGACCATGCGGCCGTGCCCGGACAGGGTCACCGTGCCCGGCGTGACCTTTGGCCCGCCCGCCTGGGTGTGGTCGCGGCGGTCCGCGCGCGCCGACGCGTGCAGGACGGACGCCAGCCCGACCGCCGCCAGCGCGGCGACGGCCGAGAGCAGGATCAGGATCCGGGTGCGTACGGTCATGCGGGCACGGTGCCTTTCGGGCGCAGGGTCAGGGAGAACGCGGCACAGGCCGCGAGGGCCACCGCCGCCCCGGCCAGCGCCGCGCGGTCGCCCCACACCGTCCACGCCGCGCCGAACAGCAGCGAGCAGGCGAACCGGGCCAGGGCCTGCCCGGTCTGCACGACGGCCAGGCCGGACGAGCGCAGCGCCTCCGGCACGCCCTCGGAGGCCGCCGCCATCAGCACGCCGTCGGTGGCCGCGTAGAAGCAGCCGTGCAGGGCCAGGACGACGTAAGGCAGGGCCGTGCCGTGCCAGGCGGTGAGCAGGAGCGCGTACGCGAGGAGCAGGGCCGCGTGGCCGGTCAGGAACACGGCCCACCGGCCCACCCGGTCCGCGAGCCGGCCGAGCGGCACCGCCAGCAGCAGGAACGCGGCCGCCGTGCCGAGCGGCAGCAGCGCGAACCAGCGGTCGGGGACGCCCAGCCGGCGCTGCAGCAGCAGATAGACGAACGAGTCGCTGACCGTGGCCAGACCCAGCAGCAGGGCGCAGACGGTGATCCGGCGCAGGTCGCGGCGGCGGAGCAGGCTCACCGCGGCGCGCAGGGTGGGGCGCTCGCCGTCCTGGGCACCCCGCTGCCGGCCACCCGGCACGAACAGCACCAGCACCAGCACGCCGAACACCGCCACGCAGAAGCTGACCGTGAACACCGCGTCGTAGCCGTCCACGGTGGCGCGCAGGATCAGGAACGCCACCAGCGGGCCGAACAGGGCGCCCGCGGTGTCCATCGCGCGGTGCACCCCGAAGGCGCGGCCCCGGCTCTCGGGGGTGCTGGAGAGGGAGATCAGTGCGTCCCGCGGGGCCGTGCGCAGCCCCTTGCCGGTGCGGTCGGCGGCCAGGATCAGCCCGATGGGCGTGAGCGAGTGCGCCAGCAGCAACAACGGCTTGCACAGCGCCGATACGCCGTAGCCGAGCCCGGCCACCCACTTGTGCCGGCCGCCGCCCCGGTCCGCCAGGTGCCCGCCGACCAGCCGTACGAGGGCGGAGAAGCCGTTGTAGATCCCGTCGAGCAGCCCGAAGCCGAGCGGGGACAGGCCGAGCCCCGCCACCAGGTACAGCGGCAGCACCGCCGTGACCATCTCGGACGACACGTCGGTGACCAGACTGACGGTCCCGAGGGCGAGCACGGTCGGGGCGATCGCGGCGCGGCGCCGCCCGGCCCGAGGCCGGACGGCACCGTCCGCGGACGCCCGCGCGTCAGGTGTGCTCGCGCGGCTGTCCGCTACGTACACGTCAGGACGCCCAGATGCCGGTGATGTCCTTGGCGGAGGCCGCGTTCCCGGCGTGCGTGGTCAGACCCTGGGTGTCCTCCAGGGTGCGCAGCAGGTCGTAGTGGTTGTACGTCGTGCCGGACGACGAACCCGCCGTCACCGGCTGGCCGTACAGGACCGTGGGGATGCGGTTGCCGCTGAGCCGGTTGTCCTCGTCGAAGGTGACGACGAGCAGGCTGTTGTGCGTCTTGGCCCAGGTGGCGTAGGCACCGAGGTTGTTCTTCAGCCAGGTGTCGCCGGTCGACACCGAGCAGTCGTGCATGTCGCTGCACAGGTTGGGGACCACGAAGGACAGTTTGGGCAGCGTCGTGTAGTCCGTCGGGAACTGCGCGAAGGTCTTGGCGCTGGACGTCGGCACGTTGCTGAACCCGAACCACGGGTTGTGCTTGCGGGCGTAGTTGCCGCTGCTGCACGTGGTGGAGCCCTGGCTCGGCAGCGACTCGTTGTAGCTCGCCCAGCTGCGGCCCGCCGCGATCAGCTCGGAGGCGAGGTTCGGGGCCGAGGAGAAGCCGGGGGTGTAGCAGCTGTCGTCGGTGATGCCCTGCGTCGAACCGGAGAAGAGGGCGAAGTAGTTGGGCTGGCTCGGGTGGGTGATGGCGTAGGACTGGGTGAGGTTGGCGCCGCCGGACTTGAGCGAGTTGATGTACGGGGCGCTGGAGGAACCGATCACCTGGCTGTAGGCGTGGTTCTCGAAGACCACGACCAGCACGTGGTCCGGGCTGGGGACGGCGCCCGCGGCGTGGGCGGACTCACTGCCGAGCCCGGTCCACACACCGAACGCGGCCGCGGCGAAGGCCGCTGTTGACGCTACGACGGTGCGGGCACGGCGGAACACGGAACTGCCGGACACATCAACCTCCGGGGGGAAGGACGGGGCTGGCGGTGCGGACAGAGCATGCGCACGCCAATATTCCCCCGTCCCAAGTCACCCAACCCGGAGGATGAAGACCGCGTGAACTACTGCTGCCGGTGGGCGAGTTCGGCGAGCACCTGATGCAGCGGCTCGGTGGTCCGCCGCTTGTACTCCTGGATGGCCCACCCGTTGCCGTCAGGGTCCTTGAAGTACATGAAGGTCGCCCCGTCCTGCGGCGCGAACTGAACGGGCTCGCTCACCTCGAGGCCCCGCGCGGTCAGTTCCTCGTACGCCGCCTTGGCGTCGGTGACGCACAACTGCAGTCCGTGGTACGTCCCCGGCTGCGGTGTCCCGGTCGGCACCCGCAACCCGTCGACGAGCGCGATGGAACACCCGGAACCGGGTGGCGTCAGCTGCACGATCCGCACCCCCTCCATGACCTCGCCGTCCAGGTCGACATGGAAGCCGACCCTGTCCCGGTAGAACTCCTTCGCCCGGTCCACGTCGGACACGGGCAGCAGGATCACTTCGAGCGTCATGTCCATGGAGCGACTCCTTCGTCCGTAGGCTCGCCCTCACCGAAGCCGAAAACACCACACCCCGCCACCGAAACCCCGAAAGCCGTCGGCAGCGTCGGGCCCCGGCGCCAGGTGGGGCCACGCAGGTGCACAGGCGGGGCAGGCCCCGCACTCGCGTACGGCGGGCAGGGGACGCGTCCGCAGCGGCCGGCGAGAACGCGGGTTCACCTCTTCGAGGACGAGTCCGGCGGACCGAGGACGGATACCTCCCGACCCCAAGCCCCCCACCGACGCGGGCCGCAGCAGGCAGTGCCGGACCGCGCACGGTCACGGCCCAGCAGGCGCTGTCGGACCCGGCGTCGGCACAGGGTGGGACCGCGCAGGCGCACAGGCGGGGCAGGCCCCGCACTCGCGTACGGCGGGCAGGGGACGCGTCCGCAGCGGCCGGCGAACATCCCGGTTCACCTCTTCGAGGACGAGTCCGGCGGACCGAGGACGGATACCTCCCGACCCCAAGCCCCCCACCGACGCGGGCCGCAGCAGGCAGTGCCGGAC